>NZ_JBHWJT010000022.1:0-164143 GCF_042731325.1 Streptomyces sp. NPDC059866 | reverse complement strand
CGTGATTCGGCCGGGGGTGGCTTACCTCCCCCGGTTCGTGCTCCCCCACTCGGGGCGTTGCCCGCCCTCACGCGGGCGCCCGCGGGCCGGGGGCCGCCCACGGCCGCGGACCGCCCTGCACCGTCGTCGGCTCAGCGGACCCGTGAGCCCTCAGCCCGCACGCCGTCAAGGCGTCGGGCATACTCGGCCTGCTCGGTGTAAGCCGTCACCTCGGGGGTCTCGGGCTCCGGAAGGCCGCAGACCTTCCGGGCAAGCTGTGCCATCGGTCCGGAGGGCGACAGCTCCGAGCGCTTCATCGTGAGCATCCGCGTGGGGAGCAACGGGGTCCCGTTGAACTGCTCGAAGGTGCTCACCCGGTCGCCGAAGTCGGAGAGGAAGAGGTCACGGATGACACGCGAGATGCGCATGCGGTCGTAGGGCTCGCCGACCGCACCCGCCTGCAGCGGCGCGAGCCAGTCGTGAAGCTCGGGATTGTTCCACTGCTCCTCGGTGGGGAACAGCAGCGAGGCACGACCGGCGAGGTCGACCACCTCGTTCCTCATTTCCGCGTAATGGTCCAGGTAGTACGACCGGCCGAAGTCGAAGAGCAGGACGTTCGGCTTGTAGAGCCCCGCCGGCGAGATGAACCCTTCCGTCTCGGACGCGATCACGTGGGCTCGTATCGTCTGGTAGAACTCGACGAGACGCGCCACGCGTGCCTGGACCGGCGGAAGCTGGTAGGTGCCGAGGTGCTCGGTCATCAGCATCGCGAGGCCGGCCATGAGTTCGGCCCGGACCATCGTCCGGATGAGCGCCTCGTAGTGCACCCAGTCGAAAATGCGCTGCGGGTACAGAGAAGCGTGCTCGGTGCTGCCGATGTGGAAAACGTGCTCCCACGGAATGAATACATTGTCGAAGATGACGGTGCATTCGAGCTCGTCACCGGCCGAAGAAATCGGGTGGTTCTCGGGGTCGTCACGAACCGTCGCCTCGCGGGAAACCATCGCGACGCCCGGCGCGTTCGCCGGACACACGCCGTAGATGACCTGTTCGCTCTCGATTCCCGGGCGGTAGAAGACGCCGATGTGAATGTAGTCGGCGAACGGCGTACCGGTACTCACGGCTTTGACACCGTTGACCACGATGCCGTCGTCGCGAGTCTCCACGATACGCAGCGCGCTCTTGGCCGCGTGTGTCTTGGACCGGTCGATCTGAGGGTCGATGAAGGCGAAGGCGCAGTTCCAGTCCTCCTCCTTCAACTGATCCAGGAACTTTCGGATGCCGACGGTCAGGTCACGCCCGCCGGTGCCCACGGACTGGTCACTCCACGGCTGCGGGTCCTCTTCGTAGGTGATCAGGCCGTAGTTGTTCGCGCACGGGGTCCGGCCCGTCGAGCCGCCGTCGAGCTCCCGGACCACGGTCTCCAGATACACACGCTTGCGCCGCAGCCCCGCGGCGTCCGTGTGCGTGAACCACATCATCGAACGACGCACTCCGTCGTCGTCGACGAAGGTCATGACGTCCTGCATCTCGGGCTCGTGATGCAGGTCGTAGAACTTCGCCATGCGCTGGGCCTGCGCCCTGGTCAGCGGGTGGGTCGTGACGTCGTCGACCCGCTCACCTCCGACCCAGACAACGCGCCCGTCCCTGAGAGACTCCAGGTACTGCTCGCCAGTTCGCATCAAGTGCCACCTCTCCACTTCACCCAAGTACCGTCGTGCATGGACTTTTGTTGCCGGCCGTCGGACACGTTCCACTCGACAGAACGTCACTGGGAAGCTGCCGCGAACCCGTTTGTGAACTTAGCCTCAAGGCGTTAGGAGCCGGGAAATCGGCGCTGTTATCGACTGAGCACTCGAACCGCTCGATCAGAATCGACGAAAGCACATATTTCCCAGAAGTGGGGACTCGCTCGGCCGTTGATTCCCTTGAGCTTAGCCACGGGATGTTAGTGGGGTGTTAACCGCTACGAAACAGCGCCGTCAATTCCGTTAGGGAGCCCGGTAACAGGGCATTGGGAGCTCGACCGGCGCATGAATGGCCGGCCTGTTTCACAGCCGCGACGGGTAACAGGTGGACGGGGTCACGCACGAGTACTGCCGAGGGGCTTCAGGCCTTCCTCGTCCGGCACAGCGTGAGGCCGGCCGGACTTCCGTCCGACCGGCCTCCTTGACCTGACGTTTCAGAGCTGGGCTTCCACCGGTGCGGGCGGCGCCGGCATGTCCAGCTCGAAGGCCATGACACGGTGGAAGCGTGACAAGGCGTTCCACATGCTGATGCACATGACCAGCTCGACCAGCTGTGCCGCGTCGAACACCCGCTGCACTTCGTCGCGGAGACCCGCCGGGACACCAGTGAGGCCGTCGTCCGCGGAGACCGTCGGAAGGGAGACCGTCATCTCCTCAGCCAGCTGAAGTGCCAACTGCTCCTGCCCGGCGAAACCTTCGAGCTTGCCGGTCGCAACGGCCGCGAGCTCGTCGACCTCCACCCCCTTGGCCAACGCCGACGTGCAGCGGTGACTCGCGGTATAGCGGCAGTGGTTGAGCACGGCGATGCGTACGGCGACCAGGTCCTTCAAGCGCCCGTCCAACGCCCCCGGGCCGTTGAGCTGCCCGAGGAAGGGGAGGTACTTGGCGAGCAGGCCGGGACTGTTCCCGATGGCGCCCCAAGTGTTCAGCACTTCACCGTAAGCCTTCACCCCCTGGGCGAGGGCGGGTTGGTCGGCCGATGAGAACTGATCGGATGTGAGGATCGGCACCAGCGACATGGGAATCACCTTTCGACAGGCCCTGCCGGTGAGCGGCTGGGCTCGGGTTGAGGTCTGGGCGGCACGCCTAGGGAGTGGCCGTGTCCGCGGGCGAGGTCCGGCAGCGCGGTGAAGCGCCGGGTTTCCGCAGGCCGATCGCGATCCCCATCGTCGCGTTGAGCCACGGCACGAGGAAGGTCAGGGCGACGCGCGAGGCGAGCACCCATGTGAACGGGCCGTCCCGGACCTGCGAGTACAGGTTGACCAGGAAAAGAACCGACCCGACCGCCAGGGCGGCCACGATCGTCTGCGTCAGTGACCTGCCCCGTACGGCACTGCGCAGCGCCACGCTCCAGGCGACAGGGGAAGTCTCCGTTCGCGGGTCTTGCTCAGGCCGGCTCGTGGTGTCCCTCAACGCTCCGGCCTCACGCCACCATCGTTCGTGCCACGTCTCCCGCCGGGTGCCTCGAGGTGGCAGACCTCCATCACCCATCCCTCCTTCACCCTCGGAACAGGCTGAGCGCAGGCCAGTGTGCGCCTCTCACCGTTAGCCCTCGGGAAGGTGCGAGGTGGTCCGACTGCCCACGTGTGAACCCTCCGTTAACCGCGCTTGCAGCGGCCTCGGCTCGTCAGTTGCACTCTCCGCAGCAAGGATTGGACCGCTGACTGGAGGGGCCGAACATGGCTGCAGGTTGGAACTTGGAAGGCCGCACGGCTTTTGTGACCGGTGGTAGTCGAGGACTGGGCTTCGCCATCGCACAGGCGTTGCTCGAGCGTGGTGCCAAGGTGGCGATCGCAGCCAGGGACGAGGCGGCTGTCAAGGCTGCGGCCGGTCGCCTCATCACCGGATCCGACGCGGAGGGCGTGCTCCCCGTCGTCGCGGACGTCACCGACGCGGATTCCGTCAACAGCGCACTGGCAGAGGCGCACGCGTGGCAGGGCGGTCTCGACATCCTCGTGAACAACGCAGGTCCGCAGCTCGCCCCGACCCCCCTGGACAAGATCGACGAGAAGATCATCGCGTCGGTCTTCGACACGAAGCTGATCGGGTTCATTCGCGTCGCGCAGGCCGCTCTCCCGTTCTTGAGCCGGACTGGCAGCGGCAGCATCGTCAATGTGGTCGGCGCGACCGCACACATGCTGATTCCCCATGCCGGTGCTACGGCCATCGTGAATTCGGGTGTGGTCGCGCTCACGAGCTACCTGGCGGCCGAGGCGGCTCCCAGCAACATCCGGGTCAACGGGATCTCCCCCGGAATGACGAAGACCGAGGGCTGGCTCACCAAGACCGAGGCCATGGGCCGGCAGCAGGGCAAGAGCCCCGAAGAGGTTCGGGCCGGCATGGCTCAGGGGCTTGGCATTCGCCTCAACCGCTGGGCCGAGCCCGCCGAAATCGGCGCCGCGGCGGCGTTCCTGGCGTCCGACGACGCCTCCTACGTGACCGGTCAGGTGCTGCGCGTCGACGGCGGGATGACGAAGCCCGTCGCCTGATCGCAGGCCCCCGGGCAAGCGCCATCCAAGGCCCGCACTCGCCTTGGATGGCGCTCCTGGTTTGCGTACGTGGCCATCCGCCGAGTGCTGTGCACCATCGACACCCTGGAGTGTTGGGAATGCTGATCGGAATCGTGAGCGAAGCCCGCCGTGGCGAGACGCGCGTGGCCGCGACTCCCGCCACCGTGGTCCAGCTGGTGAAGCTGGGATACGACGTCGTCGTGGAGGCGGGCGCCGGTGCGCTGTCGAACTTCCCGGACGACGCGTATGTCGAGGCCGGTGCGAGGGTCGGTGACCCCCTCGCGGCAGACATCGTGCTCGGGGTGGACGCTCTCACGCCGGAGCAGTTGGACGGGTTGAAGCCGGGCACGACGGTCATGGGCATCATGAGCCCGGCGTGGAACCCCGCGCTGGTGGAGGACCTGGCGAAGCGGCCGATCACGGCGTTGGCGATGGACGCGGTGCCCCGCATCTCGCGCGCGCAGTCGTTGGACGTGTTGTCGTCGATGGCGAACATCGCGGGCTACCGGGCGGTGGTGGAGGCCGCGCACGTCTTCGGCCGGTTCTTCACCGGTCAGGTGACGGCCGCGGGCAAGGTGCCCCCCGCCAAGGTGCTGGTCTGTGGGGCGGGGGTGGCGGGTCTGGCCGCGATCGGAGCGGCAGGCAGCCTGGGCGCCGTCGTCCACGCCACCGATCCGCGGCCGGAGGTCGCCGACCAGGTGAGGTCACTGGGAGGCCAGTACCTCTCGGTCGAGGCGGCTGACACCGGCGAGGTGGAGGTGTCCGCGACGGGTTACGCCAAGGAGATGTCGGAGGACTACAACACCCGTGCGGCCCAGCTGTACAGAGAGCGGATCGCGGAGATGGACATCGTGATCACGACAGCGCAGATCCCCGGCCGGCAGGCGCCCACGCTGATCACCGCGGAGATGGTCGCGTCGATGAAGCCGGGCAGCGTGATCGTGGACATGGCCGCCGCGAACGGCGGCAACGTCGAAGGCGTGGTCCGGGACGAAGCGGTGGTCACGGCCAACGGTGTGACGATCATCGGCTACACCGACCTGCCGGGCCGGCTGCCGGCGCAGGCGTCCCAGCTGTACGGCACCAACCTGGTCAACCTGATGAAGCTGATGACCCCGGGCAAGGACGGCCGGCTGGTGCTGGACTTCGACGACGTGGTGCTGCGGTCCATGACCGTGGTGCGCGACGGCGAGTTGACCTGGCCGCCGCCACCGGTCCAGGTCTCCGCCGCGCCGGCGGCCGCTCCCGCTCGCGCCGAGGTGAAGCCGGCCGGTTCCGGGACCGAGTCACCGATGTCGGCCCGGCGTCGGTTCACCGTGGCCGGGGTCGGCGCCACGGTGTTGTTCCTGCTCGCGGCCCTGTCCCCGTCGGCGCTGCTGGGACACCTGACGGTGTTCGCGCTGGCGATCGTGATCGGCTACTACGTGATCGGGCAGGTGCACCACGCCCTGCACACGCCGTTGATGAGCGTGACCAACGCGATCTCGGGGATCATCGTGGTCGGCGCCCTGCTGCAGATCGGGCACGAGGGGACCCCGAACGGCACGCTGGTCACGGTGCTGTCGACGATCGCGATCCTGCTGGCCGCGGTCAACGTCTTCGGTGGCTTCGCGGTGACCCGTCGGATGCTCTCCATGTTCTCGAGAAGCTGAGGGGCCTGTCATGTCTGATCTGACGACTGTCGAGACCGCCGCGGCGGCTGCCTACATCGTCGCGGCCCTGCTCTTCATCCTGGCCCTGGCCGGACTGTCCCATCACGAGACCGCAAAAGCCGGCAAGACCTACGGCATCGGCGGCATGGCGGTGGCCTTGACCGCGACGATCGCGCTGGCGGTCCACCATCACATCTCCGGAGTTGGTCTGGCACTGATGATCGGCGCCATGGCGGTCGGTGCCGCGACAGGGCTGTGGCGGGCCCGGGTGGTGGAGATGACCGGGATGCCCGAACTGATCGCCTTGCTGCACTCCTTCGTGGGTCTGGCCGCGGTGCTGGTGGGCTGGAACGGCTACCTGCACGTCGAGGCCACCCTTGACGGCCCTGTCAGCGCCGAGGTCAAGGTGCTGGAGGCTCAGGAACTCCTCGGGATCCATTCCGCCGAGGTGTTCATCGGCGTCTTCATCGGCGCCGTCACCTTCACCGGCTCGATCGTGGCGTTCCTCAAGCTCTCGGCACGCATCAAGTCGGCCCCGCTGATGCTGCCGGGCAGGAACTACCTCAACCTCGGTGCCCTGGCCGGGTTCGCGGTGCTGACCACGTGGTTCGTCATCGACCCGGCACTGTGGCTGCTGATCGCCGTCACGGCCGTCGCGCTGGCCCTGGGCTGGCACCTGGTCGCCTCGATCGGCGGCGGTGACATGCCGGTGGTCGTCTCGATGCTGAACTCCTACTCCGGCTGGGCAGCCGCGGCGTCGGGATTTCTGCTGGAGAACGACCTGCTGATCATCACCGGCGCCCTGGTCGGCTCCTCGGGTGCCTACCTGTCCTCCGTCATGTGCAAGGCGATGAACCGGTCCTTCATCTCCGTGATCGCCGGCGGGTTCGGCATCGAGGCCGGCCCGGCCGACGACAAGGACTACGGCGAGCACCGCGAGATCACCGCCGAGGGCGTCGCCGAGCTCCTCGAAACGGCCGACTCGGTGATCATCACCCCCGGCTACGGCATGGCCGTGGCCCAGGCCCAGTACGGCATCGCCGAGCTGACCCGCAAACTCAGGGACCGAGACGTCAACGTCCGCTTCGGCATCCACCCGGTCGCGGGCCGGCTGCCGGGCCACATGAACGTGCTGCTCGCCGAGGCCAAAGTCCCCTACGACATCGTGCTGGAGATGGACGAGATCAACGACGACTTCGACGACACCGCCGTCGTCCTCGTCATCGGCGCCAACGACACCGTCAACCCGTCCGCCGCCGAGGATCCCGGCTCACCCATCGCCGGCATGCCCGTCCTGCAGGTCTGGAACGCCGAGAACGTCATCGTCTTCAAACGCTCCATGGCCTCCGGATACGCCGGCGTCCAGAACCCGCTCTTCTACCGCGAGAACTCCGCCATGCTCTTCGGCGACGCCAAGGACCGCGTCGACGACATCCTCCGAGTCCTCTGATAGGCAAGTCTTGCTGCAGGCGTCAGCAACTGACCAGGCCCAGCAACGAGATTGGCGCGCAATCCGGGCTCCGGGAGTTCGACGCCGGTCCACGCGCTCGTGACGGTCGAGGGGCCACGAGTGACGGCAGCACTGGCAGGCGAGAGCCACCCGCGGCTCGGAGACGCCGAGCTGGTCACCTTTTCCAAGCGCGTCGAGGACGCTGAGGTCGCCGAGCTTTCCGGCACCGTGACGCAGCGCCCTGGGCGGGGACGCAGTATGACGCATCGCGACGCAGTGAGTCCGACATGCCAGGAATCGAGCGCGCCGTTTTCGACAGACAGACCGCACCTCGTCAACAAAGTGAGAGGACTCGGATTATGAACAGCGTGGACAACGTCTGGGGCGGCGGCGTAGAGCAAGAAATGGTCGGTGCTACCGCCATCTTGACCATTCACAATGGCGAGCGGAACCTGCTGAACCCAGGCATCCTCACCGACATCCGCACCCGCCTGCAGGAGTGCGACGACAACCCGGACATCCGCGCCGTCCTGCTCACCGGTGCAGGTGACACCTTCTGCGGCGGTCTCGACATCGCTGCCATCAAAGCTGGTGCAGATCCAGCTCTGTTCGGCGAGGCGTTGCTGGAGGCCCTGCGGATCTTCCCTCGTCTGGGTTTGTCTGTCGCGGCTGCCGTCAACGGCGACGCGCTCGCCGGGGGCGCTTCGTTCGTAGCGGCCTGCGACTTCGCCGTCGCAGTGGACAGTGCGCGAATCGGCACGGTGGAGGTCAGCGCCGGGAAGTGGCCGATGATCGCGCAGGTGCCCATCATTCATCGGCTTGGGCCACGCCTGGCGTTCGAGAACATCGGTTCCGGCGAGCCGTTCACCGCCGAGAGGGCCCGCGAAGTGGGTCTTGTGCAGGCCGTGGTTGAGGCCGGCCGAGCAACTGTGGTCGCCCAAAAGTGGCTCGACAACGCACTGCGGGCGGCTAGCGCAGGTGCCCCTGGCCGTCGCTCCCTCTACGAGTTCGCATCGATGTCATACGACGACGCACTCGACGCTTCGCTACCACGTTTCATCGAGTTGTTCCATCACTGATCTTGCTGCCAAGCCGCTGCTGTGACAGGTGGTGCTGGTTCATAGCACCGCCCGTCACGGAGCAGCCGGCCCGCGACCGGGTGGATGCCGAAGCGCACGTCCTGCGGGTCCTCTGATATGCGCCTCGCCGAAGGCGCCGCCCATCGGCGACGAACATCCATCGTCTTGTACGTCCCTGATACAGGAGCCCCCATGCACGTGTCGACAGACCACCGCACTCACTCCGACTTCCCGACCGAATTCCGCGGCGCGGTGCTGCGGCCCGGCGACGACCAGTACGACACGGCACGTGCGCTGTACCAAGGCCGTGCCGCCGACGAGGGTCCCGCGCTGATCGCGCAGTGCGCCGACGAGGAGGACGTCGCCACCGTCCTGCGCTACGCCACCGCACACACCATCCCGGTGGCCGTACGCAGTGGCGGGCACGGTTCCGACGGCTATGCGATGCCGGGCGGCGCGTTGGTCATCGATCTCTCGGCGATGCGGGACGTCATCGTCGACCCCGAGACCCGGGTGGTACGGGCCCAACCGGGCGTCAGGCTCGGCGAGATGGACGCCGCCGCACAGCAGCACGGCCTGGCCGTACCCGCCGGGACGGTCAGCAACACCGGCGTCGCCGGGCTGACCCTGGGCGGCGGCATCGGCTTCCTGATGCGCCGCTACGGCGCCACCGTCGACAATCTGCTGGCCTGCGACATGATCACTGTGGACGGCCGCAAGGTCCGCGCCGACGAGACCGAGAACCCCGAGCTGTTCTGGGCGCTGCGCGGCGGGGGCGGCAACTTCGGAGTCGTCACCTCGCTCGAGTACCGCGCGCACCCGGTCGGCCCCGAGGTCGTTGCAGGACAGCTGATCTTCCCGTTCGACCAGGCCGCCGACGTCCTCGGCAAGCTTTCGGCGCATCTGGCCACAGCCCCGCGGGAGCTGGGCCTGCTGGTCGCGATCTCTGATGCTCCCTCGCTTCCCATGCTGCCCGATGAGGTGCACGGGAAGCCGGCGCTGATTCTCGTCGTGGTCCACACCGGGGAGCCCGCCACGGCCGACGAGGTCGTCGAGTCGCTCGCCGCGCTCGGCCAACCGCTGGCCAACCTGGTCACGAAGACCACGTGGGTTCAGGCGAACAGCATGCTCGACGCCGTCGCCCCCTACGGCATGCGCATGAACCTGCGTGGTGGGTACCTGCCGACACTGTCCGGCAACGCCGTCGACGTGCTGCTGGAGCACGTTGCCACCGTGCCGGCCAAACCCGGCGACATCTACGCGATCAACATCTCGTTCATGGGCGGTGCGATCTCCGAGGACATGAACGAGGACGCCATGGCCTTCTCCCGTGCGGGAGCCGGCTGGCTGTGGGAAGCCATCTGCAAGTGGGACGAACCCAAGTCCGACGCGCAGTACGACGAGTGGGCGACGACCCTCACCGAGGCGATGCGGCCGCACACGCTGACGAACGGCTACGCCAACCTCACCGACGACCTGGGCGAAGAGTGGCGCCGCGGAGTGCACGGCAGCGAGGCCAAACACCAGCGGCTGCGTTCGATCAAGGCCGCCTGGGACCCTCAGAACCTGCTCCGCTTCAACAAGAACATCGCACCTGAGACCACCGACTGACCGCACACGGACAGGGCGTCACACGAGCGGCTCGCCGTGTGGCGCTCTTCCTTTCGCCTCGTACCGGCGGGGCGAACTCCGGGATCTCCGCGGCAGCCGGACCGCGGCCGTACCTGTCGGCGGCCCCACCGAACTTCCCCGCGCCGCCACAGTCCTGCTCCACCGTCACGACGCTCTCGCCCTGCGCCTGAAACGCATGATGACGTTGTAGTCGTCACCATGCGCTTTCCCGGTCCGGTGCGTGGAGCGTACGTCCGTGCGACGTCCCGTGAGTTCTCGCCGGGACGTCGCACAGAGGGCTCTGCTTCTTCCTCTTGGCCTCGGATCTACGTGATCTGCCGGCCGCGGGTCTCCGGGAGCGCCAGCACGCCGACGATCACCAGGACGTACCCCAGTGCTCCGATACCCATGGCCGCCTTCAGTCCGAGGATCGATGAGAGCACGCCGACGAGGGCGGGGAAGAAGGCGGCGACGCCCCGGCCGAAGTTGTGGGCGATGCCGACGCCGGCGCCGCGTACCCGGCTGGGGAACAACTCGCTGAAGAACACGCCCGAGCCGGCCAGCAATCCGCACGCCGCCATCCCCAGCGGCACGCCCAGCACCAGCAGCAGGCTGTTGGCCCCCTCGGGGATCCAGGTGTAGGCGACCACGCACACCACGCCGCTGAACGCGAAGAGGATGTACGTCTTCCGGCGGCCGATCCAGTCGTGCAGGTACCCGCCGGTCGTGTAGCCGAGGAAGCAGCCGACGATGATGACCGAGAGGTAGCCGCTGGTCCCGACGACCGTCAGACCGCGCTCCTTGTGCAGGTAGGACGGCAGCCAGGTGAAGACGGCGAAGTACCCGCCCTGCGCTCCGATCCCGACCAGCAGGGTCAGCAGTGTGGTGCGCCGTAGGTCGCGGCGGAACAGTTCGGCGAATCCGCTCCACACCGTTGTGGCGGACGCCTCCTTGGCCCGGCGGCGATTCTCCTTCGAGGCGTCCGAGTCCTTGACGTTGCGCCGTATGAAGATCAGCGCGAAGGCGGGGAGGATGCCGAGGATGAACAGATAGCGCCAGGCGTCAGGGCCGGCGTGGCTGAAGATGACGGAATAGGCCAGGACGGCCAGGGCCCAGCCGACCGCGTAGGAGCTGGCGACGAATCCCATGATCCGGCCGCGATGCCGGGCGGGGGCGATCTCGGCGATCAGGACCGCGCCGGCTGCGAACTCGCCACCGAATCCAAGTCCTTGGAGCCCCTTGAACAGCAGCATCTGACCGTAGTTCTGGGACAAGCCGGACAGTGCGGTGAAGACCGCGAAGGTCGCGATGGTGATCATCAGGACCCGCACCCGTCCCACCCGGTCCGCCAGCATGCCCGCGAGGGCACCGCCCACCGCCGAGGCCAGCACGGTCACGGTCACGATCATGCCCGACTCGGTGGAAGTCAGCGCGAATGCCGCGGCGATGGACCCGAGGGCCAGCGGCAGGGTCATGAAGTCGAAGGCGTCCAGGCCCCATCCGGCGGACCCGGCCCAGAACGCTGGCCGGTGCTCGCGTGGGATGGAGTGGTACCAGCGGGGAAAGGGTGCTTCCGGGGACGCGGCGGCCGTCGGCGCGGCCGAGGGCGGTGCTTCGGTCATAGGGTTCTCCTGAGCTCGTTCTCGAACGGGTGGGGATTCCCTGGGAGTTGTGTTGCGACCGGACGGCGGCCCGGGGCGTTGCGGGAGGGGTCCGGTCGCGGCCGACACCGCCCCGCGGGACATGAACACGTCAATCCGGGATCAGGACGCTTCGGGGAGACCGCGAGTCAACCTCGTGGTGCGGCACATCGTCCGGCGCTGTCAGCAGGACCGGGTGCGAGGAGCCACGGGCGGCGCCCGCGCCCATCGCGCCCGGTCCGAGGAAACCGAAGGTCCGCGTCAGCTCTTCCAGATCGACTTGAGGTTGCAGAACTCCCGGATGCCCTCCGCTGCGAGCTCGCGGCCGATGCCGGAGTCCTTGACGCCGCCGAAGGGCAGCTCGGGGTAGGAGACGCTCATGCCGTTGACGAAGACGGCACCGGCCGCGAGGCGGTTGATCAGGAACCGCTCCTCGTCCGGGTCAGTGGTCCACACCGACGAACTGAGACCGAAGGTCGTGTCGTTGGCGAGCTCCGCCGCCTGCTCGATGTCGTCGACCCGGTGGACCACTGCCAGCGGGCCGAACGTCTCCTCCCGGTACACCCGCATCTCGCCGGTGACCTCCTCCAGCACCGCCGGCTCGAAGAACCACCCCTCGGTACCGACCGCCGACCCACCGCACCGCAGGACGGCACCCTTCGCGACGGCGTCGTCGACGAGTTCGACGAGCTCGCGCCGGCCGGACTCCGTGGCGATCGGCCCGATCTGGGTTTCCTCGTCGAGCGGGTCGCCGATGGTCAGCGCCTTTGTGCCCGCGACGAAGGCCTCGACGAACTCCTCGTACACCTCCGTGTGGACGATGAACCGCTTGGCCGCGATGCAGGTCTGGCCGTTGTTGATCGTACGAGCGGTCACGGCGGTGCGGGCGGCGGCGCGGACATCGGCGGAAGGCATCACGATGAACGGGTCGGACCCACCCAGCTCCAGCACGACCTTCTTCACCTCGGAGCCGGCGACAGCGGCGACCGACCGCCCGGCCGGCTCGGAGCCCGTCAGCGTCGCGGCGGCGACGCGCCGGTCGCGCAGGACCGCCTCGACGTCGGCTGCTCCGATGAGGAGCGTCTGGAACGAGCCGGCGGGGAAGCCCGCCCGTTCGAAGAGCTTGTCGAGGTACATCGCGGACTGCGGCACGTTCGACGCGTGCTTGAGCAGGCCGACGTTGCCGGCCATCAGCGCAGGCGCGGCAAAGCGGATCACCTGCCACATCGGATAGTTCCACGGCATCACGGCCAGAACGACGCCGAGAGGCTGGTAGGAGGTGTAGGCAACCGAGGCCTTGACCGTGCTCGGGTCGGCGAGCGGCTGGTCGGCCAGCAGGCTTTCGGCGTTGTCGGCGTAGAAGCGCATTGCGTGCGCGCACTTGAGGACCTCGGCGCGGGCCTGCGCGATCGGCTTGCCCATTTCGATCGTGAGCCTTCGCGCCGTGTGGGCCGCCTCGGCCTCGACCAGGTCAGCGGCGGCCCGCATCCACTGGGCGCGAGTGCCGAAGTCGGTTGCCCGGAGCATCGCGGCCGCGGCCTCTGCTTGCGTCAGTCGCTGGTCGACCTGTTCCTTCGTGAGTGGAGTGAACTCTTCGATGAGCTCACCGGTAGCGGGGTTGACGGTGGCGATGGGCACGGCGCTCTCCTCGTGGCGTGGGCACCAATGAGTCTCGATTGGATCCATCGTAGGCTTCGCATTGACCGTGGACTAGTGCCCTTGCAGCACAAACACCATGCGCTAGCACCAAGTTGGATACATTTCAGTCGGCCGGCCGACAGGGTCCGATCAACGGCGCATGGTGGGAGCCGGTCCCGCTGCGTGTGCCGAAGGCGCACGACGGGGACCGTCGTCGCGGTATCCGGTGCCGGACCGGCTGCCCGGTCAACTCGTGGTCCAGCAGGTCCGCCGATGGCTCGACCGGTCGGACCGTTTCAACCGTCCCGGCGGTCTCCTGCGCGTCCGCTCAGGAGACCGCAGGCCTCCCGCTCGCGTCGTCGCTGTCGACGAAAAGCTCGGGATGGGCCGTGAGTTCGACCCTGGTCCGGCGGATGTGCCCCGTGAGGTACCGCTCGCAGTCCTCAGGATCGCGGCGCCGCACGGCGTCGAGGATCAGCCGGTGTTCGGCGTTGACGATCGTCGCCCGGTCGGGATCGGCGAGGACCATGAACGCACGGCGGTAGTGCTGGGTGGAGTTCCAGAGCCGCTCTGTCATGGCCAGCAGGTGGCCGCTGGGGCAAGCCGAATAGCTGGTCATGTGGAAGTCACGGTCGAGCAGCAGGAACCGGTTGATGTCGCTCTGGTTCTCGATCTCGTCCTGGATGCGCTCGAGGCGGGCGAGATGCTGGTCGGTGAGGCGGGTGAGGCTCTCCGTCAGAGTCAGCGGCTCGAGTCGCTCACGCATCCGGTAGTACGTGTTCACGTCCTCGAGACTGAGCACGGGAACCCGCGCGCCCCGGTTGGGGAACGACTCGGTGAGGCCCTCCGACTCCAGGATCCGCAGCGCTTCACGGACCGGGATGCGGCTCGCGCCGAGGCGCGCGGCGAGTTCGTCCTGGCGCAACCACGTGCCGGGGGTCAGATCGCCGGCGAGGATCTCGTCACGGAGGATGCCCGCGATGCGCTGGCTCCTGACACTGTCCGACCCGCGCGGATCACGAGCGTGCGCAGGACTCAAGTGCGGTCACCTCTGGAATGCCGACGGGTCGTGGTCGTAGGCCTTGCCGTCAGGATAGGACACCAGCTCAAAGTACATCCCCCACGGTGAGAGGAAGTAGACCCACCGCTGCCCCTTGGACGGTCCGGCACTCACGGTCGGGGCTCCCAGTACGGGAACGCCCCTCGCCCTCAGCCACGACACTGCCTCGTCCAGGTCCTCGACGTAGAGCGCGACATGGTGACCGCCGACGTCGCTGTTGCGCGGGACAGCCGTCCGCTGCTCAGCCGTCTGATACTCGAAGACCTCGAACACGGCCTGCTCTCCGCACCGGTAGAAGCGCAGTTGACGCAGCACCGTGCGCGCGTCCACGTCGAGATGCTCCGACATCCAGTCGTCCGCCGAGCTCAACGGGCCGATCGCATACAGGTACTCACAGCCCAGGACGTCCACGAGCCAGGCGTGCGCCTGCTCCAGGTCCGGCACCGTGAAGCCGATGTGGTCAAGGCGGGTGAGACCGGGTAGAGCCATGATCTTCCTCCTTTGGATCCAAAGCGAGCTCCATAGTGGCCATGTCGACGCCAGAAGTCGAGGGGAGTCTTGTTATTGGATCCAATCCTGTGGCAGGGTCGGTGCACTCCGGTCGACTGAAGGAGGCTCCCGATGCCTGCCGAACACCAACTCCAAGCAAAGGCCGCATGGTCGGAGTCCGTCGTCACCCAGGACGACTGGGACGCCGCGGACCCCGACCTCCTGACGGGCATGTTCAGCCAGTTGGTGCTGATCCGGACCTTTGAGGAGTACGTCCTGGAGCTCGCCGCGGACGGGCTCATCCACGGCCCCGCGCATTCCAGCATCGGCCAGGAGGGCGGCGCGGTCGGTGCGTGCTTCGCCCTTTCGTCGCAGGACACCGTGAACGGCTCGCACCGCGGCCATCACCAGTTCCTCGCCAAGGTGCTGGCCCACCTCCATCCCAAGGGCATCGACCCGACGAAGCCGTTCCCGGAGGATGTGCGGGCCGTGCTCCTGCGCAGCCTGCGCGAAATCTGCGGACTCGACCGGGGTTTCAGCCACGGTCGCGGCGGCAGCATGCACCTGCAGTGGCACGAGGCCGGCGCCATCGGAACCAACGCGATCGTCGGCGGCGGGGTACCGCTCGCGGCCGGATCCGCCTGGGCCCACAAGAAGGCCGGCACCGACGCGGTGACCTTCACCTTCTTCGGCGACGGAGCGATCAACATCGGATCCACGCTGGAGAGCCTCAATCTCGCGGCGGCGTGGTCGCTGCCCTTGTGCTTCTTCGTCGAGAACAACCTGTACGCCGTCTCCACCCACGTGTCCGAAGTCACCGCCGAACCACGGCTGTCCGGCCGCGGCCCGGGCTTCGGCATCCGGAGCTGGAAGGTCGACGGCATGGATCCGCTGGCCGTGTACCTCGTGACGCAGCAGGCCCTCGCACACATGCGCAACGGCAACGGTCCGACGATGATCGAAGCCGATGTGTACCGCTACTTCCACCAGAACGGCCCCTTCCCCGGCTCGGCGTTCCGGTACCGCACCAAGGAAGAGGAAGCGCAGTGGCGTGCCCGCGACCCGATCGACACCATGGCGGGACACCTGGTACGCCGCAGAATCCTCACCAAGAAGGCGATCGCGGAGACGATCAAGCGCGCCAGGACCCTGATGTCCGAGCTCGGCGACGTCCTCCTGGAACCGCGGCCGGGCGGCAAGCCGGGCGAGCGACGCATCGTGCCTTCGGAGTGGCCTGACCCGGCGTTCGTCGACGAAGGCGTCCGGGGCGACCTCTCGGAGCTGGCCGGGATCGAGTTCACCGACACCGAGGACTTCTCCGGCGACCTGACCGATGTCAAGTTCCTGGGCGCCGTCGCCGGCGTGATGGGACGCCGCCTGGACAGCGATCCTCGCGTCGTGGTGATGGGCGAGGACGTGCACAAGCTCAACGGCGGAACCAACGGCGCCACCCGGGGTCTGAGCGAGGCGTTCCCCGACCGGGTGATCGGGACCCCGATTTCGGAGAACGCGTTCGCCGGCCTCGGTGGCGGACTGGCTCTGGACGGCCGGTTCCGCCCGATCGTCGAGTTCATGTACGCCGACTTCATGTGGGTGGCGGCAGACCAGCTGTTCAACCAGATCGGAAAGGCCCGCCACATGTTCGGAGGTGAGGGCAAGGTGCCGTTCGTCCTGCGCAGCAAGGTCGCCATGGGTACCGGCTACGGATCACAACACTCGATGGACCCGGCCGGCATCCTCGCGACCGCACCCGGCTGGCGCATAGTCGCACCGTCGACGCCGTTCGACTACGTCGGCCTGATGAACACGGCCTTGGCCTGCGACGACCCGGTCGTGGTTCTCGAACACGTGGACCTGTACAACTCGACCGGTCCGGGCCTGCCGGAGAACTACGATCACTACCTTCCCGTCGGCAAGGCCGCCGTACGCCGCGAGGGAGCGGCCCTGACCGTCCTCACCTATCTGGCGATGACGCCGGCCGTTCTGGCCGCCGTCGACCAGACGGGCGTGGACGCCGAGGTCATCGACCTGCGCTGGCTGGACCGGGCCAGTCTGGACTGGGACACGATCACCCGATCGGTGATGAAGACCAACAACGTGCTCATCGCCGAGCAGGGCGCCATCGGCACCTCCTACGGCGGCTGGCTCGCGGACGAGATCCAGCGGCGGCTGTTCGACTGGCTCGACGCCCCGATCGAGCGGGTGACCGGTGGCGAGGCGTCGCCGAGTATCAGCAAAGTGCTGGAGCGTGCCGCGTTCGCCTCGACGGAGGAAGTCGTCGCCAAGCTCCGCGAGATCTCTGGGGAGCGGAACGATGGCTGAGGTCCTGCGCATGCCCGAGGTCGCCGCCAACACCGAAGAGGCAATCCTGCAATCCTGGAACGTCGGCTTGAACGCCCGTTACGCGGCGGGGGATCCGATCGTCACGGTGGAGACCGAGAAAGCCGTGGTCGAGGTGGAGGCCGAGGGCGACGGCGTACTCCTGCGCCTCCTGGTGGATGCGGGTTCGACCGTGGCGGTGGGTACACCGATCGCGATCTGGGGGGCGCCGGGCGAGTCGGCGTCCGCGGTGGACGCCCTGGTGGCTTCACTGGGAACGGAAGCGGTGCCCATGGCGGCTTCCTCCGCCTCGGTGTCGGCGCCTCAAGAGCGCGCGACGCCGACAGCCATGGTCGCTCAGGCGCCCACGGAGGCGGCACAGGACAAGGGTGAACGCCTCTTCGCGAGCCCGCTGGCGCGACGTCTGGCGCGCCGGCTCGAAGTCGATCTGAACGGCGTGGTCGGGAGCGGCCCGCACGGACGGATCCGGCGGTCCGACGTCGAGGCGGCTGCCGCCAGGTCGGCGGAGCCGCAGGAGGAGGTGCCGGCCCACCCGCGCGAAGACTTCCGGACGACGGCGACTTCGGCAGTCGATCCACGGTTCGTGGACGTGCCCGTCACGCGGATGCGTCGGGCCATCGCCCGTCGGCTGACGGAGAGCAAGCAGACCACACCGCACTTCTATCTACGCGCCGGCGCACGCGTCGACGCGTTGCTCGAGCTGCGGCGGCGGATCAACGCCGGCCAGGGCGTGAAGGTGTCGATCAACGACCTGCTCGTCAAGGCGATCGCGTCCACGCACGGGATCGTTCCCGCCATGAACGTGCAGTGGAACGACACCTCGCTCCGGCAGTTCTCGGGCGTCGACATCGCCGTGGCCGTCGCCACCGACGGCGGTTTGGTCACCCCGGTGGTCCGCGACGTGGACTCCCTGTCGATGAGCGGCGTTGCCACGGCGACGAAGGACCTCATCGCCCGTGCGAAGGAGCGCCGGCTGCGACAGGAAGAACTGGAGGGCGGCACGATCACGATCACCAACCTCGGCATGTACAGCACCGACGACTTCGCAGCGATCATCAACCCGCCACAGGCCGCGATCCTGGCTGTCGGCGCGGTGCAGCAGGCGGCGGTCGTCGAGGAAGGTGCGGTCACCGTCGCGTCCGTTCTGCGACTGACGCTCGCCGTCGACCACCGGTCGGTGGACGGCGCCACCGCGGCCGAGTGGATGAAGGCGTTCGTGGACGTTCTTGAACATCCGCTACAGATCCTGCTGTGACCACGCCGACGTTTCTGCAGTCGGCGGCTCCGTGCTTCTCCGAGAGAAGAACCGAGCCCCGAGCCCTCGGCAAGCGCGGTTAACGCAGGACTCACACGAGAGCGCCGGGCCGCCTCACGCTTTCCCGACTGCTAACGGTGCGAGTCTCATACTGGCTTGCGCCCAGCCTGCCCCCTAGGACGAAGGAGGGATGGTGATGGAGGTTTTCAGCCTCGAGACACCCCAGGGAAGACGGGGCCTCCGTGGTCGCAGCCTCGCTGGTGGAGCCCGCTCGCGCACCAAGGTCGCGATAGGGACCTTCGACGGCGTTCACCTCGGTCACCGTCAGGTCCTTCAGGGGTGCGACACCGTGCTCACCTTCGATCCTCACCCGATGCAGGTACTCGAACCGCACCGTGTTCCGGGCCTGTTGAGCGATCGCCGGCAGAAGCTCCACAAGCTCGGCTCACTGGGGATCCGACAGGTAGTGATCGTCCCGTTCGACCATGCCTGGTCGCGAGTCCCGGCTGAGGACTTCGTCGAAAGCGTCGTGCTCGACCGGCTCGGTGCGCAGTTCGTCAGCGTCGGCCAGGGTTTCCGGTTCGGCGCCCGGGGCGCCGGGACGGCAGCCACCTTCGATCGGTATCCCGAGCTGAGCACCCAGGTCGTTCCTCTCGTCACGCGGGGCCCGGCCGGTGAGCCGGTCTCCTCCACGCGCATCCGCCGGCTCGTCTCCGACGGCGACGTCGAATCGGCCGCTGACCTGCTGGGAGCCTCCCTCACCCTTCCGGCAGTCGTTGCCGACGAAGGCCGGTTGCTCATCTCGTCCAGGTTCGCGCGTCCCGCACCCGGGCTCTATCTCGGATGCCTGGACGGTCACCCTTGCACGCTTGAAGTGTGCCGGGATCACACGGTGGCCGCCATGGGCGCAGCGCCGACCGGCACCACTGTGGAGGTGACGTTCGTGAAGCAAGCGTTCAGTGACGCTGCACATAAACCTGCCCATCCCTGAAGCCCTGCAGGAAGGCGGCTCGCGACAACCGCGGCCCGGCGGAAGTTGACGTCACCCGCCCCTGCCTGTTTCAGCACCACCTGACAACGTGCGCCCATGCCGAGTGCACACGGCGCGCGTGCCGCTCCCATCCCCGCAACTACACGCCGGCAAAGGACTTGTGATGGCGATTCCGACGTTTGGACCGAACACGGTCGACTGGGAGACCCGAGTCGACATGAACAGGCTCCGCGACGAGCGACTGGCCAGTCTCCGCAAGTCGTTGGAGCAGTCCGACCTCGGCGCGGTCCTGGCCTTCGACTTCGCCAACATCCGCTACATGACCTCGACCCACATCGGGACCTGGGCGATCGACAAGATGATCCGGTTCTCCCTGCTGGTCAGGGGAGGTGAGCCGATCGTCTGGGACTTCGGTTCAGCCGCCAAGCACCACCAGCTGTACAACCCGTGGCTGGACTATTCGAACGCCCACGTGGACGGTGATCCGCACGGAGCCCACCACGGGGCCGATGCCCGCAACCCCAGCGGCGCTCGCGCCGGCATCTCGACGTTGCGCGGCGCCATCAACCCCCTGGTCGGGATGGCCGACTCCGTCGCCGAGAAGATCAAGCGTGAACTCGAGCTCTACGGACTCCTGGGGGAGCCGGTCGGCGTCGACGTCGTCGAGCTCCCGGTCCTGATGGCCCTGCAGAACGCGGGCATCACCGTGGTCGACGGCCAGCAGGTTTTCCTGGAGGCCCGACGCATCAAGACACGTGACGAGATCCACCTGCTCACCCATGCGTGCTCGATGGTCGACGCCGCCTACGAGAACCTCTACGAGTTCCTCCGGCCGGGTGTGCGTGAGAACGAGTGCGTGGGTGTGGTGGCCAAGACTCTCTACGACCTCGGCTCGGAGTTCGTCGAGGGCGTCAACGCGATCTCCGGGGAACGGTGTGCACCACACCCCCACGTCTTCTCGGACCGCATCGTGCGGCCCGGGGATCCGGCGTTCTTCGACATCCTCCACAGCTACAACGGCTATCGCACGTGCTACTACCGCACCTTCGCCGTCGGCAGCGCCTCTTCCGCTCAACGCGACGCCTACACGCGGTGCCGTGAGTACATGGACGAAGCGATCAGCCTGGTCCGCCCCGGAGCCACGACGGCCGACATCGTGTCGGTGTGGCCGACGGCGCAGGAGTTCGGGTTCCCCGATGAGGAGGCGGCCTTCGCGCTTCAGTACGGCCATGGTGTCGGGCTGTCGATCTGGGAGAAGCCTGTGTTCTCCAGACTGGTGTCCTTCGAGCACCCCGAGGTGCTCGAAGAGGGCATGGTGTTCGCCCTGGAGACCTACTGGCCGTCAAAGGACGGCTGGGGCGCGGCCCGGATCGAGGAGGAGCTCGTGGTGACCGCGGAAGGGTGTGAGGTGATCACAAAGTTCCCGGCGGAGGAGCTGCTGGTCGCCGGTCGGCGTTACTTCACCGTCTCGGGACCGTTGTCGGCCGAGCGCGACTCGCAGTCGCACCTGAACACGGTGGCCGGGACCCGGTCCAGCCACCGGGACGACTCTGCCGGCCTCTGACCGGAAGGTCGTCCCGGCCCAAGCCCGCGGGTCCGCGCGAGCGCGGTCGACGTCATGCCCGATGAGCGCAGCTCGCACAGTTCTCTTCACGGCATCGTCGAGGCCGTCGCGGGGACCCCGGAAGCGCCTTCACCGACGCGGTGATCCGTCTGCTGGTCGGCACTCCTCTGCGCTCTGACGACCGGCTGACGATCAAGTCCCTCGCCCAGGGGGCGGGGCTCAAGCGCAACAAGCTCACCCACCAGCACACCGGCCTGAACGGCCTGTTCTACGCCCTGGTGCGGATGCAGGACAGGCGGCCGATTTCGTGCCAGACCCGACGTTCAGCGCGGAGTGGTGGCCTGCACGGGATGGAGGTCCATAGGCCGAGAGATGTTCCGGTGCGATGGCGGGCGCGGCCGGTGAATGCCGGCGGCGCCCTCGCGGAGCACGCGGTCTGCTGCTGAAGTTCCCGGGGCGGAACGTAGCGAGCCCATCGGTGCCGCAAGGATCGGACAGCCCAGGATGCGGCACCTGTTCATGTGCCGCTGCTGTTCCCGCCCGCCTTTGGCGGGCAGGGTGCGCAGTCCACGCGCCCGTAGGTGCGGGCCCGGCTCGGTTTCCCTTCGCGGATGCCTCAGCCGACGGGCGCGTGACGGCGTGCTCCTCGATGAGATCCTTCGGGACGCCACGACCGTATGGCCAGGAGAGTGGAAGGATCGGTGCCATGGGCACCGAGAAGGGCTGGATGTACCGGGTCGACGAGCCGCACGGCTCGCAGGGCTGGCGCCCTTACAGCGGCCATCCCGAGCGGTGGCGGGGGACCATCATCACCGATGATCCCAAAGAAACCGCCGAGTACGTCGCCGCCCTCGTCGTCACCGACCTGGTGACCGAGTGGGAGGTGCGCGGCACCGGACAGAGGCACGTGCGCGTGATCGTCTGGAAGAGCGAGGAAGGCGACGGCCCCGAGGACGCGGCCTTCACCGTGGAGATCCAGCCCGACATCGATGCAGTGTGACCGATCCGGCCGCACGGGACGGGCTTGGCATGGTAAAGCCTTCGCACGTGGCCAGGCCCGCGCGAAGACTCCGAGGGCAAAACAGTCCCCGGTAGTGCTGCGCGTGTCCTGAAGCTTCAGTCGTCACTGTTGCCTCGGTGTCGCGCCGGCTTGCCGGGGGCCTGAGCCACATCCTGTCCAAGTCACTCCGCCGACTAGACGTCCTCACCGACTTTGTGACTCTTTCGGTGTTGTGGCCTATTAATAACGATGCACGAGATATGTGGCGAGTCAATAGGGTTTAGGTAAATTCTCCATCATTCGGTGAGTGAAAGCGCTGTGGCACCGCATGGACGGCCGCCCAGGCGAACGCAGCCGGATCCCTGTACTGGCCGATCCAGTTCACCAACACCAACACCAACACCAACAGCTGCGCGGCTATCCCGCTCCACACCCCCGCCCCCCTACGGGTCTGCTCGCGCATCTTCACCATCAGCCCCATGACAACAGGAGTTCCCGGTCGCCGTCGCCGGGCTCCCGATCGCCAGGCCATTCGTGAGCGGCGAAGACGGCGGTGAGGAAGCCACCGGGGCTTCGACGTCCTCAGGCGTCGTGGATGATGTGTTCAGTCCGCGTCGGGTTCTGCAAGCGTGTAGCCGTACAGCAGGATCAGTTTGATCGTTTCCAGGGCCAGCAGGCGGTCCGTCTGCTGTTCCTCGTGGGTGAGGTCGGCATACGGGACCAGCAGGGGGTGGGTGCGTCTGCGGTCGCTGCGGCGGGGGCCGTGGCGCCAGCCCTCCGCCAGGCGCCGGCGCGCCCAGTTGTCGTGCGCGTGCTCCGCGAGGACCTCGATCAGCGCGTGCAGGCTCTCGGGGACCTCCACGCCGTCGGTCTTCGCCGGAGCGGGCTGCCAGCTCCCGGTCGCGGAACGGGTTTTCCTGCGGCCACGGAACGTCATCCGGCCCTCCTCGGCGGGGTCGGCCACGCCAGCCGGATCGCCTCGACGATCAGTGTGGCGGCGGCGTCGGCGGCGTACGCCTTCCACGGTTTGTCTTCATCCGGCCGCAGGGAGCCCACCCGTACCCCGGCACTGGCTGTGCCCGCTACCCCGCACACCAGCGAGACGGGCACGTGAGTACGCCCGGCGCGGCGGACCTGGGTGATGGCGCGTGCCGCGTTCGATCCGTCGAGTTCCACCGCGGCCAGCTCGGGCCAGGCGGCGAGCAGCGGGCGCAGCGCCGGGTCGCCGGTGCCGCCGGCAGGTGCGTCGCCCGAGGCGACGGCGCCCACCCGGATGCCGGGGCCGCCCTTGCGGGAGGGCGTGGCGGGCAGCCGTTCGTGCACCTTCGCCGCCCAGGAGGCGTGGTTGGGGCGCATGCTCTCCCCCAGGGCCGATATCCCCTCGTGCGCCAGGTGGCTGCAGTCGGGACGGGGCAGGCAGGCCTGATCGAGTTCGTCGTGCGTGTAGCCGTGGACCCGGCTGGAGATCACGACGTCGCCCGGGCGAGGTCCGCATCCAGGGCGCAGCACACGCCGACGAAGACCACCGCCTCCGGCTGGTATTCCTCGATCGTGGCGGCGATGGCGCCGCCCACACCGTCGGGCCCGCCGCAGGGCTCGGCCACCACCAGTTCGTAGCCGCTGCTGCGGCCGACCGCCTCGATGCCGACGTGCAGCCAGCTGCATCCCGTGCCGTGCCGTATGGTCTCCACGCGCGCCCCCGGGCTTCCACGTGCCGACGCAGCGCCTGGTGGGCCTCGGGCAGCAGGCTGATCACGGCGATGTCGGCGCGCCGCTCGGTGGGGGCGATCATCCGCAACTCCTTCGAGGACGACGCGCGGTGGGGCCGTGCGGCGGTACGCGGACTGGGCGCGGGCCTGGTCTCGGTGCTGCTGTACTTCGCCTGGCAGCTGCTGAGCGTGCCCGCGCTCCTGAACGACCTCGACGTACGCCGCCTGCTGTTCTTCACCATCCCCCTCGGCTTCACGGCAGGTTTCACCTTCGACCTGGTCTTCGAACGCCTGCGCCAGGGCACGGCGGGCCCACCGCCCGTACGGCCGCCGGACCCGCTGGCGCCGGGCACAGGGCCGCCCACAGGCCGGGACTGAAGCACACGCCGCCAGGCGCCCTCCTGCTACGGGCCTGCTGTGCGTCGGCCGGCGCGGTGAGAAGGCCGGGCAGCAGTTCCCCACCCCCATCGCTTCCAGAAAACGGGCCATGCCAGGCAGCCTGAGGAACACCACTGACAATGCCCTTGGTCGAAGCCGGCATCGTCGATGCCGTACGCGGCCGGCTTCGGCGCATGGTGTCCGTCGAGAATGGCGGTTGCCCGCACTTCGGGCGCGGCGAGGAGCCGGACGCCCCTCCACCTTCGAGTGCCGGTCCACCGCCGACAGCCCTGGCCCGCGCTGTCACCTGCCGGGCTCCGCCGGCGCGCTGGGCCGGGAAGCGGTGCGAGCCTTCGAAGCGGAGCACGACATTGTTCTGCCCGAGCCTTACCGGACCTTCCTCGCCCAGATGAAGCGATCCGGGTCTGATGGAGGCTCCGGCCTGTCTCATCTCCCCTCGGCGTATGTCACACCTTGGGCAGGTTGTCTGTCATAAGGGCAAAAGCAGGCGCGAGCCTACTGACCCAAGGAGCGCAGTGATGACCAAGCCCGTTCTTGAGCCCGCGGCGCAGGAGCTTGCGGATGCGACGGCCAACCCGCCGTTCCTGTATGAGCTCGGCCCCGAGGGTGCCCGCAAGGTCCTGGACGACCTGCAGGCAGAGCCGGTGCAGAAGCTGGATGTGCAGGAGAAGTGGATCACGGTGCCCGCCGACGTCGGCGATGTGCAGGTACGTATCGTCAAGCCCGTCGATGTCGAGGGCACCCTGCCGGTCGTCCTCTACGTGCACGGCGGCGGCTGGGTCCTCGGTAACGCCGGCACTCATGACCGTCTGGTGCGCGAGCTGGCCGTCGGGGCGAATGCCGCCGTCGTGTTCGTCGAGTACGACCGTTCGCCGGAGGCCAAGTACCCGGTCGCCATCGAGCAGGCGTACGCGACTGCTCAATGGATCACTGCGAAGGGTGCCGAGGAAGGTCTGGACGCTTCACGTCTGGCGGTGGCCGGCGATTCCGTCGGCGGCAACATGACCGCGGCACTGGCCATCATGGCCAAGCAGCGCGGCGACGTGACCTTCGTGCACCAGTCGCTGTACTACCCCGTCACGGACGCGGCCCAGGACACCGAGAGCTACCGGGAGTTCGCGGACGGGCCCTTCCTCACGGCGAAGGGCATGGCCTGGTTCTGGGACTGCTACACCACCGATCCCGCCCAGCGGGCGGAGATCACCGCCTCGCCGCTGCGGGCGAGCCTGGAGGAGTTGGAGGGCCTGCCGCCCGCGTTCGTCATCGTCGACGAGAACGACGTGCTGCGGGACGAGGGTGAGGCCTACGCCCGCAAGCTGACCCAGGCCGGTGTTCCCACCACGAGCATCCGCTACAACGGCATCCTGCACGACTTCATGATGCTCAACCCCCTCCGGCCCACGCAGGCCACAACTGCTGCGATGGAGCAGGCCATTCATACCCTGCGCATCGTCCTCCGCAGCAACTGAACGTACTGCGCTGCTCAGCCCAGCCGCGGCACCTGACGGACCCGCAGCAACGAAGCTGTTCACCACCTCGGCCGCTCGTGCGCGTGGACCTCGCAGCCCAGAACAACGATCATCCACTTCCTCCACTTTTCACCACCCCACAGGCAGATAAGCACTGTGGACAAGCCGGTCAGTGCGGTCGCTCGGCACTCTGCCAA
This sequence comes from Streptomyces sp. NPDC059866, assembly GCF_042731325.1. Lineage (NCBI taxonomy): Bacteria > Bacillati > Actinomycetota > Actinomycetes > Kitasatosporales > Streptomycetaceae > Streptomyces > Streptomyces sp. NPDC059866. The sequence continues at coordinate 138,363 of NZ_JBHWJT010000022.1, read as the reverse complement.
CCCGCACAGGGACCGTAGAACCCGATCGATTCACTGAGCCGACCCTCGGCCGCAGCCCGCTCCCGGCAAGGCGGGACGTGTTCCCGCTTGCCGCTCACGGTCTGCCTCTCCATGACTTGCGGCAACCAACTGCCGCAATGCGGTCAGGTCCACCTGTACGGACATGACCGAAACCCCTGCCTCGAAAGGGCTTTTCATGCATCGTCATTCGCGAATTCGGCGTGCCCGCACGCCTCTCGCGCTCATGGCCTCGGCGACGGTCGCCACCGCCATCCTTGCCACGACGGTTGGCTCGGCAAGCGCCGCCAAGAGCACCACCCCCGAGCGCACCACCTCAGAGGGCAAGCCGACCGTGGTGCTCGTGCACGGCGCGTTCGCCGACTCCTCCAGCTGGAACGGCGTCATCAAGAGGCTGAAGGAGGACGGCTACCCGGTGGTGACCGCGGCCAACCACCTGCGCAGTCTGAGCAGCGACGCCGCCTCCGTCAGGAGCGTGGTGGACAGCATCGAGGGGCCGGTGGTTCTCGTCGGGCACTCCTACGGCGGAGCGGTGATCAGCAATGCTGCCCACGGCGCCGACAACGTCAAGGCACTGGTGGTCGCCGACGGCTTCCTGCTCGAAAAGGGCGAGAACTCCAATGAACTGGTGAGCAAGTTCCCGGGCAGCGTCATCAACGATGTTCTGCGGCCCATCCCGATCACCAAGCCTGACGGCTCCCAGGACGTCGACCTCTACATCGACCAGGCCAAGTTCCCCCAGGTGTTCGGTGCGGATGTCCCCGAGGACACCGCTGAGCTGATGGCGGTCACCCAGCGTCCGGGGACCGGCACTGCCCTCAACGAACCTGCTGGTGATCCTGCCTGGAAGACCATCCCTACCTGGGCCCTGGTGGGCACCAATGACAAGATCATCCCCCGGGATGCTCAGGTCTACATGGCCAAGCGCGCCAATGCCCAGATCAAGGAGATCAAGTCCTCCCACGCGGTGAGCGTGTCCCACCCGGACGCCGTCACCGACATCATCGAGAAGGCGGCCCAGGCGGTCGACTGACCGGCACACTCAGCAGGGCGGGGCGGCGAAGGTGCCGCCCCGCCCGTTCGCCGTCAGCTGCCACCAGTCTCCTTTGAGCGTCCGCGGTCGGCGTGCGGCTCGGACGGCCGCTCAGGTCCGACCGTGGTTCTCATCCGACCTCCTCGCGTCTGACCGCGAAGCAACAAGTGCGGGTCGGGGATGCCGAGTCATCCGCCCAAGGGGCGACGCCGCAGGTCGCGAGGCGAGGGAGACATGGCGCGGAGCTCCATGGGGTGTGCCCGGTGAGAAGCACTGCCGGCGTGCGACGCCGACAGGCCGGTCTTCGACCCGTGGCGTACAAGCTGAAGCTGTGGGAGGCCATCAGGCGCGGCTTGGTGGCGCCGTATCAGGTGGTGTCCGGACATCCGCGATCCGGAGCTGTACGCCGTGCTCGCGGTGGAGTCAGCCGGCTCGGACTTCGTGCGCGGGGCGCGCCTGGCAGCGCGGCGGACGGGTTCGTCGACTGCGGTGGCCAGGGAGCGGCTGCGGCGCATCCTGACCTTCCACAGCCACGTCAGGTAAGCCGAGGCCAGGGCCGCGGGGGTGCCTGGTGTGGGGGCGCAGCCGGCGGAGGAGGATTGGGGGGAGTTCGCGCCGGCGGGGCGGTGTGGGCGGACTGGCTGTACGGCGAGCACACGCCCTTGTATCGGCGCCGGGTCCTGGATGAGTTCGCCTCGGATTTCATCGATGGCGATGAGGCGGTCGGTGACCTGGACCGTGGCCGCGTCCGGCCCGTCCCAGGTCTCCGGCTTGGCGAAGCGGAACTCCTTGCCGTGCTTCGGAGGCCGCCCGCCCTGCGGCGGCGAGATCCACAGCACCGGGACGGGCTTGCGCATCATCCGGTCCGACCGCATTCGCCCTGGAACTGAGCGAGGCTGAGGCCGCGCCGACCGCGTGGGCGGAGATTCCGACGCTCAGCCACGGGTGAAAGCGTCGATCACCCTTTCAGCCCTCTGCCTTGTGGCGAAGTCCGTCCGAGGGCGCCAGCGACACAAAGTGCGTCGAAGGCGTGTCCAACGCCGCCGCGAAGCCGCCCCGTGAAGTCGGTGGGCTCGCCTCAGGTACTCGCCGATCAGGGCCTGAGGTGCGGGGGAGGTCTAGTTCGGCCCAGACGACCTTGCCGCCTGGCGTCGAGCGGGAGCCCCATCTGCGGGACAGCTTGGCGACGAGGAAGAGGCTGCGGCCGTTCTCGTCCGTGGGGCGGGGGCGACGCGGCCGCGGGACGAAGGCCTCGGTGTCGGACACTTCGACGGTCAGGACTTGGTGCCGGACGAGCCGCAGCCCGATCTGGCCGGTGCCGTGGCGCAGGGCATTGGTGGCGAGTTCGCTGACGATCAGTTTTGTGGCGTTCTCAAGACCTTCCAGTCCCCACTCCGTCAGTTGGCATGCTGCAAGGTTGCGGGCGCTGCGGACGGCGTCCTGGTCAGCGGGCAGTGTCCAGGAGGCCACCCGGCTCGGGCTGAGGGAGCGGGTCCGGACGAGGAGGAGCGTGACGTCGTCGCACGGCGCCTGGTCAGGAAGGGTCTGCGTTGCGATGTCGCAGCGTTCTTCCAAGGATCGGCCCGGCTGTGCGAGGGCGCTGCCCAGTCGGCGCATTCCCTCTTCGATGTCATGGCCGCGGGTCTCGATCAGGCCGTCGGTGTAGAGGGCGAGCACGCTTCCTTCGGCCAGTTCCAGTTCCACGGACTCGAACGGGTCCCCCAGGCCGACACCCAGGGGGGCTCCGGTGGGAAGGTCGAGGTACGTGACCCGGTCTTCCGGGTCGATGATCGCGGGCGGGGGGTGCCCGGCCGATGCCATGGTGCACCGGCGGGTGGCGGGATCGTAGACGGCGTACAGACAGGTGGCGCCCGACACCGCGGAGATCTCGTCCGGGAGATCGCAGTCTTCCTCGGCCAGTCGTTGAACCGTGTCGTCGAGGTGACTCAGCAGTTCGTCGGGGGGCAGTTCCATGCTGGCGAGGGTGTGGACGGCGGTGCGGAGCCTGCCCATGGTCGCGGCGGCGTGCAGGCCGTGCCCGACCACGTCGCCGACGACGAGCGCCACCCGGGCGCCGGACAGCGGGATCACGTCGAACCAGTCGCCGCCGACGCAGTGGTCCACGTCCGCGGGCAGGTAGCGCGACGCCACCTCGATCGCCGTGCCGCCTCTCAGCCGGCGGGGCAGCAGACTGCGTTGCAGCGCGAGGGCGGCGGTGTGCTTGCGAGCGTACTGACGGGCGTTGTCCAACGACTGCGCGGCCCGGTTGACGAGCTCTTCGGCCAGGAGCAGATCGGCCTCATGGAACGGCACGGGATCCTCTGTGCGGACGAACAGCGCCATGCCCAGCAGGGCGCGCCGTGTACGGATGGGTACGACCATGATCGAGTGCATGCCGCTCTCGCGGACCCTGTGCGCCAGTGCCGGTACCTCGTCGACCCATGTGCCCGAAGCGGTGTCCAGGACCGGCTCCAGGCGAGACTGCCCGGCATGCAGGGCGGCGGTAAAGGGTGAGGTGGGAGGCACGTTGATCGGCTCACCGCGCACCCAGGGGGACTCCGGGACGCCCTGGCGGATCGAGGCCAGGCCTGCCCGCCGGAAAGCGGGGAGGCGCTTGCCCGTCGCGCCGATGCGGACCGGGGGCCCCTCCCCGAACGAGACCGACTGCTCCAGGTCCACGGCGACGTAGTCGGCGACCAGCGGTACGGCGACGTCGGCCAGCTCCTGGCTGACCTGCATCACATCCAGCGTGCTGCCCAGACGCGCACTGGCCTGGCCGAGGACGGCGAGGCGCTCACGCGTCTGCCGGTTCGCGGTGACGTCGGCGCTGATGACGCACACCCCCAGCGCTGCGCCGTCGGCGCCCTGGAGGCACTGGAACGAAGCCGCGAACTGGTGCTCCGGGCCCTGGCTCGTCGGCAGATACGTCCGGTACTCGTGGATCTTGGTCGCACCGTTCTGGAGGACCTGCCGCATCACCGCCTCCAGTGTCTCGGCATGGGGACGGGGCCGTACATCGGTATGTCGACGCCCGAGCCGCCGGGCACCGGGAAGGCCGTCGTGGCTCTCAGCGACGTCGTTGACGAAGGTGCACCGCAGCTGCCGGTCACGAATGACGACACCGATCGGCTCGCGGGCGAGGAGGGGCCCCCTCACCGATCCGTCCGTCCCGTCCTCGGACAGCGGGCCGGTGCCGGTCATGGACGCGAGCCATCGCGCTGTTCCGTCCTGACCGCGCAGCATCGTGAGCCGCAGACCGACGTCGAGTACACGGCCGTCCCGGTGGCGCAGCGCCTGGGCCCCCGGCCAGCCGTTCTCGGTACGGCACTGCTCGACGAAGGCCGATGTCGTCGCGGCTTCCTCGAAGGCCGGCAGGACGAGCGCGGCGGACCGTCCCACGACGTCCCCGGCGGAGTATCCGACAAGCCGTTCGGCGGTCTGGGTCCACCCGGCGACAATCCCCTGCTCATCGAGCAGCGCGATTGCCGTGTCGGATATGTCAGACGCGTTCAACTGCTTGCCGAGTGTCACTGCGCCGAGGCTGGTCATGGTCATCGAGTGCTCTCCTCGGGTGTCTGGGAGGGCCGGCGACCTGAGGCTCAGATGTCGATTTGCCCCTCTTGTTGCATGCATGACCAGATCAGACCCGGCTTTGTGACAGGGGCAGGCCAGCCAGCGACGCCGTCAGGACGGACAGTGCACATCGTTCGGCTCCAGCTCACGTGGTGACGCAGAGCAGTTGCACTCACCGGCCGTAATGCCAGCGGGTGAAGCCGTCCGGATGCGGTTCAGACGACGAACGGCATGGCGTGCCCACGTTCACATCGTCACTCCCAGCGGCACGGGGGGGGGGCGCCGGCCCGTCCCGCGATTCATCACAGAGTGTTACTGCCGGACACGGACCGGAGCCAATCGTTCGGCGCAACTCCCGATCATGGAAGGTGCATCGATGACCAGGGAGAGCGTGGCCGGGCACGAGGCCGGCGAGTCGGCAGCGGCTGTGCCCGCGAAGGCCGTGGACGGCGTGGAGGAGATGGTCATCTCGCTGGTCTGAGAGGTCGGGATCTGACATGCCGTCCCCCATGGTGCCCCCGGCACCGCGCTCAGCCCGGTCCGGGCGCTCACGGCAGGCGTGCCCGCGAGCCTCGCAAGGCTCTGACGGCCTCCCTCGTCCACGAGTACGGATGTCACACCCGGCCAGGGTGGGCGGTCATGTCTTGACGACAGCAACAGCCACCCGCCGTACAAGTCGGCGGTGGCCCATGACGCATATCCACAAGGACACATCGTGACCACTGGGCCCGCATTGACGAGCGGAACCAACCTCCGCTCGCTACTGAGGTGCGCGATGGTCGCCGCTGCAGTTCCCACCGCCCGCCTCGTGCTTCGGCGGCCTGCCGGGCAGATGCCGCGACCAACTCGACAGGCTTTCCTCACTCAGGCCGTTCCCCTCCGCATCGGTCAGGCTCGCGCTCAAGGCCGACGGCTACTTCGTCGGACAGATCAATGGAAACGGGCACTGGGGCGCTGTGGGCGATCCCTGGAGTATTTCCCCCACATCGGCCGTGTCGGAGTTGCCTTCATATTCGGCAAGGACATGGTGCGTTCCGGCAACACAGAGACCCGCCGTCCACGCATCGCTGACCGGTCACGCCCACTCCCACACACCAGCCGACTGTGGAACGCGAACGCGTTCCACAGCCCTGAGCTCAATGCACAGGAGCGCCTCATGTCCTACCACGAGCACACCGACCACCAGTACGCCAAGCACATCCGTGCCGGCGCCCCTGCGGCCTTCAAGGCATTCGTGGCCTGGGACGCACAGGTTATGCGTGGCAGTGACAAGGTCATTCCGCCGAAGTACACCGAACTGATGGCCGTGGCCGTGGCACTGACCACCCAATGCCCGTACTGCATCGAGGCACATACCAAGTCCGCACACGCCGCAGGCGCAACCCAGCAGGAACTGGCCGAGACCGTCATGGTCGCGGCAGCGCTGCGCGCAGGCGGAAGCTACGCCCACGGCTTCATGGCGATGAAGTTCTTCGACCAGGCCGAGAGCGGCGACACCCCTGACGCGTAAATACAAAACTGCGGCCGAGGCTGCGCCTGTCGGCTGCCACCTGCGGATACGGTTGGTGGCGCCGCTGACAGTTCATTTCTGTGTACCCAAATCGAGGGAGTTCTTCGATGGTTGATGGGCCGATTCTGGTACTTGCCGCGACCGGCGGACAGGGTAAGGCCGTGACCGACGCGCTGTTGGGTCGCGGCGCCGAGGTGCGGGCGATGGTACGGAATCCCGAGCACAAGGCTGCGCGCCAACTGGCCAATCAGGGCGTCGACGTTGTGGCGGGTTCCTTGAGTGATCGCGGATCCCTCGCCGCAGCGATGGACGGGGTCGCGGGAGTCTTCGCCTACACCACGCCCTTCGAGGCCGGCGCGGATGCCGAGGTGGCCCAGGGGCAGGCAATCCTGGCTGCCGCCGGCGAGAAGCGCGTACCTCATTTGGTGTTCAGCTCGGTGGCCGGGGCTGACCAGCAGAGCGGCGTACCGCATTTCGACAGCAAGGCCCGCATCGAAGCCGTACTGGCCTCCGGCGATGTGCCTCATACGATCCTGGGGCCGACGTACTTCTTCGACAACGCCCTCGGCGGAACGGAACGCATCCTCAGCGGGGTGCTTGACCTGCCGCTCCCCTCCGACAGGCCGTTGCAGCAGCTTGCCCGCACCGACCATGGCGCGTTTGCGGCCGGGGTGCTGCTCAACCCCGCCCCCTACCTGGGGCAGCGTATCGAGCTGGCCAGCGATGCCCCCACCCCCGCCCAGATGGCAGCCGCACTGAGCGCGTCCTTGGGGCGGGCAGTCCGGCACGAGTACGTACCGCTGGAGGCGATCGGCAACCCCGACATGCACGCGATGTGGGCGTTCCTCAACGGACCTGGATACCGCGTCGACATCCCAGCTCTGCATACGGCTCATCCGGAAATCGCCTGGACCAGCTTCGCCGACTGGACGCAACAGGCGTTCGCCACCACCCACTGAGCCCGAGGCGCTCACCCATCAGAGCCGGGGCCTCCGGCCGCGCACACCACAAGACACACTGCATCGCGGCGATATTGCGACGGGATTTCACAATGACAACCTCGCGCTTTCATGAAGCGGACTGTCCGACAGGTGGTCAGCGAAGCTGAGAAGTGCCTATCGGCTCGCACCGACAGCGCCGGAGGCACGAAAGCGTTCCTGCACCACATACATGTCCTGCGCTCGCCCGGGATGCGCGCCTGCTTTTCCGTCGGACACCCCGTCACCGAGCTGGTCCGCCGTGCGATCCGGGCCCTGCTCGAGCAGGTCTGGTACCCCGCGCTGGAACAGGGCGGCTCCTTGCGTCACGGTGCGCAGGTCGCCGAGCCGACCGGCATGGTCGGCCTGGACGGCCACCCGGACGGCACCCGGACGGCACCCGGACCACCGTGCGGCACGAATGCCCGCCCCCGGGCGCCCAGTTGCCGTTGTTGGACCTGGCCGAGGGAATGTGTCACGAGGTCTTCCTCACCGACGCCTTCCTTTCGCGCCGCAGGTGTCCAAGGGAAAGGCTCGCCGAGGCGCTGAACGGAACGTTCAAGGCCGAGCTGATCGAGATGCAGGGTCCCTGTTGCTGTTGCTTGCCGGTGAGGCAATTTTCTTTGCCGAGTGTCACATTTTCCGGGACCTCTCGGTCTAGAAGTCGGAGATCGGGACGCCGGGACAGAGGGGCGGTGGAGACTCGTGGTGAACGCGGCAAAAGAATCAGGCTTGGCGCTGTCACGTCGGCTTACGGCCGAGTCGAACCGGCCTGGGCGGTACGGGAGTCGACGACTGCATCCAACCGGCGAAGGCCGGCGACGTGTCCGTCGTCGGCCTGTCCTCTTCTGGGCTTCGGCCAACGGCCGTCGCCCAACGCCTCGGCAGAGTCGAGGGGGTAACCGGCCTCAGCGGTGGGGCAGTGCGGAAGAGCCGCCGTTCTGGTACGTCATCCCGACCGTGGACGACGACATCCCGGCCGTCGCACCCCGTCGCATCCGGCGATGAAGTCGCGCCTCGCCTCGTCCTTCGACAGATCATGACCGGCCATCGGCCCCCCTGCTAAGGAGCACACTGATGCAACCCGACACCATCGTCCTCGTCCACGGCTTTTGGGTGACGCCGCGGGCCTGGGAGGACTGGATCGCCCACTACGAGAACAAGGGCTTCCGTGTCATAGCGCCGCCGTACCCCGGATTCGAGGCGGAGGTCGTCTCCCTCAACGCCGACCCGACCCCGATCGAGACTGTGACCGTTCCGGCGATCATCTCCAGCCTTGAGAAGCTGATCACGGGGCTGAACCGGCCCCCCATAGTGATGGGGCACTCCGCCGGCGGCGCTTTCACCCAGATCCTCCTGGATCGCGGCCTCGGCGCCGCCGGAGTGGCGATCAACTCCGCCCCCGTCGAGGGCGTGCCGGTCGTACCGCTGTCCCAGGTCCGGTCCCTCTTCCCCGTCCTGAAGAACCCGGCCAACCGGCACCGCGCCGTCGGACTGGACTTCGACCAATGGCGCTACGCCTTTGCGAACACGTTTCCCGAGAACCAGGCCCGCGCCACATACGAGCGCTACCACATCCCCGCACCAGGCAACATCGTATGGAGCAGCGCGCTGGCCAACCTTCACCCCGGCCACACTGACACCTACGTGGACTTCCACAACGCCGGCCGGGCGCCCCTCCTGTTCCTCTCCGGCGAGGACGACCACCTCATGCCGCCTAAGGTCCAGCTGTCCAACGCCAAGCACTACAAGGCGGAGGGCACCACGACCGAGGTCAAGGTGTTTCCCGGCCGCTCCCACCTGATGGCCGTCCAGGACGGCTGGCAGGAGATCGCCGACTACGCCCTCGACTGGGCGCTCGCCCACTCCTGAGCCGTGCCCCCTACGCGGTCAGGACGGCATTTGTCCGTCCCGAGCGCTGGAAGGGAGCTCCCGCATGGGCGATATCTGTATCACCTGCAGCGCAGGCCGACCACGCCGATCGAGACTCCGCCAGCATGCTGTCCGGATGTGATCGGGAAGCGAAAGTGCCTTCTGAACTGGGAAGACGAGGCTTGTCGAAGGTCTCTGTCGTCACAGCAGGGAGGCACTTTCTGCATGCACACCACCGGATCACGCCGCAGGCTCGTTGTCTCGGCCGACGGTCGCGGGGTGGTCAACCACGCCGGATCCCGCCTGCTGGCCGATGTCGCAGATGCCACCGGCCTGACCGGCGTCTTCAGTGACGCGCTGCGCCGGCTTCGGCCCCGCGGCACCGGGCACGACCCGGGCCGGGTCGCGACCGATCTGGCAGTCATGCTCGCCGACGGCGGCGAGAGCATCACCGGCCTGGCTCTGCTGCGACGACCGGTTGAGTCCGGGTGATTCCTTGACGTCCGCGGCCCGGACGTCGGCGCCGCTGATGGTGGCGATACGCGCTCCGATCATGCCGAGCCGCCGAGGCCGATGACGCCGACTCTCACGCCGGGCCCCCGCGCCCCTGAGCGAGGACGGCACGGTAGGAAGTCACCCCGGCTCCGTGGCCACCGCAGCCGCGAGGTCGTCCACCCCGTCCGGCACCGTGACCAGCTCGTCGGCGAAGGCCAGCACCCGCTCGGCGTATCCACCATCACGCCCGGATCCCGGCCCGGCCGGCCCTGCAAGCTCCCCGCTTTCGGCCCGGGGCCCGGGTGCGCTGATGGTGCCGCAGATCTCGTGGCCCAGGGTCATCGGAGTGAACGGCAGGTGGGCTCCGCCGCTCCGGATGTGGCTGACATCGGTATGGCACAGGCCCGCCGCCGTGACATCGACGACGACCTGCTGATCTGCCGTATGCGGGTCCGGGGCCTCGCGCCAGGCCGACCCTTCCGAAGCGGTGAATCGCCGTGCGTGCAAAACCTTCAGCTCCTTTTCAAGCCCAGGGCCTCGCCGATCGAGGCCCTGGGGTGCGCGGTCTCTTCGATGACCTGCCGGAATCAGACGCGGGTCGCCTGGAGGGACAGATCCCACAGGCGAGCGGCGGCGTCTTCATCGAGGGCGTGAGGAGCGACCCCCTTGTCGGGGGACTGGCTGACCACGGCCTCGTTGCAGTCCTCGAAGTAGCGACCAGAAATGCCGTCGATGACGGGTGAAGCAGCGAGCAGGACGGAGGTGGCCGCCCCCTGCTCGTCGGTCTTCCAGTCGGCGGCGTCGAACACGGCCTGGATCTCGGGGGTCATTTCGATGTGCCGGTGAAGGTTGGTGCGGATGCTTCCCGGGTGCAGCGAGTTGACCAGGATGCCGTCGTTGGCCCAGCGTCGGCCGGCCTCGAGCGCCATGAGGATGTTCGCGGTCTTCGACTGTCCGTAGGCCGACCACCCGTCGTAGGGCCGGCGCTCGAAGTTAATGTCGTCGAACACCACCGGCGAGGCGTGGTGACCGCCCGAGCCGACCGAGACGACAGGGGCGCCTCCTGCGGCGGCGAGGGCGTCGTGCAGGCCGGCGGTCAGGGCGAAGTGCCCGAGGTGGTTGGTGGCGAACTGCAGTTCCCACCCCTCGGAACTGAGCTGCAGCGTCGGCAGGTTCATCACGCCGGCGTTGTTGACCAGGATGTCCAGCGGTCCGTCCCAGGCGTCGACGAACGCGGCTACCGAGGCCCGGTCGGCGAGTTCGAGGGAGGCGACGTGCACGTCGCCGTTGCCCGTCTTGGCGGTGATCTCGTCGGCCGCCTCGCGTCCGGCCTTCTCGTTGCGGACGGCGAGGGTGACGTGGGCGCCGGCGCCAGGATGCGGCTGGCTCTCGCATGGTGAGAGTTGGACCTCACCAGCGATCAGAGCGAGGCGTCGTCGGTGAGCGAAGGCATGGCGCACGGACGCAGGACCATGAGCGAGCCTTCCAAGGTCGCCACCATGGCAAAGGGGAACCGGTCGACCTCAAGACAGAGTGCAACGTCATCGGGATGGACTCCTTGCCGCACGCCCTCCGCCAGTTCGGCGGCGGCGCGCGACTCGGCAGCGCGGCGGAGGAACTCAGCAGCATCCGTCCCAGCCTCGGTGGCCCTCCGAGCGATGTACTGAGCACACGCCAGATCTTCATCGGCCTGCCCATCGTCGCCAGTGACCACGAACGTGACACTGTCACTCTTGCGTGTCCGCAAGAGCTGAGCCGTTGCCTCCGCCACCACGAAGCTGGCGCACAGCACCAGCGGCGCCTCCTTGACCGCAAGGGCGCCGACTGTCCCTGCCGTGGTTTTCTGCACAACGGTCCGTCCGCCGAGGTCAACAGACCGCAGCAGGCCCGGCGAGTTGACGGTGTCGAACCCGGGCGCGGGCGGACCGTCTTTGAGCGCCACCCAATCCGGGTGGCGAGCCTTGAGCGCCAGGGCTTCGTCCAACGACTCAGCAAGAACGATCTTTTCCGCCCCCTGGGCAAAGGCCCAGGCAGCCACGGTGAAAGCACGCATGACGTCGACCACGACCGCCACGGACGGGGCTTCGACCAGATCAACGATGCCAAGGAAACGAGCTCCATTCCGATCATGATCGCGCATGCCCGACCCGAGCTACCCAGAGAGTGATGACCGCGGTCCCCGCCGACAACAACCCGCAGGAGAAGGCAGGGCAGGAGGCTCTCCACCCGCGCTACGAGTGGCGGCTGCAGGAGCTGATGGCTGTCCGCAAGAACTGGTACAGCTCAGTTCCGGACCGCACGGGGAGTCCCCCGCTGTCGACCGGTGACGGACGCACGCTTCAGTGCGAGGTGGATCCGATGGATGGGACAGAGCCGACGGTGCTGAACTACGCACAGGCGCCGACCAGGAAGGTGACCGCCGCCAACGGAATCGACTACGCCTGTCGCACCCGTGTTGGCGTAGATGCGCCCGTAGGTCATCAAGTACAGCTGAGGATTGAACAGTTGTCGGTAAAGCCTCTCCAGAGGCAATCCCTTTCACCACGCTTGCGGATGACGTCCAGCACCGCTTCGGCGCTCTGCATTACGCATGCCCCGTAGGCGATCCCGTGGTACGTCTTCGTGGTACGTCCGGGTGCGCACTTTCACCACTGGAGACTGGGCTTGAAGCAGTTCAGCCTTGGCCATATCGCGCGGGTCTTGCGGCACATCGGCCTGGACACCTCCGGCCGGCCACCGCTTCCCTGGCATGCTCTTGTCCCCTCGCGCTTTCGCGTCCAGGTGCAGTTCTCCCGCACATGGCTTTCCGACATCGTTCACCAGCTGGCGTGCGCCGTCGCCCTGCGTACGGTTCCGGTGAGGCGGTAGACCCCGAGCCGGGTGATCCACCCGCGAGTGAAGTCGTGGACCGAAGCGGCCGTGACGATGACCCTTCGGGCGGCGCTCCGCACGGAGCGCGGTCCGGCCGGAGCGCACCAGGGGTGGCGGACGAGGGTGCTGTGACGACGTCTGTGCCGGAAGTTGTCGGCCGGCGGCTACCGGGTTCGTGACCGTGCGGTGACCGCAGTGTCGATACAACGTTTGTCCGGTACAGCGATCTTGCCGGACTGCCGATTTCGAGAAGTGGTGAGACACGACGACGGCTCACGCGGCCTCGGCAACGTACCAGCGCCCATCGGGAAATCTCCGCACACCGTCCACCACCTCCTTCGACAGGAAATGAAGCGGATGACCCATCACTTACGCACCTTGACCGCGTTGGCCGTGACCGCCGTGCTGGCGGTCGCGTCGCACACCTCCGGCACGGACACGGTCGCAGCGGCGGCCTCCCCCATCACAGCCCGATTCCCCGTCCACGCCGGATCCGCCGGCACCGGCTCCGTGCTGCAGCCGGGAGACGTCGCCGGAACGACGGTGGTGGAACCGCCCCCGGCCGACGTGCTGGTCCGCCGTCCCGGACGGGCGCAGGGAGAGCTGTTCGTCACGGCGCAGAGCCCGGAGCCGAACTACGCCCGAGGTCCGCATATCATGGATGACCGCGGCCGCCCCATCTGGTTCCGCGAGGTGCCGGACGGCTACTTCGCCACCGACTTCCGCGTACAGGAATACCGCGGCGAAAAGGTCCTGACATGGTGGGAAGGCAAGTCCACGAACACCGGCATAGGCAGCGGAACCGGCTATATCGCCAACGAGAACTACGAGATCATCGCGACGGTGCAGACGCCTGATCCAGGCGAGGTGATGGACCTTCACGAGTTCCTTCTGACCGAGCGTGGCACCGCGCTGATCATCAGCTATCAGCCGAAGCCGTACGACCTGAGCGAGCTGGGCGGACCCGCGAACGGCACGGTGGTCGACAACGTTGTGCAGGAGATCGACATCGCTACCGGCAAGAAGGTGATGAACTGGAGCGCTCTGGAGCACGTTCCGCTCACCCACTCCGACATACGGCCTTCCCCCGACAAGAACATGGCGTACGACTACCTGCATGTGAACTCCGTCGACGTCGACACCGACGGGAACCTGCTCATCTCCGGCAACGGCGCCAGCACGATCTACAAGGTGGACCGGCGGACGGGCGAGATCATCTGGCGCCTGGGCGGTCGCAACAGCGACTTCCGGCTCGGGGTGGGGGTGCGCTTCAGCTGGCAGCACGACGTCCGGGCGGTCGGCCGCAACACCTACCGCCTCTTCGACAACGCGACGCGGCGCGGCCTGGAGGGCTACGAATCGCGGGTGGCGTGGATCAAGGCCGACCCCGAACGCGGCACGGCCGAGCTGGTGCGCCAGCAGGTCCACCCGGAGCTGGTGTCCGGCACCATGGAGGGGGGCAGCCAACAACTGGACAACGGCAACACGTTCGTGAGCTGGGGCGTGTCCTCGCCGGGCCGCATGTCGGAGTTCTCGCGCGACGGCCGGCTGCTGTTCGACGCCACGTTCCCCCGCTCCACCAGCAGCTACCGCGCCTACCGGCTCGCCTGGGAGGGCCGGCCCCTGACCGACCCCCGACTCCTCGTCGAGCAGGCCGACGAAGGCGTGGTCCGGGCCAACTGGAACGGCGCCTCGAACGTGGCCCGTTGGCGACTGCTCGCCGCCGGGGCGGAGGGCGACCTGAAGCCGGTCGGGACCGCGGCCTGGGACGGGTTCGACACGCCGATCACCCTCCCGGCCACCGCCCGTGACGCCGACCGGCTGCAGGTACAGGCGCTTGACGAACGCGGCAAAGTCATCGACAGCTCGCCCGTCACGCCCGTCGGCGCCGCCTCGTCCGACGGGAACTGAGCGGATGGCAACCATGACGCACGCGCGAATCACAGACCTCGTCTTCAGGACCCCGCCGCTGATGAAGATGGCGGAGCTGGCGGATCACGTCGCCGCCGACGCCGGTGGCGACGCCGTCGCGAAGGTGGTGGGCAACTCCGCCATCACCACCAAGGGCATGGCGGTCAACGTGCTGGTCGAGGACCCGCGGCGGTGGCCCACCCGGCAGCGTATGGACCGCAGCCTCGCCGAGGCCACGCGGCTGGGCCGAGAAGCGGTGCTGGAGGTGCTCGACCAGGCCGAACTGCGCCCGCAGGATGTCGGACTCCTGGCCACCGTCACCACCACGACCCACTCCGCCCCAGGGCTCGACGCCCTCGCGCCGGCGCTCGGCATGCGCGAGAACGTCGAGATCCTCTCCCTCGGCCCGATGGGCTGCTACGCGGCCCTGCCGACTCTGACCGCCTGCGCGCACTGGGTCGCGGCCCGGCGCCGCCCCGCCGTACTGCTGGCCGTGGACCTGTTCTCGCCGCACCTGCAGCCACCGCCGTACGACAAGGAGGCGGCCGTGGTGCTGACACTCTTCGGCGACGGCGCGGCCGCGGCCGTGCTGCGGCCCGACGAGCCGGGCGCGCCAGGGGCGCGGGTGATCGACGCCGAGCAGCTGACCGTCCCGGCGCACGCCGAGGACCTGCAGGTGCATCTCGGCAACCAGGGACTGTGGATCCGGCTGGCCCCGACCATGCCGGACGTCGTGGCCGGCGCCGTCGGCCTCCCGGCGAAGGCGCTGCTAGCGAGGAACGGCCTCGCCTGGGACGACGTGACCTGGTGGGCGGTGCACCCCGGCGGCAGGCGCATCCTCGACCGGGTCGAGGAAGCGATCGGTCTGCCCGAGGACTCCATGGCCGTGGCGCGCGCCGTGATGCGCGAGTACGGCAACACCGCGGCCCCGGCCGTGCTCGGGGTACTCCGCCGGCTCCAGTCGACCCGGCCCCTGGGCCCCGCGGAGCACGGTGTCGTCCTGGCCTTCGGCCCCGGGGCCACGATCTGGGCGGTGCTGCTGCGCGGCGCGTAGCCCTCCGGACCACCCCTACGACATGGCACATCCCTACGACATGAGAGGGACCCATGCTGGAAATCTTCGGCGCCGGCTTCGGTCGCACCGGAACCCTGTCGCTCAAAACCGCTCTGGAAATGCTCGGCTTCGGCCCCTGCCACCACATGCTGGGCCTGTTCGAGGACCCGGACTCCATTGCGCTGTGGCAGGCCGCCGCCCGCGGCGAGCCCGTCGACTGGGCGCAGGCCTACACGGGCTACCGGTCGAGTGCCGACTGGCCAGGCGCCGCCTTCTGGCGGCAGATCACCGCGGCCGTCCCGGAGGCGAAGGTGATCCTCACCGAACGCGCCCCGGACGCCTGGTACGCCAGCGCCGAGAGCAGCATCTACGCCGCCGCTGTGGCCCCGCTGCCCGACGACGCCGACCCGCTGTTCGCCCAGGTGCGCCAGATGTCGCTCGACGTCGTCTGGAACGGCGTCTTCGACGGCCGGTTCGCCGACAAGCAGCACGCCCTGCAGGTCTTCGAGCGGCACAACACCGCGGTCAAGGAGGAACTCGACCCCGCCCGGCTGCTCGTCTTCGAGGTCGCCCAGGGCTGGGAGCCGCTGTGCGAGTTCCTCGGGGTACCGGTCCCCGACGAGCCCTTCCCACGCAGCAACGACAGGGCGGCCTTCGCGGCGCACATCGCCCAGCGCAGGTCCGCCGGCGGCACGGTGGGGCCGGCCGACTGACCCCGGTCCCAGCCGCCTGTCCCGAGACGTTGGTGACGGGCGCCAGAGCCTTGAGTCTTCCTTGAACTGGGTGAGGGCCCCTGGGTTCGGTGTGGATCGCGGGATCGTCCGGAAGCGCAGCGCGCCCGGGACTGCTTCGACCAGGCGATGCGCGCCTTCAACGACCCGGACGAGCCGATCTGGGCGGCATGGGCGGCCTGGAGCCTGGGCGCCCTCGGCATCACCTCGCCGGACCATCAAGTGGCGCAGCTCGACGACGCGGCGCGGTGGCGTCGGACAGCCGCGTGGCCGCGTCGGCGATCTCGGAAAAGCCGCCGTCAGGCCGCTGCTTGATGAGCAGTCCGGAAGGAGCTGCGAGGCAGGGAAGCAGGGCCGTCCACCCGCGGCCCGGCCGCGCAACGCCCGGCTGACGTGCGGCCGAGAGGCGGTGCCCCCACGGGACGGGGGAAGGCCGCCGTGGGGGCACCGCGGATTCAGGTGGTGGCCAGTGCCTCGGTCGGTGGGAGACGGGCCGCCCGTACAGCCGGATAGAAGCCGGCCAGGCCGCCGATCACCAAGGTGGCGCCGACGCCGCCGGCCATCGCCCAGGCCGGGACGACGGTCGGCCAGCCCTGGTAGGCGGCGTACCCTGTCGTGACGCCGATGCCCAGGACCACGCCGCCGAGGCCGCCGAGCGCGGACAGCAGCAGCGCCTCGGCCAGGAACTGCGTGCGGATCTGGCCGCGGGTGGCGCCCAGGGAGCGGCGCAGGCCGATCTCGGAGCGGCGCTCCAGCACGGAAATGACCATGGTGTTGGCCACACCGACCCCGCCCACGAGCAGGGCGACACCGCCTAGTCCGAGCAGTAGGCCGCTGAGGGCGTCGTCCGTGGCCTGCTTGGCGGCCAGAGCGTCGGACGGCCGGGAGACCTCGACCTCGCTGGGCATCTCCGGGTTGGCGGTGGCGCCCAGGATCGACTGGACGTCGCTGACGGACGACTCCTCGGCGCGGGTATAGATGCTGGTGGGGTAGCCGTCGAAATCCAGCAGCCGTTCCGCGACCGGCCAGCCCACCAGTGCCGCCGAGTCCAGGGTGGGCACGAGTTCGTTGGGGGCGAGCAGGCCGACGACGGTGAACCAGCGTCCGCCGAGCCACACCTTCACGTCGGCGCCCACTCGGTCGACGCCGAGCTGTTCGGCCGCCTTGGCGCCGAGGACGACCGCCGGGTAGCGGCTGTGGGCCGCGTTCAGCCAGCTGCCCGCCACGACCTCGGCGCCGACGGACTTCGGCAGGTCCGTGCGGGCGGCGTCGACGGTGAGGCCGCCGGTCTCCTGCTCGGGCACATGGTCATTGCGGTAGACCTTGGCGTCCGTGCGGCCGATCGCCGACACCGACTCGATCTCCGCGATGTTGCCGATCATCCCGACCGACTCGGCGGGCAGATGGGCCCCCTCGCCGCTGAAGGACGTGCCGGGTGTGATCGTCAGCAGGTTGGTGCCCAGGGCCGAGAGCCGGCGGTTCAGGTCCTCGGTGGAGGAGGTGGAGATGCCCACCACACCGACCATGGCGGCGATGCCGATAGCGATGCCCAGCGCCGAGAGGAACACCCTCATCGGACGCGAACGCAGCCCTGAACCACCCACTCTCAGCACATCGGCCGGGGGCATGCGTGCGGGTTTGGGCCGCTTGGGCGATGGGGTGCCCTCCGGTGCGGTCGGCGGCTTGGTGGCGCTCATCGCACTCATCCCACGGCCTCCTGGGGAACGAGGGACATGGACGTCGCCTCGCGGGCGGCGGAGTCGTGCTCGAGGCGGCCGTCCTTGACCCGCACCTCCCGGGGCAGGGAGGCGGCGATGTCCCGGTCGTGGGTGATGACCACCACCGCCGTACCGGACTCGTGCAGTTCGTGGAGCAGTTCGAGCACCACCGTCCCGGAGCGTGAGTCCAGGGCGCCGGTCGGCTCGTCGGCCAGCAGCAGCGGCGGGTCGCCGAGTACCGCGCGCGCGATCGCCACGCGCTGCTTCTCGCCTCCGGAGAGCTGGTGCGGTTCGTGCTGGAGACGGTGGCCGAGGCCGACCCGGCGCAGCGCCCGCTCGGCCAGACGCCGCCGCTCACCGCGCGGCCGTCCGCTGTAGAGGAGCCCGTCGGCCACGCTGTCCAGCGCCGGCACCCCGGGGGCGAGATGGAACTGCTGGAATACGAACCCGATGGTGCCGGCACGCAGCGCGGACAGCTCGCGGTCGCTGAGGCGGGACACGTCGTGCCCGTCGATGCGCACCAAGCCGGCCGTCGGCCGGTCCAGGGTGCCCATGATGTTGAGCATGGTGGACTTCCCCGAGCCGGACGGGCCGACGATCGCGAGGAGTTCACCGCGCCGGACTACGAGGTCCGCGTCGCGCAGGGCGACGACGTCGCCGTACGCCTTGGACACCCCGGCCAGTTCGACCAGGGGGCGGCCGACGGGGTTGGGTACGGTCACTTGGGTACCCCCACGACCGTGCCCTCCTCGATGCCGGTGCCGGACACCTCGACCATGCCGTCCGCGAACATGCCCAGTTCGACGGGGCGCAGTTCGGTGCCGGTCTCAGTGACGACCTCCAGGGCGTAGCCGCCGCCCTGACGGGCCATCAGCGCGTCGACGGGCACGGCGAGCACATCCTTGCGGCTGTCGGCCTTGAGGGTGACCTCGACGGCGGCGGCCTGGTAACGGCCCAGGCCCTTGGGGTCCTTGACGGTCAGTTCCACGGGCAGGGTCGGGTCCTCGCCGCCCGAGTCGCCGGAACCGCCGGAACTGCTGCCGCCGTCGCCGGCGCCGGAGTCGTCGGCGCTGGTGGAGGTCGGGGTGCCGATGTCCGTCACCTCGGCCTGGACCGTGCTGTCGTCGGGGAGCGTCACCGTGGCCCCGGTGCCCTCCTCGACCAGGTCCTCGTAGGCGACGTCCAGGTCGACGCTGATGATCCGTTCGGTGTCGGTCCAGGACAGCACGGCGCCGCTCAGCGAGGCGCCGGGGACGGTCTCCTGCGTGGCGACGCGCCGGGCGCCGGTGGCCATGACGGCGTCCGCGGGCGACACCGTGCCGGTCTCCTCGCGGCCCAGGTCGTCCTGCCACTCGCGCACCGCGTCGGCGGTGTCCGAGGTGTACTCGTCGTCGATGGTGAAGCCGTCGTAGCCGAGGGCGCGGAGGTTCTTCTCCAGCATCGCCACGTCGGCGCCCTCGGTGCCGGTCTGCAGGGTGCGATACAGCGGGAAGGAGCCGTAGAGCAGCGGCACCTTCTGCTCGTTGACGCGGTAGACGGCGTCGCCGCGCTCGATGACGCGTCCCTCGTCGGGCAGCCAGGTGACGATGCTCGCGGTGTCGGAGCCGCCGTCCGGCGCCTGCTGCCCGCTGCCGGTCGCGGAGCCGGTGCCGGACTGCGCGGCGGGGGCCTGCACGGTGGTGGCGCTGCCGTAGCCGAGGTTGCCGTCCACGGTCTGGGTGTCGGTCAGGGTGGTGCGCTGCACCTTCGTCGTGGCGGGCGGTGCGGTGGGCGCGGCGCTGCCCGAGTCGCCGCTGTCGCCGCCGAGGGCCCCGGTGGCGGCCACGCCGGCCGCCGCGGCCACGGCGATCGCGGCGAGCAGGATCAGGGACATGCGCAGCGGCCGGCGCCGGCGGTGGCTACCGGCGGCCGGCGCTTCGGCGGTGGCGTGCCCGCCGCGGCCACCGTCGGCCGTGGCGGGAGCCTGCTCTTCCCGCGTGGCGAGCGAGGGTGCGTCGTCGTGCGCGGTGGCGACTGCGCCGGCCTGCGGGGACGCCATCTCGCGGGAGGCGAGGCGCTCCAGGGCTCCGGAGGTGTCACCGCCGGGTGGTCGCGCCTCGCTCTCGTCGTGGCTCGTCACTGGCCGCCACCTCCGCCGAACTGAACGGCGCCGCCGGGGTACTTGCTCTGGCAGGTCTGCATGGCCTGCTGGAACTTCGGGTCACCGGGGTCGACGCCGGCGCCCATGATGTCGATGTTCAGGCTGGAGCCGTTGATCTCGGGGTCCGGGAACTTCGGCACGCCGTTGTCGCGGATGCACTGCGCCCACTCGGCGGCCTTGGTCGAGTCGATCGTCCCGCCGCCGCCGGTACCACCCGGGCCGCCCTGCGGGGCGAGGTCCTGGCAGGCCTGCTGAGCGTCCTGGAACTCCTGGGAGTTGGGGTCGAGGCCGTCCTGTGGGCTGATCCGGATGCCGCCGCCGTCGGCCTGCGGGTCGGGGAAGTTGGGTACGCCGTTCTCACGCATGCACTGGGAGTAGGCCAGCGCACGGTCGGCGGGGCTGGTCGGCGATGCTTCGTCCGAGCCGGAGGAGGCCGCGGCGGGGTCGTCGGAGCAGCCGGTCAGGAGGGTTCCGGTGAGCAGGGCGGCCGCTGCCACGAAGGTGCGGACGGCCGACTTCTTGTATGTCGTGGTGAACATGGGTCCAAGTTCTACGCAGCGTCCGGTCACACCGGGGACACAAAATCATGTGCGCCGACAGCGGCTTTGACGTGCGCGTACGGGGGTATTCCGGGCATGCCGAGAGGCCGCGCAGTGGGCGGCGCGGCTGTTCGGCACGGGGAGCCGACCGGGAGGTCAGGCTCGCTCGGGGCTGCCCCGCGCGGCCATGCGGCCCGACGCGACGAGCCGGAGTGTCTCCTCCTCGGTGGCGTCGACCCGTTGCATGGCCATGCGCAGCAGCGGCGGTGCCATGACGGAGGTGACCACCGCGACCAGGACGATGATCGTGTACGTCCGTGTGTCGAGGATGCCCAGTCTCAGGCCGACCATCGCCACGATCACCTCGATGACCCCGCGCGCGTTCATGCCGGCGCCGAGCGCCAGGGCCTCCCAGCGGCTGAGCCGGCTCAGCCGGGCGCCCAGGTAGGCGCCGGCGAACTTCCCCACGATCGCGACCGCGAGCACGGCCGAAGCAGCCAGGAGCACGGCTGGTTCCCGCAGGGCCCGCAGATCGATCCTGAGGCCGGCCGTCGCGAAGAACACCGGGGCCAGCACGGCGAGCACGACCATGCGCAGGGAGGCCGTGCGCACCTGGTCGAACTCCCCGCTGGAGCCGATGAGCATGCCGCACAGGTAGGCGCCGAGCACCGCCTCCAGGCCGAGGGCCTGCGTCCCGGCGGCCGCGAGCAGCATCATCGCGGCGGCCACGGCCACGGTGCGCTCGTCCGAGCCGCGGCACAGCCGCAGTGCCCGGCGCACCACCGGCCCTCTCAGCAGCGCCGCCAGGCACATGACGAGCAGCAGGGAGCCGACCGCATGCAGCAGGTCGCCCGCGGTCAGGCCGCCCAGCGTCATCGCCGAGATGACGGAGAGCATGAGCCAACCGAACGCGTCGTCCACCATGCCCGCGGCCAGCGTCAGCTGCCCGACGTCACGGTGGACGAGGTCCATGTCCATCAGCGTCTTGGCGATGACGGGGATCGCGCTGACGCACATCGCCACGCCCAGGAAGATCGCGAACATCTGCCGGTCGGCGGAGCCGATGTCCAGCAGGCGGGCCAGCGGGTGGCCGAGCCCGATGCCGAGGGCGAGCGGCACCAGCAGTCCGGCCAGGCTGACCCGGACGGCCGTGGCGCCTCTGCGGCGGATCATGGCCAGGTCCATCTCGATGCCGGTCAGGCCGACCAGTAGCAGCACCGCCACCTGTCCGACCGCGTCCAGCAGATGCATCTGGGCGGGGTCGGACGGCAGCAGCCAGTGCGCGGCCGACGGTGCCAGCCAGCCGAACAGGGAGGGGCCGAGCAGCACGCCCGCGGTGAGCTCGCCCACGATGGCGGGCAACCCCAGGCGGGCCGCAAGCCTGCCCAGCAGGATCGCCGTCAGCAGCAGCACACCGACCTGCAGCAGGAACACCAGCAGGGAGTCCGCCGCCATCGGCTGGACGGGGGTGGCCCACGGCAGGGCGGGACCGGACACGCCCTCACTCCTCCCGGTCAACGCCGATGCCAGGGTCGCCCGCCGCGGCCGGCACCGGCCGCGGCAGTTCGCCGTACCGGCGGAAGCCGTACAGCAGAGCGCTGTCGTGGTGCAGGTGCGTCACGGAGCGCACCGCGCCGACCACGATCATGTGGTCGCCGGCGGCGTGCGTGCGTTCGACGGTGCAGTCGGCGACGGCGTGCGCGGCCTCGACCAGTGCCGGGCTGCGGGTGAGGCCCGACGGCCGCCACGCCACCCGGTCGAACCGGTCGGGCGCGCCCGAGGCGAACAGCGCGGCGACCCACTCGGCCTCGCCGTGCAACAGGTTCACCGCGAACGCGCCGCCGGCGAGCACCGCGTGCAGGGTCGGGCTGCCCATCCGCAGGCAGGCCAGCAGCGTCGGCGGGTCGACGCTGACGCTGCACAGCGAGGAGCACGTCATGCCCCAGGGACGGGCGGTGCCGGACCGGGCCGTCACCACCGACACCCCGGTCGGGAACGCCGCCATCATGTCGCGGAAATCGCCGCCCGCCGGCGACGGTCCGCCGCGCCCCGGCGGCAGGTACCTCTCCCGCTCGTTCATCTCCCCCGCTCAGAGCCCCTCTCGCATCTTCTTGAAGTACTCGTTCTGTGTGGGCAGGCTCCCCACCAGGATCCGGGCCTTGTCGCGGATCGCCTGGAACTCGGCGAGGGCGTCCTTCTCGTCGACGAGGTCGAGCGCGGGCGACGGCCTGGGCTCGATGCCGCCGGTGCCGAGCAGGATGCAGTTGTACGAGT
Organism: Streptomyces sp. NPDC059866; assembly: GCF_042731325.1. Taxonomy (NCBI): domain Bacteria; kingdom Bacillati; phylum Actinomycetota; class Actinomycetes; order Kitasatosporales; family Streptomycetaceae; genus Streptomyces; species Streptomyces sp. NPDC059866. Next base: position 115,647 of record NZ_JBHWJT010000022.1, on the reverse strand, counting down.
AGGGCGGCAGGCCGTGGTAGCGGGGATGGACGGTGTCGGCGTCGGGCACCTTGCTGCGCCACAGTTCCAGCCGCTCGGCCAGCGCGTCGGGCACGGTACGGGTCTTGGTGTCGCGCCAGTACTGGTTGTCGGCGCGCTTCGCACCCCGGTAGTGCAGGACGAGGAACTCCCGCACCCCGTCCATGACGTTCGCCATCGAGCTGTTGTACTGGTCGCGCAGCGAGGCATCCCAGTCGGCCGCCGGGTAGTGCTTGACCAGTTGCTCGATCGCGTAGTGGATGAAGAAGATGCCGGTCGACTCCAGGGGCTCGACGAACCCGCTGGACAGGCCCACCGCCACGCAGTTGTTGACCCAGGCGCGGTTGCTGCGTCCGATGCGCATCCGGATGTGGTTCGCGGGCACGTCGGCCGCGGCGGGACCGACGAACTCGCGCAGGGTGCGCTCGGCCTCCTCGGGTTCGAGGTAGTCGCGGGCGTAGACGTAGCCGGTGCCGATCCGGCGAATCAGCGGGATCGTCCAGATCCATCCGGCGTCCTGGGCGGTGGCGGTGGTGCACGGCCGGATCGGGTCCTTGTCCATGTCCATGGGCACCTGCAGGGCCACCGCGCTGTCGTTGGGCAGGGTGTCCCGGTACGACACGAACGGCTCGCCGAGTGCCTTGCCCAGCAGCAGCGCCCGGAACCCGGTGCAGTCGACGAAGAGGCCGCCCTCGATGCGTCCGTGTTCGGCGGTCTGCACGTGCGACACCCAGCCGCGTTCGTCCAGCCCGACGTCCTCCACGGTGTCGACGATGTGCCGCACTCCCCGCGAAGTGGCGTACTGCGTCAGGTACTTGGCGAGCAGGTGCGCCTCGAAGTGGTAGGCGTACGGGAACTGGGCACCCTGGTACTCGGCGATGGTGGACGGCAACTCGTCGGCCTCGACGAAGTCCTGTTTCAGCAGGGCGCCGTCGAGGTGGCGCGGGCTGCGTCCGGCGTCGCACAGCGAGGCCATGACGAAGCAGTCCACGTCGAACCGGTCGGTCGTGGGGTGGCGCAGCCACCAGTCGGTGAGCGGGAAGCCCTTGACCGACCGCAGCTGTTCGAAGGGGTGGTAGAAGTGGTGGCCCGGCTCACGCCAGTTCTCGAAGCGGACCGCGAGCTTGTACGTGGCGTTGCAGGCCGGCATCCAGTCCCGCTCGGCGAGGCCGAGAAACTCGAAGAAGTGCCGGATGTCGCTGAAGGTCGCCTCGCCGACGCCGATGGTGCCGACGTCGGCGGACTCCACAAGCGTGACGGCGACCCGGTCGCCGAAGGCGGCGGCCAGGTAGGCGGCGGTCATCCAGCCGGCCGTGCCGCCGCCCACGATCACGACGTCGCGCACGGCGGAGGTGCCACCGTGCCCGGGTAAAGCGGTGTGTGTCATCGAGGCTCTCCTTCGTGGATACCCCCGGCTTCAGCCGGGGGAGGAAACGAAGCTCCCGCGGAGTGGGGCACGGAAAGACGAATCGCCGCCAGGGCGACGCGGCCTCTGCCGATGATCACCCGACAGGTTTCACTCACAAGGAATCCGACAGAACGGACGAGCAGGCAGCTGGGCTGTCGCGCACGTTCGGCTGCGTCCGTCTCGTCTGCAACAAGGCGCTGGAGAAGCGCGCCCCCGCTTGGTACTTCGAGCAGCGCCGGATCTCCTACGCGGAGTCGTCCGCCGCGCTGACGGAGGGGAAGAAGACCGGGGAACTGGCGGAGCCGCTGGACATCCGCTGGTCGCGTTCCCTGCGGGATGCGTCGTGGACGGAACTCCGCTCCACGCTGGAGTACAAGTGCGCCTGGTACGGGCGCGAACTCGTCGTGATCGACCGCTGGTTCCCCAGCTCGAAACTGTGCGGGAACTGCGGGACGGTCCGCGAGAGACTGCCGCTCGACGTTCGCACGTGGACCTGCGACTGCGGCACCGTGCATGACCGCGACGTGAACGCGGCACGCACCATTCTGGCCGCCGGGCCGGCGGCGTCTGCCTGTGGAGACGGGGTAAGACCTCAACGGGAGTCCTCCCGGACGGGGCAGTCGTCGGTGAAGCAGGAAGCCCGGCGGGCGACCGCTGGAATCCCCCGCCTTTCCGCGGGAGAGGAAGTCAAGTCCCACCCCTGATCTCGATCGGAAAGGCGGTCGGTCACCAGGTCACCGGCATACGCTGTACGCCGTACGCGGTCGACAGGACCCGGAAGGGCACGTCCTCGGCGGGGATGTCGAGGCGCAGCCGGGGGAAGCGGTTGAGCAGTGCCGTGAAGGCGATCCGCAGCTCCAGCCGGGCGAGCGCCGCGCCCAGGCAGTGGTGGATGCCGTGGCCGAAGGCGACATGGGCCACGGGTTCGCGTGTGAGGTCGAGGCGGTCCGGTTCGGCGGTGAGCGCCGGGTCCCGGTTGGCCATGGGAATCGAGCAAACAACGGTCTCCCCGGCCCGAACGAGCCGGCTCCCGACCCTGACATCCTCCAGGGCGGTCCGGGGGGTGGGGGCGTGCGGCACGGACAGGTAGCGCAGGAGTTCGTCGATCGCGCGGTCCGTCGCCGACGGGTCGGCGCGCAACCGCTCCAACTGGTCGGGGTGTTCGAGCAGCGCCAGGGCGCCGAGGCCGATCATGCCGGAGATGTTGTCGAGGCCGGCGAGCATGAGCAGCACGCAGATGCCGCGCAGTTCCTTGTCGGTGAACTCGTCGCCGTAGTCCCGTACGAGCATGCCGAGGAAGCCGCCGTCGGGGTCCTTGCGGGTGCGTGCGATGAGCGCGGTGAGGTAGCGGGTGAAGGCGGTTCCGGCGGCCGCGCGCTCCTGGCGGCCCAGGGTCGCGAGGTGGGCGTGGCAGCGGCGCAGGAAGTCGGCGCGGTCGTCGCGGGGCACGCCGATGAGTTCGCACAGCACCGGTCCGGGGACAGGGTCCGCGAAGTGCTGCACCAGGTCGGCGGGCGGTCCCATGCGTTCCATGGCGTCGAGGCGTTCGTCGACGATGGCCTCGATGCGCGGCTCCAGTCGGCGGGTGCGCCGATGGGTGAACTCCGCGACGAGCATCTTGCGCAGCCGGGTGTGTTCGGGCGGGTCGTAGTCCATGAGCTGGCCGATCGCCTCGTCCGGCCGCCACTCGTCGTCGCCCCCGACCGGGGTGCGGGTGCCGAACCGGCGGCGGGTGGAGAAGCGGGTGTGGTCGCCGAGGACCTGGCGCACCTCGTGGTAGCCGGTGACCAGCCAGACGGGGCGGCCGTCGGCCTGCGGGTCGCCGTCGATGCGGGTGACGGGCTGGCCGGCGGTCAGACGGCGCAGGTCGTCCGCCGGGTCGAAGTGCGTACGGCGGATGTGGAGGGGGACGGCCGCGGTGTCGTGGTTCGTGTGGTGCGCCATGGGTGTCGCCTCCTACCAGGCCACCGGCAGTGTTTCCACGCCGTAGATGCCGGACGGGGACTTGTAGCGCAGTTCCTGTGCCGGCACGGCCAGCCGCAGGCAGGGCAGGCGGCGCAGCAGTGCCGGGACGGCGACGCGCAGCGTGAGCCGGGACAGGGGCGCGCCTAGGCAGTGGTGGATGCCGTGCCCGAAAGCCAAGTGGTTGGAGCTCTCCCGGGTGATGTCGAAGGCGTCCTCGGCGTGCGGGCACTTGGCCCGGTTGGCGGCGAGCAGCGAGCAGAGGACCACGTCACCGGCCTTGACGACCTGTCCGGCGAGGGGGACGTCGACCAGGGCGGTGCGCGGCGAAGCCGTCGAGACGACCGAGGTGTAGCGGAGCATTTCGTCCACCGCCCGGTCGACGATGTCGTCGCGCTCGCGCAGCAGGGCAAGCTGCTCGGGGTGCCGGAGCAGGGCGAGGATGCCGAGCGCGAGGGTCCCGGTGACGTTCAGGATCGCGGGGGCCAGCAGGGTGGCGACAGTTCCGGCCAGCTCCTCGTCGCTCATCTCCATGCCCTGCTCGTGCAGGAGCACACTGATCAGATCGTCGCCGCCGTGCCTGCGCTTGCTCGCCCCGAACTTGGTCAGGTACGCCATGTACGCCTTGCCGGCCGCCATCCGCTGTTCGCGCGGCCGGTTCTCGCTGCGGCTGAGGTCGAGATTGCGGGCCAGTTCGGCGTGGTCGTCGCGCGGAATGCCGAGCAGCAGACAGCCGACCAGGGTGGGGACGGGCTGGGCGTAGTGCCGGACCAGGTCGGCTGGTTGCCCCGCTCGTTCCAGGGCGTCCAGATGGTCGGACACGATCTTCTCGACCATGGGTTCCAGCCGGCGCATCCGGCGCCCGGTGAACTCCGGGGCCTGCATCTTGCGCAGCCGGGTGTGCTCGGGCGGGTCGTACTGCAGCAGGTTGCCCTCCTGGACCAGACGCCGGGAGTCCGCTTCGGTGTCTGCGGGGGGCAGGGTGGAGAAGCGTTCCGCGTCGCCGAGTACGGCGCGTACCTCGTCGGGACCCGTGGCGAGCCAGGTGCGCTCGGCGGTGCCGACGCCGTCGATCCGGGTGAGTGGGGTCTGCCGGATCATCAGCCCGAGTTCGGGCACGGGATCGATGCCGTCCCGTCGCTCGTGTGCGGGAACGTCCGTCGGCTTCGCCATGCTCGGGTTCCTCTCCCCCTGTTCGCTCCGGTCAGGCATCGGCCGACGCCTCCAGTGCGGCGGTGATGACCCGACCGATGTGTGCCGCCGGCTCGGGCTGGAACATGTCGTAGTGCCCGACGGCGAGTTCGTGCGCGTCGATGTCCCCGCCGATGCAGGGCCGCCAGCTGTCGATCGCGACCGGCACCGGCAGTTCCGTCGGGCGGTCCTCGGTAGCGATGAACAGCAGGAGGTCGCCCGGGTAGCTGGGCGGGGTGTGGTCGGGGACGAAGGCCGACGCGTTGCGGATGACCTTCGCCATGTTCTTCTGGAGGCGGTCGTCGACGCCCATGCGGACGGCCTCCATGTCGGCTGGCATGGCACGTTCGCGTTCGTCGGGGCTGTCGCCGGGCGGGCGTTCCTCGGTGGTGACGAACCGGCCCACGCCTCCCGGGTAGGCGTCGAGCACACCGAGCAGCGCGACTTCCTCGTCCTGGTCGCTGAGGCGCGCGGCGATCGCCTGGGCGAGCAGGCCGCCGAAGGAGGACCCGATGAGGTGGTAGGGGCCGGTGGGCTGGACGGTGCGGATCTGCAGCAGGTAGTCGGTGACCATCTCGTCGATGCTGCGCGGCATGGGTTCGGGTCCGGCCAGGCCGCGGGCCTGGATCCCGTAGACGGGCAGGTCCGGGGGGAGGTGCCGGAGCAGGGAGCGGTAGCCCCAGGCGAGGCCCATGGCGGGGTGGACGCAGAACAGCGGGGGCCGGCTGCCTTCCGCGCGCAGCGGCAGCAGTACGCCGAGGTCGCCGCTGCCGCGGCCGACGCGGCGGGCGGTGCCGGTGCTCCGCCGGTGGTCCTCGTCCCGTACGACGAGCAGGCCGGCGGAGGTGCGTTTGGCGCGTTCGTCGGTGCGCAGCATCCGGTCCCCGTCGGGTCCGTAGGGGCAGGCGACGAAGCGCTCGGCGGTGGCGTCGGGGGCGCCCGCGTATCCCCGGGCCAGGGCCGCTCCGGCGACGTACAGGTCACCGACGGCGCCTTGGGGTACCGGGCGCAGGAAGTCGTCCAGCACGTAGGCGCGGGTGTTCCACACCGGCTGCGCGGAGGGCGGCTGTCCGGGTGCGAAGCGCAGGTCGAGCCAGACGCCGGCGGTCTCCGGGGTGGCGTGGCCACTGACCGGGGTGGCGTTCGCGGGGAGCTCGAACCGGGTCGGCGGCGCGCCGTCGCCGCCTGCCGGGGCGGCGTCCGGCGGGAGGTCGAAGCGGGTCACGGGCCCGTCCTCACCACCGTTGAGCAGCATCACCTGCGGCCGGGCCGCGTCGGCGGGCGGCTGCCCGTGCGGGGCGGGTGCGCCGAACCGTACGCCGGCGCCCGCGCACAGCGCCGCGAGGAGCTGGGTCACCAGTGCGGCAGCGGGGGCCTGGGGGTCGACATCGGCGGGGCGGTCCGCGGGGAGGGTGCGCATGCGGTACGCCGTGTGGTTGAGGAGCGTGCGGTGTTCGATCACGGAGCCGACGGAGCCGTCGGTGCCGAGGACGAGTGCGGCCTGCCGGGGGCGCGGCGGGGTGAGCGGTGGGGGCTTCGGCGCCGTCTCGTCCACGGGGGCGGCGGCGTCGGGGGTGAGCAGCGGGACCGTGTCGTCCTCGGGGAGGGCGGGGGTGGCCGTCGTGCCGACCAGGGCGGCGGGACGGGTGCCGCGCAGGGCGGACTCCGTGTCCCGCAGCGGGTGCTCCGGGTCGGTGAGGAGGCAGGCGGCGCCGGACCTGAGGACGCCGAGCAGGGCGACGACCAGACCGGTGCCGGGCGGCAGCGCCACGGCGACGGTGTGCTCGGGTCCGGCGCCCTGCCCGGCCAGGCGATGGGCCAGCCGGGCGGAAGCGGCGGCGAGCGCACTGTAGGTGAGCGTGGCGCCCTGGTCGGTGACGGCGACGGCGTCGGGGCTCTGGGCCGTCCGTTCGGCGAGCAGGCCGAGGACGGTACGGCCGGGCAGCTGGGCCTCGGTGTCGTTGCCGGTCTCAAGTGCCTGACGCAGTTCGTCCTCGCCGAGCAACACGTCGAACCGGCCGAGCGGCGTCTCGGGGTCGGCCGCCGCCTGTTCCAGGACCCTGCCGAACCGCTGGGTGAGCGCGGTGACGGTCGAGGCGTCGAACAGTTCGGTCGCGTAGCGCAGGAGTCCGTCGATGCCGTCGGGTTCGCCGTCGGGCCGGTGCCGCTCCGTCAGGTGGAAGGAGAGGTCGAGTTCCATGGTCGTCACGCCGGTGTCCAGGCGGGTGGTGTGCAGGCCGGGCAGCTCCGACGCGTCCCATTCCTCGGTGCGGTCGTCGAGCACGTCGAGCCCGACCTGGAAGAGGGGGTGCCGGGCCGCGGAGGCGGGGGGTGCGAGCACGTCCACCAGGCGTTCGAAGGGCACGTCCTGGTATCCGCCGGCGTCCTGGACAGTTTCCCGCACCCGTTCCACGAGTTCTTTGAAGGTGGGGTCGCCGGAGGTGTCGGTGCGCAGGACGAGCGGTCCGGCGAAGGGGCCGACGACGCCTTCCAGGTCGCCCTCGGTGTCCCGGCGGGGCAGCAGGGTGCCGATCGGGATGTCGGTGCCGGCGCCGAGTCGGGTCAGCAGCAGCGCGAGCGCGGCGTGCACCACCATGGCGGCGGACGTGCCGTCGGTTCCGGCCGCGGCCATCAGCCGCCGGTGGGTGTCGGGGTCGAGCCGCACCGGTACCGAGTCCGCCCGGTGGGAGGCCAGGACCGGTCGGGGGCGGTCGGCGGGCAGGGCGAGTTCGACGGGGGCCTCGGCCAGGGTGTCCTTCCAGTAGGCCAGTTGGTCGCCGGCCAGGCTGTCGGGGTCCTGTTCGCCGCTGAGGAGTTCCCGCTCCCACAGCGCGTAGTCGGCGAACTGCAGGGGCAGCGGGGCCCGTTCGGGGGCCCGGCCCTCGCGCCGCGCGCCGTACGCGGCCGCCAGGTCCCGTACGAGGATGTCGAGGGAGGCGTCGTCGGCGGCGATCCGGTGCACGGCCAGCAGGAGGACGTGGTCGGTGTCGCCGAGCGCGAACAGATGCTGCTTCCACGGCACTTCGCGGGCCAGGTCGAACCCGCTCGTGGCGTGCGCGGCGAAGAGGCCGGGCAGCTCGTCCTCGGTCGTGGGGGTGACGGCCGGCTCGGGGCGGGCGGCGGTGTCGTCGGCGGCGAGGATGTGCTGGCGCAGGTCGCCGCCGGAGCCGGCGAAGGTGGTCCGCAGGATGTCGTGGCGCCGGGCGACGTCTCCGAGCGCGGCCCGCAGCGCGTCCCGGTCCAGGTCGCCGCCCAGGCGCAGCGCGACACAGGCCTGGTGGGCGGCGCTGTCGCCGGTCAGCCGGGTCATCGCCCAGGCGCGCTGTTGTGCGGCGGTGGCGGGGACCTCGCCGGGGTGGTCGACCGGCTGCAGCACGGGGCGTGCCTTCGCCGTGAGCATGCGGGCCACGCCCTTGGGGGTGGACTCGCCGAACAGCCGCCGCATGCTCAGTTCGACGCCGAACTCCTCGCGGACCCGGGCCGCCAGCCGCATGGCCAGGCCGGAGTCGCCGCCGAGGTCGAAGAAGTTGTCGTCGGCGCCGACCCGTTCGAGGCCGAGGATCTCGGCGAACAGGGCGGACAGCTTCTCCTCGGTCTCGCCCTGCGGGGCCAGGTCGGAGACGCGGTCGGAGAAGTCGGGCGCAGGCAGCGCGGCCCGGTCCACCTTGCCGTTGCGGGTGAGCGGCAGGGCGTCCAGGAGGGTGACCGCGGTGGGCACCATGTAGTCGGGCAGGCTGCGCGCCGCCTGGTCGCGTACGTCCGACAGGTCCGCCTCCGGGTGGTCCGGGACGACGTAGGCGGTCAGGCGCCGGTCGCCGGGCCGGTCCTCGCGTGCGACGACGGCGGCCTGGCGGACCGCGGGGTGCGCGGTGAGGACGGCTTCGACCTCGCCGGGTTCGATCCGGAAGCCGCGGATCTTGACCTGGGTGTCGGCGCGTCCGTCGAACCGGAGCACTCCGTCGGGCGTCCAGCGGGCGAGGTCGCCCGACCGGTACATGCGGGCGCCGTCGGCGAAGGGGCAGGCGACGAACCGCTCGGCGGTGAGGCCGGGCCGGCCGGTGTAGCCGCGGGCGACGCCGGCGCCCGCCACGTACACCTCGCCGGTCACGCCGACGGGGACGGGCTTGAGGAAGGCGTCCAGGACGTAGACGCGGGTGTTGCCGACGGGCCGTCCGACGGGCGGCGGCGGGTCGTCGGGCGAGAGCGTGTCACCGAGGGGGGCGGCCGTGGCGATGACAGTGGTCTCGGTGGGGCCGTAGGTGTTGGACACCCGGGCCCTGCCGGTCCAGCGGGCGGCCAGGCCGGCGGTGAGGAGTTCGGCGCCGAGGACCCAGGTGCGCACCTCGGGCACGTCGTCCGGGTCGAGTTCGGTGAGCAGGGAGGGCACGACGCTGGCGGCGCTCACCCCGGCCGAACGCATCATGCGGGTGAGGGCGGGGATGTCGGTGCGCTCGTCCTCGGTGGCGACGGCGAGGGTGCCTCCGGCCGCCAGGGTGACCGCGACGTCCAGGACGGCCGCGTCGAAGCTGAAGGAGGCGAACTGCAGGGCGGTGACGCCCTCGGCGACGTCGAGGACGGGCCGCATGGTCTCGGCGAGGTTCGCCACGCCGCGGTGCGCCACGGCCACGCCCTTGGGACGGCCGGTCGACCCCGAGGTGTAGATGACGTAGGCGAGTTGGTCCGGCGCCGGGTTGGCGAGCGGCGGTTCGGCGCGCCGGTCCGCGAGAGTCTGCTCGGCCTTGTCCAGCAGGACGGCCTGGGCCGTGCCGAGCGGCACACCGTCCAAGGACTCCGCCGTGCCCAGGACGACGGCCGCCTCGCTGTCGTCGATCATGTAGCCGAGCCGGTCGGCCGGGTGGCGGGGGTCCAGCGGCACGAACGCGCCCTGGGCCTTCCACACCGCGAGGAGGGCGACGACCATGTCCACGCCGCGCGGCAGGCACAGCCCCACCCGGGTCTCCCGGCCCACGCCGAGCCCGGTGAGGTAGCCGGCCAGCCGGTCGGCGCGCTCGTCGAGGGTCGCGTACGACAGCTGCTCGGAGCCGCAGCGCACGGCGACGGTGTCCGGGGTGCCGGCAGCCCAGCCCTGGACGGCGTCCACCAGGGTGCCGGGCGGAACGGGACGGTCGGTGTCGTTGAACGCGTCGACGAGCCGGGTCCGCTCGCGCGGTGCCAGGACGTCGATGTCGGCCACCCGGGCCCGCGGGTCGGCTGCCATCTGCTCCAGCACCCGTACGACCCGGTCGAAGACCGCCTGGGCGGTGTCGGCGTCGAACAGGTCGGGCCGGTGGTCGAGTTTGCAGTGCAGGCGGGTACCGGGCGTCACGACCAGGGTGAGCGGGTAGTGCGAGGCGTCCTGTGCCATGCCCGACGGGCGCATGGCGAGCGCGCCGGGTGCGTCGGCGCCCTCCGGCGGGTGCGGGAAGCTCTCGTACAGGACCAGGGTGTCGAAGACCGCCGCGGGGCCCGCGATCTTCTGGATCTCCAGCAGTCCCACGTGCTGGTGGCCGATCAGCCGGGCGTGGTGCTCCTGCAGCCGGGTCAGCATGTCGGCTACGGTGTCCGCCCCGTCGAGCCGGACGCGCACCGGCAGGGTGTTGATGAGGAGCCCCACCATCGACTCCGCGCCGGGCAGGTCCGCGGGCCGTCCGGCCGCCGTGCTGCCGAACACCACGTCGGCGCGTCCGGCCAGGCGTGCCAGCACCAGCGCCCATGCGCCCTGGACCACCGTGTTCATGGTGACGCCGAGGCTCCGCGCCAGCCCGGCCAGGGAGCGCGTGAGGTCTTCGGGCAGTTCGGCGACGACCCGCTCGGGCAGCACCGGAAGGCGAGTGGGGTCCGCCTTTGCCACCAGGGTGGGTTCGTCGGCACCGGCCAGCTCCGTGCGCCACGCCTCCCGGGCGGCCTCCTTGTCCTGCCGGTTCAGCCACGCCACGTATGCGCCGTAGGACGCGGCCCGCTTCAGCCCGGAGGCGTCGCCGCCGGCCTCGTACACCGCCGACAGCTCACCGAGGAGCACCGGCATGGACCAGCCGTCCAGCAGGATGTGGTGGAACGTCATCACCAGGCGGTGCCGCCTCTCGCCGAGCCGCACCAGCAGCAGCCGCATCAGGGGCGGCACGGCCGGGTCGAAGCGCTCGGCCGTCTCGCCCGCGGCCAGCTCGCGCAGTTCCTCCTCCGCCTCGGCCTCGGACAGCCCGCTGATGTCCGCCTCCCGCCAGGGCAGGGTCACCTCCCGCAGCACGACCTGCACCAGCTGAGCGCCGCTCACCGGGCGGAAGCAGGCCCGCAGCGCCGCGTGCCGGGCCACGAGCGCCTCCCAGGAGGCACGCAGCCGGGCCGGATCGAGGGGACCGTCGATGTCCAGCGCGGACTGCACGGTGTAGACGTCGGGGCCCTCGTCGGCGAGAGCGGCGTGGAACAGCAGCCCCTCCTGCAACGGCGACAGCGGCCACACGTCCTCGACAAGGGATCGCGTCATCGCTCCTTCTCCTCAACCACGGTTGGTGCGGCAACGGTGCTGCCCAGCGGGGACGGTGTCCCTGTCCGGCCTAGCGGGGACGGTGTCCCCGGCCGAACGCCGCTTCGAGCTCCTCGATCTGGTGCTGTGCGAGGTCGAGCAAGGGGAAGTCGGACGGGGTGTGCCCGCCCGCGTCCGGGGACGTGGTGTGGTCGGCCAGGCCGCCCAGCATCGCCAGCCAGGTCTCGCCCAGCCGCTCGGCGTCGGCCTCCCCCAGCAGCCGTCCGGCCCAGCTCAGCGTGATCTCCAGTTCGGGCCCGTCCGCGGTGTCCCGGACGACCGCGGCCGCCGCCACGGAGTGGGTCACCGGCAGATCCGGGTCCACCGAGCCGCTGACCCCTCCGGTCGGCTGCCAGGACCCGGCGGGGCCCGTGCTGCCGCCGGTGGCGAACCGGCCCAGGTAGTTGAAGCCGACCTGAGGCATGGGCGCCTCCCGCAGGACGGGGGCGGTCTCCGGGTTGAGGTGGCGCAGCAGGTCGTAACCGAGTCCGTCCCCGGGTACCGCCCGCACCTGCTCCTTGACCGCCTTCACCAAGCTACCCGCGGCCGGCCCACCCGCCATAGCGTCGTCCAACTGACCAGCGGGCACCTCCAGCCGCACCGGATGCGAGCTGGTGAACCAGCCCACCGTGCGCGACAGATCCACCCCCTCCACCGGCTCACGACCATGCCCCTCGACCTCCACCAGGAGGCTGCCGTCCGAGTTCCCCCGCCAGTGCACGACCGCGGCCGCAAGACCGGCGAGCAGCACCTCCTGCACTCCGCAGTGGAACACCGCCGGCACCCGCTCCACCAGAACCGCCGCCTGCTCCGCCGGAACCGTCCAGGAGCGGTGCAGGAGGGTGGGCGCGGTGTCCACGTCCGGGTCGAGGGCACGACCGCCCAGGGGCGGTTCCGGTTCGCCCAACAGGGCTTGCCAGGCTTCGAGTTCGGCCACTCGTTCCTCGGAGACCGCCTGCTCGGAGAGCAGGTGCGACCAGCGGCGGAAGGAGGTACCCACCGGGTCCAGCACCGGCTCCCGTCCCTCGGCGACCGCCTCGCAGGCCGCCCGGAGGTCCGGCATGAGCACCCGCCACGACACGCCGTCCACCACGAGGTGGTGCGCCACCAGCACCAGCCGGCCGGCCTCGTCCGGCCCCGCATCCACCCACACCGCCTGCACGTTCACCCCTGCGGACGGGTCGAGGCGTGTCACGGCCTCTCGGGCCACCTGTTCCACGTCCGCCGGTCCCGCCTCGACCCGGGAGACCAGCGCGGCGGCGTCCACCGAGCCCGGCACACCCACCACGAGCTTCGGCTCACCGGGAACCGCCCGCGCCCGCAGCATGTCGTGCGTGTCCAGTACGGCAGCCAGGCCCGCCGTCAGCACCTCCAGGCCGAGGCCGGCCGGCGCACCCAGGACCACCCATTGGGCGAACCCGGTGCCGACGACCCGCTTCCCCAGCGCGTGCATCACGGGCGTCCAGGCCACCTCGCCGACGCCCACGTCGGCCACCTCGGCGCCCGTCGTGGTGGGCCGGACCACCTCGGCCAGCCGTTCCGGTGTCTTCTCCTCGAACACCTGACGTGGGGTCAGGGCCAGCCCTGCCCGGCGTGCCTTGGACGCGAGCTGCATCGACATGATGGAGTCGCCGCCGAGTTCGAAGAACCCGTCCTCGACGCCCACCCGGTCCAGACCCAGCACCTCGGCGAACAGCTCGCACAGCACGCACTCGGTCTCCGTACGCGGCTCACGACCCGACACACGGGCGGCGAAGTCGGGGGCGGGCAGCGCCGCCCGGTCCACCTTGCCGTTGGGGGTCAGCGGCAGCCGGTCCAGGAGGACGAACGCCGTGGGCACCATGTATTCCGGCAGCCGCGCCGACAGATAGGCCCGCAGCTCCTCCGGATCGGCGCCGGCGACAACGTACGCGACCAGGCGGCTCTCACCGGCCCGGTCCCCCTGCGCGACGACGACCGTCTGCGCCACCTCGGGGTGGGCGGCCAGAGCCGATGCGACCTCGCCGGGTTCGATGCGGTGGCCGCGGATCTTGACCTGGTCGTCGGCGCGGCCGACGAAGACCAGCTCGCCGTCGGCGGTCCACCGCACCACGTCTCCGGTGCGGTACATGCGCTGCCCGTGGGCGTACGGGCAGGCCACGAACCGTTCGGCCGACAGCCCCGCCCGCCCCAGGTAGCCCCGGGCGAGCCCGGCACCGGCCACGTACAGTTCACCGGCCACACCGACCGGCACGGGCAGCAGGAACCCGTCGAGGACGTACCCCCGGACACCGGCCATCGGGCGGCCGATGGGCACCTGGTCGCGGCCCGGCGCGAGAGGGGTGCTCATCGCCGCGCAGACCGTCGTCTCCGTCGGCCCGTACGCGTTGACCATCCGCCGCCCCGCCGACCACCGGTCCACCAGCCCCACCGGGCAGGCCTCGCCCGCCACGACCAGGGTCTGCAGTACGTCCGGCAGCGTCTCCTCCGCGCCGAGCACGCTCGGTGGCACGGTGATGTGGGTGGACCGCGCCTGACGCACAGCCTCCCCGAGCGTTGTCCGCGGCGGCAGCTCCTCCGGGCGCGCCACCACCAGGGAGCCGCCCGACAGCAGGGCCATGCACAGCTCCGACACGGCGGCGTCGAAGCTGAGGGACGCGAACTGCAGCACCCGCGAGTCGTCCCGTACGGCGAACCGCTCGATCTGCGCCCGTGCCAGGTTCCCCAGCCCCGCGTGGCTGACCACGACGCCCTTGGGGTGTCCCGTCGAACCGGAGGTGTAGATGACGTAGGCGGCGTTGCCCGCCCGCAGCGGCACCGGCCGCTCTGCGTCCCCGACCGGCCCGCCGGGACACGCGGCCACCGCTTCGGCCACCGCCGGGTCGTCCAGCACCGTGGGCCGGGGGGCCGCCGTTCCCTCGGGTACGGACCCCAGCGTCCGCGTGGTGCACAGCACCAGGTCCGGGTCGGAGTCCCGCAGCACGTGGGCGATCCGCTCCGCCGGATAGTCCGCGTCGACGGGCACGAACACCCCGCCCGCCGTCGATACCGCGAGCAGAGCGACCGCGGTGGACACCGACCGTTCCGCCATGACCGCGACCCGATGCTCCGGCCCGACCCCACGGGCGATCAGGTACCGGGCGAGCCGTCCGGCGCGCTCCGCCAACTCCGCGTAGGTCAGGGTCCGTTCACCGGACACGACAGCCACCGCGTCCGGTGTGCGGCGCGCCTGCCGTGCGAACAGTCCGGGCAGCGGCACGGCCTCGGCCGCCGCTCCGGCCCGGTTCCACTCACACAGCACCAGATCGCGGCCGGCCGTGTCCACGGCCTCCACCCGGCCGACCGGCAGCGAGGGGTCGGCCACCATCTGTTCCAGCACCCGCACGAGGGCGGCGATCATGGCGTCGGCCCGGTCGCGGTCGAATACGTCCGGCCGGTGGACGAAGTCGCCGCGTATGCGATCGCCGGGCGACACGACGAAGGTCAGCGGGTAGTGGCCCATGTCGTCGGGGGCGCCGATCGGACGGATCGAGAGCGTGTCCGGGTCGGGGGCTTCGGCGGGCGCGTGGGGGTAGTTCTCGTACACGACCAGCGTGTCGAAGGCGGCACCGGATCCCGCGAGCCGCTGGATCTCCGCAAGCCCCAGGTGCTGGTGGCCCAGCAGGGCGACCTGGCGTGCCTGGACGTCGGCGAGCAGGTCCGCGACCGGTCGTCCGGGGTCGAGCGGCACCCGCACCGGCACGGTGTTGATGAACAGGCCGATCGCCGACTCCACACCCGGCACGTCGGTGGGCCGGCCCGCCACCGTGGTACCGAACACGACGTCCGTACGGCCGGTCAGCCGTGCCAGCAGCAGCGCCCACGCGCCCTGCACCACCGTGTTCACCGTCAGCCCGTGCCCACGGGCCAGTTCCGTGACCGCGCTGGAGAGTTCCTCCGTGAACTCGAACCGCACCCGGTCCGGCACCACGGCCTCGGCGCCGGAGTCCGCGGGCACCACGAGCGTGGCCTCGTCCAGGCCGGTGAGTTCCGCCCGCCACGCGGCACGCGCGGCCTTCTTGTCCTGCCGGTTCAGCCACGCCAGGTAGTCCCCGTAGGAGACGGCCGGCGTCAGGACCTCGTCGGCGTCCCCGCCGTCCGTCGCGCGAGCCGTGTACGCCGCCGACAGGTCGTCGATCAGGATCGGCAGCGACCAGCCGTCCATGACGATGTGGTGGCTGGTGAGGACCAGGCGGTGGTGGTTCTCGGCGAGCCGGACCAGCAGCAGCCGCAGCAGCGGCGCCCGCGTGACGTCGATCCGTTGTGCCTGTTCCTCGGCGGCCAGCCGTCGCAGTTCGGCGAGGGCGTCGTCCTCCGTACGGTCGGACAGGTCGGCCTCGCGCCACGGCAGTGCCGGGTCCTTGACGACGACCTGCACGGCCTGGCCCGACGCCAGCCGGTGGAAGCCGGCCCGCAGCACGGGGTGCCTGCGCAGCACCGCGTCCCAGGCCGCGCGCAGGCACCGCACGTCCAGCGGCCCGTCCAGGGCGAGCATCCGCTGCCCCTGGTAGAGGTCGGGGCCGCCGTCGTCGAAGGAGGCGTGGAACAGCATGCCCTCCTGCAGCGGGGACAGCGGCCACACCTGTTCCGGTGCCGGCACCGCGGCCTCTGTCTCGTCCACGCCGTCCTGGGTCAGCGCGAGCAGCGGGAAGTCGGAGGGGGTGTGTCCGCCCGCGCCGGGGGACGTGGTGTGGTCGGCCAGGCCGCCGAGCACGGCCAGCCAGTCCCGGCCCAGCCGCTCGGCGTCTGCCTCGTCCAGCAGCCGGTCCGGCCAGCTGAGGACGATCGTCAGTTCGGGCCCGTCGGCGGTGTCCCGGACGACCGCTCCGGCCTCCAGCGTGTGACCGGCGGGCAGGTCCGGGTCGACCGAGCCGCCGAGGGCCGACGCACCGGCCGGCTGCCACGCGGCGACCTGGCCGCCGCCGGGCCCCTGGCCCCCGAACCGGCCCAGGTAGTTGAAGCCGACCTGGGCGGTGGGCGCGGCCCGCAGGACGGGGGCCGTCTCGGGGTTGAGATGGCGCAGCAGGTCGTAGCCGAGCCCGTCCCCGGGCACCGCCCGTACCTGCTCCTTGACCGCCTTCAGGAGTCTGCCGGCGGCCGGGCCGCCCCTCGACGCCTGCGGCAGGTCGGTTCCGGTCACGTCCAGCCGGACGGGGTGGGAGCCGGTGAACCAGCCGACCGTGCGGGACAGGTCCATGTCGTCGCCCAGCGGTTCGCGCCCGTGCCCCTCGACGTCCACCAAGAGGTGCGAGGCGCCCTCGGCATCCCGGCGCCAGTGCGACACCGCGCCCGCGAGACCGGCGAGCAGCACCTCGTCCACCCCGCAGTGGAACGCGTCCGGGGTGCGGCCCACGAGGGTCGCCGCGTGCTCCGGCGGGAGGGTCCATGTACGGCGGCGCAGGGTGCGGGCGGTGTCCACGGCGGGGTCGAGGGGGCGCTTGCCGAGGGGGGCTTCCGGTTCGCCCAGCAGGGTTGTCCAGGTGTCGAGTTCGGCGACGCGTTCCTCGGCGCTCGCCTGCTCGGACAGCAGCTGCGACCAGCGCCGGAAGGACGTGCCGACCGGGTCCGGGACCGGCTCGCGCCCGTCGGCGACCGCCTCGCAGGCCGCCTGGAGGTCCGGGATCAGCACCCGCCAGGAGACCCCGTCGACGACCAGGTGGTGCGCCACCACGACCAGGCGGCCCACCTCGTCCGGGCCCGCGTCCACCCACACCACCTGCACGTTCACACCCGCCACCGGGTCCAGTCGGCCCGCCGCCTCGCGGGCCAGCCGGTCCACGTCCGCCGCCTCGGCCGTGACGCGGGAGACCAGTGCGGCGGCGTCCACGGATCCCCGCTCACCGACCACGAGCTTCCGCTCGTCGGGCAGCGCACGCACCCGCAGCATGTCGTGGGTGTCCAGTACGGCCCTCAGACCGGCCGTCAGCACGTCCGGGCCGAGCCCGGCCGGCGCCCCCACCGTCATCCACTGCGCGAAGCCCGGGCGTACCGCGTCCTCACCCATCGCCAGCATCGCGGGAGTCCAGGCAACCTCACCGGTTCCGGCATCCTCCGGTCCGGTGCGTCGTCCCGCCGGTTCCGCCACGGCCGCGAGCCGTTCCGGCGTCTTCTGCTCGAAGATCTGACGTGGGGTCAGTGCGAGTCCGGCCCGGCGGGCGCGCGAAGCGAGCTGCATCGAGCTGATGGAGTCGCCGCCGAGGCGGAAGAAACTGTCGTCCACGCCGACCCGTTCCAGGCCCAGCACTTCGGCGAACAGCTCGCACAACACCCGCTCGGACTGTGTACGCGGTTCACGGCCGGAGGTGCGCGAGGCGAAGTCGGGGTCGGGCAGTGTGGACCGGTCCACCTTGCCGTTGGGGGTCAGCGGCAGTTCGTCCAGCACAAGGACGGCTGCCGGCACCATGAACTCGGGCAGACGGCCCGACAGATACGCCCGCAGTTCCTCCGGGTCCATCTCGCGCTGCCCGTCCGCGACGACGTACCCGACCAGCCGCTTGTCGCCGTTCTCCGTGTCCCGCGCCGTCACCACGGCCTGCGCGACGGCCTCGTGTCCGGCGAGCGCGGCCTCGATCTCACCCAGCTCGACCCGGAACCCGCGCACCTTCACCTGCGCGTCCGCCCGTCCCGCGAACTGCAGCTCACCGTCCGCCGTCCACCGGGCCAGATCCCCTGTGCGGTACATGCGTTCCCCGGCGCCGTACGGGCAGGCGACGAACCGCTCTCCCGTCTGACCGGGCCGTCCGACATAACCGCGGGCCACACCCGGACCGGCCACATACAACTCGCCCGTGACGCCCGGTGGGACCGGCCGCAGGAAGTCGTCCAGAACGAACGTCCGTACGTTCGCCAGCGGACGCCCGATCGGCGGCGCCTCGTCCTCGGCTCCGATCCGCGCGTCCACCGGACCCGCGGTCGCCATGACCGTCGCTTCGGTCGGCCCGTAGGTGTTCCACAGCCGCGACCGGCCCGCCCAACGGCTCGCCAGGCCCGCTGTGAGCAGCTCGGCGCCCAGCACCCAGGTCGCCACACCGGGCACCGCGTCCGGATCCAGTACGCCCAGGAGGGACGGCACGACGCTCGCCGTCCCGACCTCGGCCGAACGGATCATCCCTGACAGGGATTCCGGTGCGTTGCGGTCGTCCTTGGTGGCGATGGCCAGCGTGCCGCCGGAGGCCAGGGTCACGGCCACGTCCAGGACCGCGGCGTCGAAGCTGAACGAGGCGAACTGCAGCGCCGTCACGCCCTCGTCCACGCCCAGGACCGGCCGCATGGCCTCCACCAGGTTCGCGACACCGCTGTGAGCGACCGCCACGCCCTTGGGCCGTCCCGTCGAACCGGACGTGTAGATCACATACGCCAGCTGATCGGGGGCCACCTGCACACCCAGCGGCTCGACCGAGTGGGCGGACACCTCAGGATCGTCAGGGGACACCCACGGCACCCCTCCGAACGGCACACCACTGCCCACCACCACACGGACGTCGCTGTCCGCGACCATGAAGGCCAGCCGATCCGCCGGATACTCCGGATCCAGCGGTACGAAGGCCCCACCGGCCTTCCACACCGCCAACTCCGCGACGATCATGTCCACCGACCGCGGCAGACACAGCCCCACCCGCACCTCACGCCCCACACCAAGGGTGACCAGGTAACGCGCCAACCGATCGGCACGCTGCTCCAGCTCCCCGTACGTCAGCACGGTCTCTCCGCAGCGCACCGCCACCGCGGCCGGTGACCGCCGCGCCCAGCGGGCGAACGACTCCGGCACCAGCGCATCCGGCGCGGCCGTCCCGGTGTCGTTCCAGGCGCCGGTCACCCGCGACCGCTCACCGTCGTCCAGGACGTCGACGCGGCCCACGGGTACCTCGGGGTCGACCGCCAGTTGTTCCAGGACGCGCACGAGTCGGCGGCCCACCCGGACGGCGTCCTGCCGGTCGAACACGTCCGGCCGGTAGGTCACCCGCACCTGGAGCCGTCCGTCGGGGACGACGCTCACCGCCAGCGGGTAGTGGGTACCGGCCTGGGTGTTCATCTGGGCCATCGCGAAGCCGATGTGCTCACCCTCGGGGCCGGACAGGGCGGTGGTGTTCTTCGGGTAGTTCTCGAACATCAGCATCGTGTCGAAGCCGGCGCCGGCTCCCGCGACGGCCTGGACGTCCGAGAGGCCCACGTGCTGGTGGGGCATCAGTTCGGACTGGTTTTGCTGCAGTGCGGCGAGCATCTCCGTCATCGGCTGCCGGGGATCGAGCCGCACCCGCACGGGCAGCGTGTTGATGAACAGGCCGACCATGGACTCGATGCCGGATATCTCCGCGGGACGGCCGGCGACGGTGGCGCCGAACACGACGTCCGTACGCCGGGCCAGTCGCGCCAGCACCAGCGCCCATGCGCCCTGCACCAGGGTGTTCAGGGTCAGGCCCCGGCTCCGGGCGAGGTCGGTCAGTGCCCGCGTGGTGGTTCCGGAGAGTTCCATCGCGCGCTCCTCGGCCGCGACCTGCGCCCGGTCCATGAGGTCGGCACTCGACACGAGGGTCGGCTCGTCGAGGCCGGCGAGTTCCGTACGCCAGGCAGCGCGCGCGGCTTCCCTGTCCTGGCGGTTCAGCCACGCCAGGTACTCGCCGTACGACGCGGCGCGCCCCAGGGCGGAGGCGTCTGCGCCCGCCTGGTACACGGCGGACACCTCGTTGAACATGATCGGCGTCGACCAGCCGTCGGCGACCATGTGATGACTGGTGAGGACCAGACGGTGCCGCTCGTCGGCCAGCCGGACCAACAGCATCCGCAGCAGCGGGGGCGTGGTGATGTCGATGCGCGCGGCCCGCTCCTCGGCGGCCAGCCGCTCCAGCTCGGTGCGGGCGCTGTCCTCGGTACGGTCGGACAGGTCGGCCTCACGCCACGGCAGCACCGCGTCCCGCACGACGACCTGCACGGCCTCGCCCGAGGCGAGCCGGTGGAAGCCCGCCCGCAGCGCTTCGTGACGGGCGACCAACTCCTCCCACGAGGCGCGCAACCTGCCGGCGTCCAGGGGGCCGTCGAGGGCGAGGACCCGTTGGCTCTGGTAGACGTCGGGGCCGTCCTCGTCGAAGGTGGCGTGGAACAGCATGCCTTCCTGCAACGGGGACAGCGGCCAGATGTCCGTCAGCCCGGGCACGGCGGCCCGGAGCTGGTCCACGCTCTCCTGCGTCAGGGCGGGCACCATGGGGAAGTCGGAGGGTGTGTGGCCGCCGGCGTCGGGAAGGTCGGTGTGCTCGGCCAGTCCGCCCAGCATCGCCAGCCATGTGTCACCCAGCCGTTCCGCCTCGGCGTCCGTCAGCACGCCGGCCGGCCAGCTCAGCCGGACCTCCAGCTCGGGCCCTTGCGGTGTGTCCCTGACCGTGGCGTTCGCCTCCAGGGAGTGCGGCAGCCGCATGTCCGGGGCGACCGTTCCGCCCAGCGCCGTATCGCCCGCCGACTGCCACGGGCCTACGGAGGCGGTGGTGGGGGCCGGGGCTCCGAAGCGGCCCAGGTAGTTGAAGCCGATCTGCGGTGCGGGAGCGGCTTGCAGGTCTGGCGCCGTTGCGGGGTTGAGATGGCGCAGCAGGTCGTGACCCAGGCCGTCCCCGGGTATCGCCCGTATCTGCTCCTTGACCGCCTTCAGCAGGGCGCCCGCAGCGTGTCCGCCCGCCCGCACGTCGTCCAGGTCGACGCCGGCGGCATCCAGGCGCACGGGGCGGGAGCTGGTGAACCAGCCGACGGTACGGGAGAGGTCTGCGTCGGCGACGGTGTCCCGACCGTGCCCCTCCACGTCGACGAGGAGTGCGGTGGCTGTCCCTTGTCGGCCGTGTGTGACGGCGCCGGCCAGCGCTGCCAACAGGATGTCTTCCATGCCGCAGTGGAACGCCGTCGTGGTACGGCCGAGCAGGGTGGACGTGTGGCGGGGCGGTACGACCCAGGTCTGCTGGCGCAGTGTGGCGGCGGTGTCGACGGTGGGGTCGAGAGCGCGGCCGCCGATGAGGGGTTCTGGTTCGCCGAGCAGGGCTTTCCAGGCGTCGAGTTCGGCGACTCGCGCGGCGGACGTGGCCTGCTCGGCGAGGAGTTGGGACCAGCGGCGGAAGGAGGTGGTCGGCGGGTCCAGTGCCGGTTGGCGGCTGTCGGCTATCGCTTCGCAGGCTGTCTGGAGGTCCGGCAGGAGGACGCGCCATGACACGCCGTCGACCACGAGGTGGTGCGCCACCAGCAGCAGGCGGCCCGTCTCAGCCGGGCCCGCGTCGACCCAGACGGCCTGAATGTTCACGCCGGACACGGGGTCCAGCCGGTGCGCCGCCAGCTGGGCCAGCTTCTCCAGGTCCGCCGAGCCCGCCTCCACGCGGGTGACCAGGGCGGCGGCGTCCACCGAGCCCGGTTCGCCCACGACCAGCTTCGGCTCGCCGGGTACCGCTCGCGCACGCAGCATGTCGTGCGTCTCCAGTACGGCAGCCAGGCCCGCCTTCAGCGCCTCCAGGCCGAGACCGGCCGGCGCGCCCACAATCATCCACTGGGCGAACCCCGGACGGATCGCGTCCTCACCCAACGCCCGCATCGCCGGAGTCCAGGCCACCTCGCCGACGCCCACGTCGGCGGTCGCCGCCGCCTTCCCGGCGGGCCGCGCCACGGCGGCGAGCCTTTCCGGGGTCTTCTCCTCGAACACCTGGCGTGGTGTGAGCGCCAGTCCGGCGCGACGGGCCCGGGACGCGAGCTGCATCGACATGATGGAGTCGCCGCCGAGTTCGAAGAACCCGTCCTCGACGCCCACCCGGTCCAGGCCCAGCACCTCGGCGAACAACTCGCACAACACCCGCTCGGACTGTGTACGCGGCTCACGCCCAAGAACGCGCGAGGCGAAGTCGGGCGCGGGCAGCGCCGCACGGTCCACCTTCCCGTTCACCGTCAGCGGCAGCTCCTCCAGCACCACCACCGCGGCCGGCACCATGAACTCCGGCAACCGGTCCGACAGATACGCCCGCAACTCCTCCGAGTCGACCTCACCCTGCGTCTCCGGGACGACGTATCCGACCAGCCGCTTGTCGCCGTTCCCTTCCGCGTCCCGCGCCGTCACCACCGCCTGCGCGACGGCCTCGTGCCCGGCCAGCACCGCCTCGACCTCACCCAGCTCCACCCGGAACCCGCGCACCTTCACCTGCGCATCCGCCCGCCCCGCGAACCGCAACTCACCCTCAGCCGTCCACCAGGCCAGGTCGCCCGTCCGGTACATCCGCCCACCCGCACCCCACGGGCAGGCCACAAACCGCTCCCCCGTCAGACCGGGACGCCCCAGATACCCGCGCGCCAGGCCACTGCCGGCCACATACAGCTCACCCATCGCTCCCGGCGGAACCGGCCTCAGGAAGGGATCCAGCACATACACCCGCCGGTTCCCCAACGGACGCCCGATCGGCAGCACCTCACCACCCACCGCACCCGGTGTCAGCACATGCCACGTCGCGCACAAAGTCACCTCGGTCGGCCCGTACAAGTGCCGCACGACCAGCCCCGGGCACGCTTCCCGCACCCGTGCCACCGCCCCGGCCGGCACCACATCGCCACCGGTCAGCACCTCGCGCAGACCGGCGAAGCACTCCGGCGACTCCTCCGCCAACACCCGGAACAAGCCCGCCGTGACATGGACCGCCGTGACTCCACCGGCGGCGGCCTCCCGGATCCGCGGCGCGTCCACCACGCCCGGCCCGGCCACGACCACACGCCCACCCGCCGCCAGGGGTGCCCACACCTCGTACAGGCAGACGTCGAAGGCGTGGGGCGCATGCATCAGCACCGCGTCGTCCGTCCTCAGCGACCAGCCCGCGTCCCCGACCAGCCCGGCCACAGCGCCGTGCGGCACCGCCACGCCCTTGGGCACGCCCGTCGACCCCGACGTGTACATCACGTACGCCGCATCGTCCGCGCTCAGCGCAGCCGTCGGCACCTCTGCGGCACGCTCCGCGAGCTCGGCCACCACCTCTGCGTCGTCCAGTTCCACCACACGTGTCGTCCCGTCGGGAACGCTCCGGCGGGTCCGCCCGGTGCACAACACCGCGGTTGGCGCGGAGTCCGCCAGCAGGAAGGCCACCCGCTCGGCCGGGTAGTCGGTGTCCACGGGTACGTAGGCAGCGCCTGCCCGCCACACGCCCAGCAGCGCGACCAGCAGCTCCGCCGACCGCTCCATCACCACCGCGACCCGGTCACCCCGCCGCACGCCGATCACGGTCAGATATGCGGCGAGCCTTCCCGAGGCCTCGTCCAACTCGGCGTAAGTGAGGACGTTTTCACCGTCCACCACCGCCACCGCGTCCGGCGAGCGTCGCGTCCGGTGGGCGAGCAGCTCCAGCACCGACACACCCGGGACCGGAACCTCCGTGGCGTTCCACTCCTCCAGCACCAGCGCCCGCTCGGCGGCGTCCAGTACGTCCACCGCGCCCACCGACATCGACGGTGTCGCCACGAGCTGCTCCAGCACCCGCACCAGCCGCCCGACCACGTCCGCGGCCTGCTCCTCGTCGAACAGGTCGGGCCGGTAGTCGAGTTTGACGGCCATGCGTGCGCCTTCGGGCGCGACGACGAGCGTGAACGGGTAGTGCGCGGCCTCGTCGCCGTCGAGGAACTGGACGGCGAACGCGTCGGGGGCGGGCGGCTCCTCGGGCGGGCGGGGGTAGTTCTCGTACACGACGATCGTGTCGAAGACCGCCCCGGGTCCGGCGAGCCGCTGGATCTCCGACAGCCCGAGGTGCTGGTGTGCCATGAGGGCGGACTGCCGTTCCTGGAGGTCGGCGAGCAGCTCGTTCACGCGCCGTGTGCCGTCCAGCCGTACCCGTACCGGCAGAGTGTTGATGAAGAGCCCGATCATGGACTCCGCTCCGGGCAGGTCGGTGGGCCGGCCCGCCGCGGTGGCGCCGAACACGACGTCCGTACGACCGGACAGTCGCGCCAGCAGCAGTGCCCAGGCGCCCTGCACCACGGTGTTCACCGTCAGCCCCTGGCTGCGGGCCAACTGGGATATTCCGGCGGTGAGTTCTGGGGAGAGGCGGGTGATCAGGCTTTCCGGGGACACCGGTGTGCGGTCCGGCTCGGCCGGCGCGACGAGGGTCGGTTCGTCGGCGCCGGCGAGCTCCGACCGCCAGGCGGCACGCGCAGCCTCCTTGTCCTGGCGGTTCAGCCAGGCCAGGTAGTCATGGTAGGGGGTGGTCCGCGGCAGGGCGCTCGGGTCGCCGTGCGCCCCGTACACCGCGATGAACTCGTTGAACAGCACCGCGAGGGACCAGCCGTCCATGACCAGGTGATGGCTGGTGACGACGAGCCGGTGCCGTTCGTCGGCCAGCCGGACGAGCAGCAGTCGGACGAGCGGCGGGACCGCCGGGTCGAACCGCTCCGCCCGCTCCCGCGCAGCCAATCGTTTCACCTCGGCCGATGCCTCGGGCTCCGCCAGACCGGAGAGATCCTCCTCCCGCCACGGCAGCGCCACTCGCCGGGCGATGACCTGCACCGCCTCACCCGACTTGCGGCCGCGGAAACCGGCGCGCAGCGCGCTGTGCCGGGCCAGTAGCGCCTCCCACGTTCGCCGCAGCCGACCCGTGTCCAGCGGCCCGACCAGTTCGAGCATCCGCTGTCCCTGGTAGACGTCCGGCCCGCGGTCGTCGAAGGAGGCGTGGAACAGCAGTCCCTCCTGCAACGGCGACAGCGGCCAGATGTCCTCGACGAGGGATCGGGTCATCGTTCGGTCTCCTCACAGCGGTCTTGCGACGACGACGTGCTCGAGCGGCGGGTCAGGAGTCGGGCCGGTTGGGGGGACGGGTGAGGACGGGTTGGGCGTTTCGGGGGAACAGCCGGCTCAGAGGCGGTTGTGGTCGGTGAAGTCAGTCTCGAACTCGTCGACCTCGTCCTGCGCGAGGTCGAGCAGGGGGAAGTCGGACGGGATGTGTCCGCCCGCGTCCGGGGAGGTGACGTGGTCGGCCAGTCCGCCCAGCATCGCCAGCCAGGTCTCGCCCAGCCGTTCCGCCTCGGCCTCCCCCAGCAGCCGTCCCGCCCAGGTCAGGACGATCGTCAACTCGGGTCCGGCCGAGGTGTCCTGGACGACGGCACCGGCTTCCAGCACATAGCGTGCGGGCCTCTCCTCGTGCCCCGAAGCACCGATCATGCCCGTCGGCTGCCAGGGGCTGACCGGGTCCGCGGGGCCGCCCGCGGTGAACCGGCCCAGGTAGTTGAAGCCGACCTGCGGCGCGGGAGCGGATTCCAGGGCCGGTGCCGTCTCGGGGTTGAGGTGGCGCAGCAGGTCGTAACCGAGTCCGTCCCCGGGTACCGCCCGCACCTGCTCCTTGACCGCCTTCACCAAGCTACCCGCGGCCGGCCCACCCGCCATAGCGTCGTCCAACTGACCAGCGGGCACCTCCAGCCGCACCGGATGCGAGCTGGTGAACCAGCCCACCGTGCGCGACAGATCCACCCCCTCCACCGGCTCACGACCATGCCCCTCGACCTCCACCAGGAGGCTGCCGTCCGAGTTCCCCCGCCAGTGCACGACCGCGGCCGCAAGACCGGCGAGCAGCACCTCCTGCACTCCGCAGTGGAACACCGCCGGCACCCGCTCCACCACGACGGCCGCCTGCTCCGCCGGAACCGTCCAGGAGCGGCGGCGCAGGGTGGCGGCGGTGTCCGAGGGTGTATGGATGGGGCGACCAGCGAGGGAGGCCTCGGGCGCCCCCAGGAGGGTTTTCCAGGCGTCGAGTTCGGCGACGCGTTCGGTGGACGTGGCCTGGGTTGTGAGGAGTTGGGACCAGCGGCGGAAGGAGGTGCCCGGTGGGTCCAGTGCCGGTTCGCGTCCTTCTGCTGCTGCTTCGCAGGCGGCCTGGAGGTCCGGCAGGAGGACGCGCCATGACACGCCGTCCACTACCAAGTGGTGGGCCACCAGCAGCAGGCGGCCCGTCTCGGCAGGGCCCGCCTCGACCCATACGACCTGGATGTTCACGCCGGACACGGGGTCCAGCCGGTGCGCCGCCTGCCGGGCCAGCACCTCCAGATCCGCCGAGCCCGCCTCCACGCGAGAGACCAGATCGGCGACGTCCACCGAGCCCGGCTCGCCCACCACGAGCTTGGGCTCGCCGGGCACCACCCGGGCGCGCAGCATGTCGTGCGTGTCCAGTACGGCAGCCAGGCCCGCCGTCAGCGCCTCCAGGCCGAGACCGGCCGGAGCACCCACGATCATCCACTGGGCGAACCCCGGACGGATCGCGTCCTCACCCAACGCCCGCATCGCCGGAGTCCAGGCCACTTCGCCTGTACCGACGTCTTCCGCACCAGCCTGCGGTACGGCCGGCTCGACCAGGGCCGCGAGCCGCTCCGGGGTCTTCTCCTCGAACACCTGGCGTGGTGTGAGCGCCAGTCCGGCGCGACGGGCCCGGGACGCGAGCTGCATCGACATGATGGAGTCGCCGCCGAGTTCGAAGAACCCGTCCTCGACGCCCACTCGGTCCAGGCCCAGCACCTCGGCGAACAGCTCGCACAACACCCGCTCGGACTGTGTACGCGGCTCACGCCCAAGAACGCGCGAGGCGAAGTCGGGCGCGGGCAGCGCCGCACGGTCCACCTTCCCGTTCACCGTCAGCGGCAGCTCCTCCAGCACCACCACCGCGCTCGGCACCATGAACTCCGGCAACCGGTCCGACAGATACGCCCGCAACTCCTCCGGATCCACCCTGCCCGGCGTGTCCGCAACGACGTACCCGACCAGCCGCCTGTCGCCGCTTCCTTCCGCGTCCCGGGCCGTCACCACCGCCTGCGTCACCGACCCATGTCCGGCCAGCACCGCCTGGACCTCGCCGGGCTCGACCCGGAACCCGCGGATCTTCACCTGGGCGTCCGCCCGCCCCGCGAACCGCAACTCGCCCTCAGCCGTCCACCGGGCCAGATCCCCTGTGCGGTACATGCGTTCCCCGGCGCCGTACGGGCAGGCGACGAACCGCTCCCCCGTCTGGCCGGGACGCCCGACGTAGCCACGTGCCAGGCCGGGGCCCGCCAGGTACAGCTCACCGACCAGGCCCGGCGCCACCGGCCTCAGGAAGTCGTCCAACACAAACGTCCGCACATTCGCCAGCGGCCGCCCGATGGACGGCGCCTCATCCCCGGCCCCGATGCCCCCATCCACCGCACCGGCGGTCGCCATCACCGTCGCCTCGGTCGGCCCGTACGTGTTCACCACCCGCGCCCGACCCGCCCACCGACTCGCCAGATCTGCCGTGAGCAACTCCGCACCCAGCACCCACCTCTGCACACCCGGCACCGTGTCCGGGTCCAGCACCCCCAACAGCGACGGCACCACACTCGCCGTCTCCACGCCGACGGACGTGATCATCCGGGCCAGAGCACCCGTGTCCGCACGCTCCTCCTTCGTGGCGATGGCCAGCGTGCCACCCGAGGCCAGCGTCACCGCCACATCCAGCACCGCGGCGTCGAAGCTGAAGGAGGCGAACTGCAGCGCCGTCACGCCCTCCCCCACCCCCAGCACCGGCCGCATCGCCTCCACCAGGTTCGCCACACCGCCGTGAGCGACCGCCACACCCTTGGGCCGACCCGTCGAACCCGACGTATAGATCACATACGCCAACTGCTCCGGCACGACCTCGACGTCCAGCGGCACCCCCGACATGGCCCCCACCGCCGGGTCATCGGGAGACACCCACGGCACCTCACCGAACCGCTCACCGGTCCCCACCACCACCCGCACACCACTGTCGGCCACCATGAACGCCAACCGGTCCACCGGATACTCCGGATCCAGCGGAACAAAGGCCCCACCCGCCTTCCACACCGCCAACTCCGCCACCACCATGTCCACCGACCGCGGCAGACACAGCCCCACCCGCACCTCCCGCCCCACACCCAGGGTGACCAGGTAACGCGCCAACCGATTGGCACGCGCCTCCAACTCGGCATACGTCAACGCAACCTCACCGCACCGCACCGCAACCGCAACCGGCGACGTGACCGCACAACGGGCAGTCAGCTCCGGCACCAGTGCGCCCGGCACAGTGGCGTTGCCACTCAAGGCGGGCGGCAGCTGCTCACCTGTGTCGATCCGTCCCAGGGGTACGGCGGGCTGCTTGACGCCCCGCTCGAGGAAGGCGAGGAAGGACCGGTGGGCGGCGCGGACCCAGTCGTCGTCGTAGAGCGTGGGGTTGGCCTCGAAGGTGATGCGCATGCCTTCGTCCGCCGTCCAGCCGCTGACCAGGACGCCGAAGTCCTCGGTCCGGCGGCTCGACAGGTCGCACATGATGCCGCGATGTGCGCCGAAGTGCAGGGTTTCGCCGGCCGCCGGCATGACGTTCACGTAGGGGCCGAAGTGCCGGCGGTCGCCGTGCGGCCAGGTGAGGTCGCGGCGCAGCTGCTCTCCGCGGTAGCGCTGGTGGGCGAGGAGGGCGCCGATCTCCTGGCCGGCGTGGCGTGCCAGGTCGAGCAGGCTTGTGCCGGCCGTGACGGGCAGGCGGACGGGCAGCATGTTGGCCATGGTGCAGGGGGTGCGCCGGGCGCGGTCGCTGGTGCGGCCGGAGACCGGGACGCTCAGGACGGCTTCGTCCGATCCGCTCAGGCGTGCCGTGAAGGCCGCAACCGCGGCGATGACGAGCCGGGGCCAGCTCACGTCGGCTCGGGCCGCAGCCGCGCGCAGTGCCGCCACGGCGTCGGGCGCCAGGTGGCCCGTTGCGCGCAGGACTTCGGGCGTGGCGGTCCCGCCACCGCCTCCGCGGGCCGTCGATCCGTGGCCGGGGACGGTGGGCGTGTCGGGCCGGTCGGCGAAGTGGTCGTGCCAGTACCGGCGGTCGTGTGCGTGCTGCTCCGAAGCCCGGTAAGCGGTCTCCTCGGCCAGCAGGTCGCGGAGCGGGGCGTGGTCCGTGGGGGCGGGGGTGTCTCCGCGCAGGAGGGCGGTGTAGATCTCGGCGGTCCTGCGGGCCAGCAGGGTGCAGCCGAAGGCGTCCATGAGGAGGTGGTCGTACCGGTGGAGCCAGATGTGACGGTCGGGTCGCAGCCGGAAAAGGGTGTGGGTGAAAAGCCTGCCGGTGGTGTGGCCGGTTTCCTGGAGCAGTTCCGCGTGCATGGCTGTTTCGGCGGCCGTCCGCGGATCGTCATCGGAACCGAGGTCGACGACGGTGAGAAGGGCTTCGGAATTCGAGGGTCCGGAGTGCGGCTGGTCCCGTTCCGCGGGCGGATCGACGATCTGCAGCACCGTGTCGCCCTCTTCGATGAATCGCGTGCGCAGTATTTCCGTCTCGGCCACGACGTGTCGCAGTGCGCGCTCGAATGTGTCCGCGTCGATCGGTCCGTCGATTTCGATGTACTGACCGGCGCTGTACGCCTGGCGGGAACCGTCCACCCGTTGCGCCAGCCATATTCCCTCTTGGGCTTCGAATACGGGCAGGGCGTGACCGGTGTTGCCGTTCATCTTTCCCCCTCGTTCCCCATTCGCCGAACACGAGCGCGTGTACGAGCCGTCAGCATCTGCTGTTTCGTCGGCTCGAGGCCAGTCCTGTCCAACCGTGTACCGCGCACGGTTGGACAGGACGGCAGCAATGGTGGATGCGCACCCGGAATCGCGCGGCGGATTACATGCTAGGAAAGAGGGCTGCCGAGGGGAAACGGGAATGAGGTCAGCGTGGTTCGGGGGTGCCGAGCAACGTCGGCAGTGCGAGCTGCTGGCGGCCCCGACGAGTGCGCGGCGGGAAGGACACCTCCACGACGAGCCCGCCGCGGGAGCGGGCCCGCGCACTGAGCGAGGCGCCGTGCGCGGTGGCGATGGACCGGACGATGGACAGGCCGAGGCCGTGGTGTCCGTCACCGGCGACCCGGTCCAGCCGCTGGAACGGTTCGAAGAGGCGGCCCACCCGGTCGGGTGGGATCTCGCGCCCGCTGTTGGCCACACGGACGACGCAGCGACCGTTGTGGACGCCGGTGAAGACCTGGATCCAGCCGTCGGGCACGTTGTAGTCCATGGCGTTGTCCAGGAGGTTGGCCAGCAGCCGTTCCACCAGGGCGCCGTCGCCCCAGACCTCCGCGGTGGCGATCGCCGTCTCCAGGCGCAGTCCGCGCGCCTCGGCGTCCCGGCGTCGGCCGTCGACGACCTGGTCGGCCACCTCGGACAGGTCCAGGGGCTCCTGGCGGTCCAGGCCGCGTTCACTACTGGACAGGGTCAGCAACGACTCCAGGAGGCGTGCCTGCTGCCGACTGAGGTTCAGCAGGCGTTCGAAGTTGGAGCGGAACGAGTCCACGGTGGCGTCGCGGTCGATGAGCGACTCCTCAAGGAGCGCGTGTTCGACGGTGAGGGGTGTACGTAGCTCGTGTGCCGCGTTGGCGACGAAGCGTTTGTGGGAGTCGAGGGCGGTCTCCAGCCGGCTGAGGAGTCCGTCGACGGTGTCCGCGAGATCCTTCAGTTCGTCGCCGGGGCCTTCGACGGCCAGCCGCTCGTGCACATTGCGGGCCGAGATCCGCTGGATGGTGGAGGTCATGGTGCGCAGCGGGCGCAGCACCCGCCCCGCGACCAGCCAGCCCAGACCGATGGCGATCACCGACATGATCGCCAGGGCGATGCCGGACTGGACCAGGAGGTGGTGCATTTCCGCGTCGTGCTGCTCCATGGCCTGCTGCCGCTGGGCCGCTGCGATCGGGTCGATGCTGCAGGGGGCGTCCGCGTTGCACAGGTGCAGGCCGTCGGCGACGGCGGCCGGGCCGCCGCCGGCGGAACGCCTGTAGAGGTAGAAGCCATTGGGGCGGTTGGCCAGCACGTAGGTGATGGCGAGCAGGACCGCGCCGGAGGCCACGAACAGCAGTCCGTACAGGAGGGTGAGCCGCATGCGGACTCGGCGAGGCAGGAGCCGGCGCGTGGCCCAGGCTCGCAGGCGGGTCGCGCGGGGTGAGCCGAGCAGTGGCATGGGCCTCACTTCACCTCGTCAGATCCGGTAGCCGCCGCGGGGCACGGTGCCGATCACCGGTGGGGAGCCGAGCTTGGACCGCAGCCGGTTGATCGTCGCCTTGACCGTGGTGGTGAACGGATCAGCGGCCTCGTCCCACACCCGCTCCAGCAGTTCCTCGGCGGAGACCACCCGGCCTTCGGCGGCCATCAGGTACTCCAGGACCGCGAACTCCTTGGGGGTGAGCGCGAGTCGCTCCCCCGCCCTGGTGGCGAGGCGTTGGGCGGGATCGAGCCGCAGGTCGCCGTGGACCAGGACGGGTGGCACCGCGGGGCGGGCGCGCCGGGCGACCGCGCGGATGCGCGCGACGAGTTCGGCGTAGGCGAACGGTTTGGGGAGGTAGTCGTCCGCGCCGAGGCTGAGGCCCTCCACGCGGTCGGCGATGGCGCCGGACGCGGTGAGCATCAGGACGCGGGTGTGGACGGGTTCGGCCACCAGGACGCCGCAGACCTCGTCGCCGTGGACGCCGGGCAGGTCCCGGTCCAGTACGACGACGTCGTAGTCGACGACGGACGCGCGTTCGAGCGCGCCCTCGCCGTCGTAGACGACGTCGACGGCCATTCCCTCGCGGCGCAGTACCCGGGCCACCGAGTCCGCGAGCTGGATGTGGTCCTCGACCACCAGCACCCTCACCGCTCACCCCCCATGAAGCGGCGTGTGACGTGGCCGAGCGGGTCGGAGGATGGGATCACGGCTGTTCACGATGCCCGGCCTGCCGTCACACACTGGTCACAGTCCAGCGCGGCCCTCGCCGCGCACACGGTCCGGAGGGTAGCGGGACTCGGTCCGGGCCGCCGCCGGAAGGAGACGTTGGGCCACAGCATGGCCAGGACACGACGGTGCGGTGCCCGCGGCGGGAAACCCCGCAGTGGACACCGCTCGTCGGCTGTCCGTACGGACGCGCGGTTACGGCTGTCTCATTCCTGTCCCGACACAGGCGGGCCGCCGAGGAGTCTCGGACCCGGGCCGCCGGGGCCGGGCCCGGGTCCGGGGCCGGGCCCGGGTCCGGGGCCGCCCTCGCCGGGTGGAGTGGGGAAGAGGAACAGGCCGGGCCCGCCTGGTGCGCCGCCGGGCATCGGGCCGCCGGTGCCGGCCGGGCCTCCGGTCAGGACGGCGCCGGGCGGTGCGCCGACCGGCGCCGGTTCGGGCATCGGCGCGTTGCCGTTGGCCGACGGCTGATGGGCGAACTGGGTGCGGTACAGCTCCGCGTACAGCCCGTCCAGGGCGAGCAGTTCCTCGTGGTTGCCGCGCTCCTGGACCCGGCCCTTGTCGATGACGAGGATCTGGTCGGCGTCGCGGATGGTGGACAGCCGGTGGGCGATCACCAGGGACGTGCGTCCCTTGAGGGCTGTCTTCAGGGCCCGTTGCAGCGCCGCCTCGGACTCGGAGTCGAGGTGCGCGGTGGCCTCGTCGAGGACGACGATCGGCGGCGCCTTCAGCAGCAGCCGGGCCATCGCGACGCGTTGCTTCTCGCCGCCGGACAGCCGGTAGCCGCGGTCGCCGACGACGGTGTCGAAGCCGTTGGGCAGGGATTCGATGAGCTCCCAGATCTGGGCCGCCCGGCAGGCGGCGATCAGCTCGTCCTCGGTGGCGTCGGGTCGTGCGTAGGTGAGGTTGTCGCGGATCGTCGCGTGGAAGAGGTGGGCGTCCTGGGTGACCATGCCGATGGTCTCGTTGAGCGACTTCAGTGTCACGTCGCGCAGGTCGTGGCCGCCGATCCGGATGGTGCCCTCGACCGGGTCGTACAGGCGCGGCACCAGATGGGTGATGGTCGTCTTTCCGGCGCCGGACGGCCCCACCAGGGCGGTGAGTTTGCCAGCGGGCGCGGTGAAGGTCAGGTCGCTCAGGGTCCAGGCGTTCTGGGTGCGCTCCGGCGTCGGCAGGGCGATCGACTCCAGGGAGGCGAGCGAGACGTCGGACGCCTTGGGGTAGCGGAAGGACACGCCGTCGAACTCGATGTCGGGTGCGGTGCCCTCCGTGGTGGCCGTCGGCAGGGGCTTGGCGCCGGGCTTCTCGGAGATCAGCGGCTTGAGGTCGAAGATCTCGAAGAGCCGGTCGAAGCTGACCATTGCGGTCATGACGCTCGTGTGGGCACCGGAGAGCTGGTTGATCGGCCCCATCAGCCGGGTGAGCAGCGTGGCGAGCGCCACCAGGGTGCCGATCTGGAAGGTGCCGTCGATGACGAGGCCGCCGCCGACGCCGTACACGAGCGCGGTGGCCAGGGAGCCGACCAGGGTCATCGTCAGGAAGAGCATCTTGCCGTAGACGGAGGTCAGGATGCCCAGGTCGCGGCCCTTGCGGGCCAGCCGGGAGAACTGTCCGGTCTCGCCGTCGGGTCGGCCGTAGAGCTTGGCCAGCAGCGCGCCGGTCACGTTGAACCGCTCGTTCATGAACGAGCCGACCTCGGCGTTGACCTGCATGTGCTCCCGCATGATGCGCTGCAGGCGCCGGCCGACGATGCGGCCGGGCAGGATGAACAGCGGGATCACCACCAGCGAGACGAGGGTGACCACCCAGGACAGCCACAGCATGGCGATCAGCACCAGCACCAGGGTGAGCCCCGCGGACACCACCGTGGACAGCAGCGACGTCACTGCCTGCTGGGCGCCGACCACGTCGGTGTTGAGCCTGCTGACCAGCGCACCGGTCTGGGCGCGGGTGAAGAACGCCAGCGGCTGCCGTTGCACGTGGTCGAAGATCCGGGTGCGCAGATCGTAGATCAGGCCTTCGCTGATGCGGCCGGAGTACCACGCCTCGACGAATCCGAGGCCGGCGCCCAGCAGAGCCAGTGCGGCGACCGCCACGGAGATCCACACGACGACCGAGGAGTCCCCGACGGCGATGCCGTTGTCGATGATGTATTTGAACAGGACTGGGGTGGCCACCGCTATTCCGGCGTTGAGCGCGGTGACGACCAGGAGAAGGGCGATGTGGAATCGGTACGGTTTTGTATAGGGGACGATCCTTTTCGCAGTGCCGGGCTTGATGCGCTGCCTGGTCACCGTCTCGTCCGGCCCCATCCCCCGTATCACCATCGGCCCCGGGCCGATCATGGCCACGAAAACCTCCCGTTTTCGCTGTTGTTGTCGGGCGGGGTGCCTAACCGGCGGCTTCGGCCTGTTCCAGCCTGTCCATCTGCTCGGCGAGGCTCTTCGGCCGCATGTCGGTCCAGTTCTTCTCGATGTACTCCAGGCAGGCCTTGCGGGTGTCCTCTCCGAACACGGTCCGCCAGCCCGGCGGTACCTCGGCGAAGGCGGGCCAGAGCGAGTGCTGGTTCTCATCGTTGACCAGGACCAGGAACGTACCGTTTTCGTCGTCGAACGGGTTCGGCATGACTACTCCGATCGATTTCCCTCGTCGGCTTTCGATGTTTTCTGCGGGCAGACCTGATTCACGCTAGACGCGTGCCGTGGGGCCTACAAGGCCGTCCAGGCGGGAGGCGTGCGGCCTGGAATTCGCGTTCTGCCGGCCGTGGTTGAAGAATTCGATGATCGCGGAATTCACGGCGGCGGGGTTCTCGAGATATCCGTAGTGCCCGCACCCGGGGATCTCGGTGTACCGGGCGCCGGGGATGGCGGCTGCGACCTCGCGTGACAGGTGCGGGCGGACGACGAGGTCGTCCTGGAACCCGATGATCAGGCAGGGGCGGCTGATGCGCCGGTAGGCCGGGCGGCGGTCCGGGATCAGCTGGAGGCCGAGCTGTCCGCGGACGGCGGACGGTTCGGGGGCCGCCATCTCGAAGACGGCGAGCCAGTCCTGCAGGCGTTCGTCGTCGTTGAGGGTGCGTGGCGAGAGGTTCTGCAGGGCCTTCACGTACGCGCGGAAGCGGGGCGGAAGGCCGGTGGCGCCGTCGCCGAGTTCGAAGTCGGCGGCCGTCATGGCCTCGGTCAGGGCGTCGGACCGTGCGGCGGTCGCCACGAGCACGGCCTGCCGGACCAGGTCGGGACGGGCCAGCAGCAGTTCCTGCACGGCGATCGCACCGAGGGAGTAGCCGACGACCCGGCAGGGACCCACGTCCAGCCGGTCGATGAGGCGGGCGACGTCGGCGGCCATGGCGTCGAGGGTGAAGTCGTCGGGGCAGGGGTCGCTGGGCGGGATGCCCCGGTTGTCGAGTGTGATCACACGGTGGCCGGCCGCCGTCAGGGCGGGCACCTGGTGGGTGCGCCACATGCGGCCGGGGGCACCGGTGCCGGTGACCATGACGACCGGCTCTCCGGTGCCGTACTCGTCGTAGGCGAGGGTGACCCCGCCCGCTCGGACGACCGGCATCGCGTCAACTCCTCTCGGTGCGCGTGGACTTCGCGGTCGGGTCCGCGAACCGGCCGGCCTTGTCGAGCACGTCCTCGCTGTACAGCCTGAGCGCCTGTTGCAGGGCGAACTCCGCCAGATAGGCGCGGAACGCGTTCCTGGGCTCGTCGGCGAGGTTCAGCATCCGCCGGTTGGCGAGCACGGCCTCGCTGTCGAGCCGGGCCAGGCTGCGTTCGACGGCGGCGTCCATGTCCTCGGGTTCGACGACCTCGTCGACGAGCAGCCGGGCGTCGGGTTCGCTCGCCCGGATACGGCGTCCGCCCAGCACGATCTGCCGGGCCAGCCGGGGGCCGGTGTAGCGCGCGAGGCGGAAGTTGGCGACGCCGGGGATGATCCCCTCCTTCGCGGCGGGCAGGCTGAGGTAGGCGTCGGACGCGGCGAGCACATGGTCGAAGACCAGCAGCAGCTGCATTCCGCCGCCGATGGCGAAGCCGTCCACGGCGGCCACCCACGGTTTCTCGATCCGGGGTGCGTGCCACTGGTCGGGGTGGTCGGTGAGCACGCCCCGCACGATCTTGTGGATGTAGCCGAGTTCGCGGCGCAGCAGGAACCCGGTCAGCGGAATGCCGCCGGAGCTGAGGCTCTTGAGGTTGATGCCGGCGCTGAACACCCGGCGGCCCCGGTGGCGGGGGTGGCTCATCCGCCCGCCGCGCAGCAGTGCCACCCGGGTGGCGGGGTCGAGCAGGGCGAGGTCGACGGCGGTCTCCATGTCGTCGACCTGTCGGACGTCCTCGGCGTTGAGGCAGTCGTCACGGCACATGCTCAGGCGGGCCACGCCATCGTCGCGGCGTTCCACCCGGACCGCCTCGAGTTCCGCCACGCCGGTGCGGGTGAACTCGGGCAGCATCCGCAGGGCGCGGTCCGTGGGGCGGAGCATGGAGTCCAGGAGGTGCTCTCCCGCGGTCGGTGAGCGCAGCACCGCGCGCAGCAGGATGCCCTGGTCGATCTCGTGGCCCTCCTTGTCGGCCTGGACCAGGCCGGTCTCGGCCGCGAGCCGCGCGGCGGTCGGGACAAGGCCGGGGAAGGCGTCGGCGGCGGCTTCGAGGAGTTCGTCGAGGCGCGGGCGCAGGGTGCGGCCGGTGGTGAGCCGGTCGTACACGGCGTCGGCGTACGCGTCCAGGAAGCGGGTGCGCAGGGCGCGCGCCGCCTGGTGGGCCGCCGCGGCGTCGGCCCGCTGGCCTGCGGTGCGGGCTCCGGAGGCGGGCAGCGTGGTCAGCAGGTCCTCGACGCGGGCTATCGCGCCGGAGGTGGTGGCCAGTTCCTGCCAGGCGTGCTGCACGTCTTCGTGCAGCGGCCGGGCGGGCAGGGTCGTCGTCATGAGGCCTCCGCGCTCTGCTCGGCGCTGCGGCGCAGGACGCGGTCGCAGGCCGCGAGGTGGGCGCCCAGGGCGTCCTCGAAGCTGGTCGTGGTGGCGTCGAACAGCAACTGGCGGCGGATCGCGACCTCTTGGCCGGACAGTCCGCCGGTCAGGTCGGCCGCGTCGGCCAGCGCGGCGGCCGGGTCCTCGGCGATCTCGTCGGCGATGCCGAGGGCCAGCGCCTCGGCGGCGGCGATCGGGTGGCCGAACAGCACGGCCCTGCGGGTGCGGGCGGCACCGGCCAGCTGGACCAGCCGGTAGCCGGCCATGCCGGGCCAGGTGGCGGTGGCTTCGCGGGGTACGAGCAGCCGGGTGCCGGGCAGGGCCACGCGGACGTCGGCGGCCAGGAACGCGTCGAGGGCGGTGCCGCCGCAGTCCCCGGCGGCGACGGCGACCGTGGCCCGGGGCAGCCGTTCGAGCCGGCGCAGGGCCCGTTCCCACTTGGTGACCAGTGAGACGTCGAGTCCGCTGGTCCAGGAGATGTCCGGGGCCCCGGTGACGCGTACGGTCACGATGCCGTCGGCGGTGTCCTCGGCCCGGGCGCACAGCTCGGTGACGGCCTTCACCGTCGCCACCGCGAGCGGCTCGCCGCCGTTCAGCTCGAGCGTGAGGGGGGTCTGCGTCGCTGTCTGAGTGGTCACCATCGAACCAACGCCGTTTCGATCGTGGAGCCGGGCCCCATGGTCATGAGCACTCCGTACTCGCCGGGGCGGATGACGGTCTCGTCGAGGAGCCGTTCGTAGGAGAACAGGAAGGAGCCGCTGGAGACGTTCCCGTGGTCGCGCAGCACGCCCACGGTGTGCCGTACGTCGTGGCGGGTCAGGCCGAGGTTGACGACGACCGCGTCGATGACCTTCTTGCCGCCGGAGTGCACCAGCCAGTGCCGGATCTCGCTGCGGCGCAGGCCGGTGCCGGCCAGCAGGCGGTCGACGGCGATCTCGGCGTGCGCGCCCACGACGTAGGGGATCTGCGGGTCGAGGAAGAAGCTGAACCGTTCCAGCGTGCGGTCCCAGTCGTAGCGCATGGCGTCGACCGCTTCGGGGATGATGCAGCTGGCGAACTTCAGGACGTCCGGTCCCGGTGGGACGTCCGGCCCACCGAGTGCGCGGTCGCCGCCCGCGACGAGCGCGACGGCAGCGGCGCCGTCCCCGAACAGGCTGTTGACGACCGCCGTCCGCATCGACGAGTCCATCGCGTACGCGGCGGAGCACGCCTCCGCGCACAGGACGACGGCGAGTTCGCCCGGGTGGGCGGTGGCCCAGCCGGCCACCACGCCGAGCGCGTTGAGTCCGGCGTTGCAGCCCATGCCGACGATGTCGCTGCGGCTGCAGTGCCGGTCGATGCCGAGCTCTCGGATGAGCAGGGCGCTCAGCCCGGGGGTGAGGAAGCCGGTGGAGGTGACGCAGCACAGGTGCCGCACGTCGGCGAGTTCCGCGCCGGCCCGTTTCAGGCAGGCGCGCAGGGCCTCGCCGCCCATCTCCAGGGCGAGGCCCTTGTGCTTGTCGAGCAGGTCGCCCTGCGACTCCGGGCTGCGGATGCCGTCGGCGGCAGCGGGCGGCAGCGTCAGGTTGCGCCGTTCGATGGCGCTGTTGAGGAAGACCGAGCGCACCTT
This sequence comes from Streptomyces sp. NPDC059866, assembly GCF_042731325.1. Taxonomy (NCBI): domain Bacteria; kingdom Bacillati; phylum Actinomycetota; class Actinomycetes; order Kitasatosporales; family Streptomycetaceae; genus Streptomyces; species Streptomyces sp. NPDC059866. The sequence continues at coordinate 77,292 of NZ_JBHWJT010000022.1, read as the reverse complement.
CGGATCGGTGATGCCGAAGGCGTCGAGGACCTCCCGCTGGGTGTACGACGTGGGGGGCACCGCCGAGCCCACGCCCACGATCCGGGGATGCACCGGGAGTCGTCCAGGGCCCGGCCGGGCGGTGTCGTGGAGTTCGAACTCGGGCACTTCGCCGAGGACCTCGGCGGGAGCGATGTCGATGGTCATCGGAAGGTCCACCCCCACATACGGGGCTTGCTGCGCAGTCGCCTGCCGCTGGTGCCGGTCACGTGTCCGTCCTTTCTGCCGGGCGGCTGTGTCGGTGGGGCTCGCGCGGCTACGGCCGTTCGGCCTCGGCCTCGATGAAGCGGACCAGCCGTGCCGTGCCCTCGGTGATCTCGGCGGGGGTGAGGTAGCTGGTCGACAGCCGGATGCCGTCGAACCCCCCGCCGGCCGGGTAGAAGTACGTCATCGGCGTCCAGATGACGCCGAAGTCCTGTGCAGAGCGGGTGAGCGCGCCGTTGTCCGCCTGGAAGGGGACCCGGACGGTCAGGAAGAAGCCACCCGTCGGTTCGTTCCAGCGGACGCCCAGGGCTTCCCGGCGCGCGGCGGGCAGGCGGGCGTCGAGCTCCCGCAGGGTGGCCCGCATGGCGTCGCCGTAGTAGGCGGCGGCCGCCGTGGTGAGGTCGGAGACGCGGCCGTCGGCGCTCAGCAGGGTGCCGGCGACGGCGGCCTGGCTGAGCGACGACGTGTTGACCGTCACCATGCTCTTGATCCGGGCGAGTTCGTCCGCGAGCAGATGGGTGCGGCCGGCGTCGTCCAGGACCGGCTGGTCGGCGATGACGAAGCCGACGCGGGCGCCGGGGAAGACCGTCTTGGAGAACGAGCCGAGGTGGACGACCGTACGGGTGCGGTCCATCGACTTCAGCGTGGGCAGCGGCGGGCCGGGGCTCACCAGGCGGTACGGGCTGTCCTCCAGGACGAGAAGGCCGTGCCGGTGCGCGAGTTCGAGCAGGTCGGCCCGGCCCCGCTCGTCCAAGGTGGTGCCGGAGGGGTTGGAGTGGTCCGGGACCACATACAGGGCGCAAGGGCGGCGGCCGCGGGCCCGTTCCCTGAGGATCGCGGACTCCAGGTCGGCGCAGGCCAGGCCGTTCTCCCGTTCCTCGACGGGGGTCACCGCGATGTCGAGGAGCCGGGCCGCGCCGGTGATGCCGACGTAGCAGGGGCTGGCGACCAGCAGCACGTCGTCGGGGCCGGTGATAAGGGCGCGCAGCACCAGCAGCATCGCTTCCTGGGCGCCGACGGTGACCACGATGGACTCGGCAGGCACGTCGATGCCCTCGTCGGCGCGCAGCGCGTCCGTGATGATCTCGCGGATCTGGCCGGCGGTGGGGCCGTACTGGTACATCGCGGTGCGGATCTGCTGTGGTGAACTGCCCTGCTCCGCCAGGTGGTCGAGGTAGGTCCGCAGGTGGCGGAAGATCTGCTCGGTGTCGAAGAAGCCGTCGTAGGGGCGACCGGGAGCGAAGGAGATCGCGTCCGGGTGGCGCAGGGTGACCTCGTTGAGGAAGGTCATGGTGTCGAGGACCGGGTCGCTGAGGCTCGCGTGCAGGTCGGACCTGCGCAGGGCACGGGGCGCCGCGGTGTCCCCCGGTGACGGTGTCTCGGTCCGGGGCTCCCGCGGGCCGTGCGCCGGGTGCGCGGGCCGGGTGCCGGTCTCCGGACGGGCCGGGCCCGCCGCCGTGCGGATCACGTCGGGGCCGGCGTCCGCGACCGTGTCGGTGCCGGTGAACGCCATCGCCTCGGTCAGCTCCTGGACCAGCGCGCTCAGTGTCTCGGTCACGCCCGCGCGTCCCTTGGCGCGCAGCCCCTGCAGCACGGGTCTGCCCACGACGACCGCGTCCGCTCCCGATGCCAGTGCGGTCAGGACGTCCGCGCCGCGGCGGACGCCGCCGCTCAACAGCAGCGGGCAGCCATCGGCCACGGCCGCGCGGATCCGCGGCAGTGCGGCGAGGTCGGTGACCACGATGCCGTCGGCGCCGGCGTCCACCGCTCGGGCAGCGTCGGCGGCGGTGTGCACGCCGCAGAGCAGCAGCGGCAGTTCGGTGGCCGCCCGCAGCCTTCCCACGGCCGCCCAGTCGGTATGGGCGTCGAGCAGCCGCCGTGCGTCCGTGATGGGTCCGGTGTCGGCCAGGTTGGCGGGGGCGGCGACCGGGCCGAGCCGGATGTCGTCGCGGTCACCGAGCGCCAGGACCACGGCGCCGAAGCCGGCCTCCTCGGCCCGCCGGGCCAGCGCCCGGCCCGTACCGGGCTCCTGGAAGGAGTAGGTGCGCAGCCACGGCGGGACCCCGGCGGCCGAGGACAGTTCGCCGAAGGTCCGCTCGGCGAAGGCGCTCACGACGGCCGACAGGCCCGCCGCGCCCCCGGCCCGCACCACCGCCAGCTCGGCGCCGGGCCTGGGGGCGGCGGCGAGCGGTCCGACCAAAAGCGGCGCCGACCACAGACGGCCGAGGATTTTCACTGCGGTTTCCGGCGGTCCCGGACTGCGTCGTACGCCCTGTCGCAAACCGGTGCGTTCGAACATCTCCCGGTTCGTGGTTCCGGCGAACTCGGCGGCCGGGGAGAAATCAGCGGACGATGATTCCGTGTCGCCGTATTCGATGCCCCGAATGCTGCCGTCGCGTACCGCACGCACTCGGCCGTCGGAACTCACCATGGATTTCCCCCCGGTTGTCTGCGGTTCACGGGACGGCGCTTATCGGGCGCTCAGCGTCACATGAATCCGCGAGTGCCGACAACACCGTCCAACCGGCCGATTCGTCCACTTGGACAGGTGTGCGGACGGCATGACGGTGCCGAACGGAGCCGCCCGCGCCCGGAGGATCACACCGGCAGCGCGACGTCCTCGCCCTCGTCCCGTCCCGACTGCTCCCCGGTATGCCTCACGGCGTCCTCCCGCACGGCGGACCAGCCCCCTTTGCGCAGCTCGGCCACCATGCGGTCGGCGACCGCCTGCGGCACGGTGAACCGCACGGCCAGACTGTCGGCGGCGGCGGCGCCGACGTCGGCGTCCTCCGCCGCCACGCCGAGCCCTGCGGTGGCCGCCACCAGCCGCGCCAGTTCCCCGGGACGGTCGGCGACCCGGACCCGAACGCGCGGGTCGCCGGGCGTCGTCGGTGGCCGCGTGCCCGGGATGCCGGCCAGGCCGAGGATGCCCCGGTCCAGCAGGTCCACCAGGGTGCGCATGCCGAGTTCGCGGTCCCGGTGCCCGGGCCGGGCGAGCGCGTCGAGCGCCGGCACCAGCCGGGACAGGTCGGCGTGCAGGTCCCTGAGGACGTCGGCGACGGCGGGCGCGTTGGACTGCAGGATGTCGCCCCACAGCCGGGAGTCGCCGCCCGCGATCCGGGTGACGTCACGCAGGCCCTGTCCGGCGAGCAGGGACGTCCCGGCCGGCCCGTCCCGCAGCCGGGCCGCCATCAGGCTGGCCACCAGGTGCGGGACATGCGAGGTGACGGCCACGGCGGCGTCATGTTCCTGACTGGGCATCACCACTGGTACGGCGTCGCACAGTTCCACCAGGCACAGGGCGCGGTCGAGGGTGGCGGGCGAGGTCACCCGGGAGGGGGTGAGCGCCCAGTTGCGGCCCTGGAACAACTCCGCGCGGGCGGCGAGCGGGCCGGAGCGCTCCCGGCCGGCCAGCGGATGGCCGCCGATGTAGCGCTCGGGGTCGGGTGCCCGGCTCAGCGCGGCCCGCTCCGGCCCTGCCTTCACACTGGCCACGTCGGTGTAGCCGAGGGCGAGCCGGCTCGTCTGGGCCTCGGCGAGCACCCCGCCGACCTGGCTGGGCGGCACCGCGATCACGGCGAGGTCGACCGGCGCCGCGGGGGCGCGGGCGAGTCCGGCGCCGAGGGCGGCGGCCGTCCGCGCGGCCACCGGATCGCGGTCCGCCAGGAACACCGTCACGCCCCGTCGGCGTGCGGCGAGGGCGATCGAGGTACCGATGAGGCCGGTGCCGATCACGGCCATGGTGCGCAGCACAAGACATCACCCGTTCGAAAGGCCGTCGTCCACGGACCGATGGGCCAGGCGAGTTTACGCACGGCGCCGTGCGTCTGTCAGTCGGCCGATCCCCGCACTGTCCGGGCGATTCATTTGACATTTACGGATCTTTACCCCCGGGAACTTTCAACCACCTTATTCAGGCTCCTCGTTCATCGGTCGGTCGGACAGTTCGCTTCCCTCGGATGGATCCGTAGAGTTCCAAAAACCTGTTTCTCTCCTTTTCCGGGGGACACCCATGCTGGATTCATCGAAAGCAGCAGTTCCGCTGGAGGACCTCTCGATCGACCACGTCGGGATGTACGTCACGGACCTGGAGGCCGCCGTGTCCTCCTGGGTCGACGAGTACGCCTTCACCGTGGTCGGCACGAGTGCTTCGTCGCGGCACCGTGGGGTGGCGCTGCGTCAGGGCGGCATCACCCTGGCCCTCACCCAGGCAACGTCGGACCAGCACCCGGGTGCGGCGTACGTCGTCGCGCACGGGGACGGCGTCGCCGACATCGCGCTGCGCACCGCCGACGCGGAGGCGTCGTTCCGGGCGGCGGTGCAACGCGGGGCCCGAGCCGTGCGGCGGCCCACCCGTCATGCGGGCGGCGACCTCGTCACGGCGACCGTCGGGGGCTTCGGCGACGTCGTTCACACCCTCGTCCAGCACTCCTCCGAGGCGGGGCCCGGCCTTCCCGCCGGCTTCTCTCCCGTGGCCGGAGCGGACGAGGCGGCCGCCGACGACGCGGGCCTGCTCCGACTGGACCACGTGGCGGTGTGCCTGAACGCCGGCGAACTCCAGCCGACCGTCGACTACTACCGCACCGCCCTCGGCTTCCGGGACATCTTCCAGGAGCGCATCGTCGTCGGCGCCCAGGCGATGGAGTCGACGGTCGTGCAGAGCCCGTCGCGCACGGTGACACTGACACTGATCGAGCCGGACGTATCCGCCGCCCCCGGGCAGATAGACGAGTTCCTCAAGGGGCACCAGGGAGCGGGCGTGCAGCACCTGGCGTTCTCCTCGCGGGACGCGGTCACCGCCGTACGGTCCCTGACCGCGCGCGGCGTCACCTTCCTGCGCACCCCGTCCGCCTACTACGACCTGCTCGGCGAGCGCATCGCACTGGACCCGCAGCGGCTGGCGGACTTGCGGGAGACGAACGTACTGGCCGACGAGGACCACGACGGCCGCCTGTTCCAGATCTTCACCGCCTCCCGGCACCCGCGGCAGACGCTCTTCTACGAAGTCATCGAACGCCAGGGGGCGGCGACCTTCGGCAGCGCCAACATCAAGGCCCTGTACGAAGCCGTGGAGCTGGAGCGGACGAAGCAGCGTGGCTGACCCGGGCCCCGGGACGGACTCGGGCAGCGCCGGGGCGCGTGCTGCGGCCCGGGAGTTCGAGGAGGCGGGCTGTCTCGCGGATGTCGAGCGGGCCGCCGCAGCGGTGCTGCCGGCCGGGGTGCGGGACTTCGTGGCCGGGGGAAGCGGCGCCGAGACGACGCTGGACGCCAACCGGGCGGCCTTCGACCGGGTGTTCGTCGTGCCCCGAGTACTGCGGGACGTGTCGCGGTGCACGACGGACGCCACGCTGCTGGGGCGACCGGTGCGGATGCCCGTGGCGGTGGCGCCCGTCGCCTACCAGCGGCTGCTGCATCCGGAGGGCGAACTCGCCGTCGCGCGTGCGGCGGAGCGGGCGGGCGTGCCGTTCACCGTGAGCACCATGAGCAGCGTGCCGATCGAGCGGATCACGGCGGTGGGCGGCACGGTCTGGTTCCAGCTGTACTGGCTGCGGGAGCCGGGCCGGGCGCTGGATCTGGCCCGCAGGGCGGAGGACGCCGGGGCGCGGGCGGTGATGCTCACGGTCGACGTGCCATGGATGGGCCGCAGGCTGCGGGACGTGCGCAACCGGTTCACCCTGCCCGACCACGTGCGGGCGGCGCACCTCGCGGAGGGGACGTCGACGGCGCACCGCAGGCCCTGCGGGGCCGGCTCCGCGGTGGCCGCGCACACCGGCGAGACGTTCTCCTCCGCGGTGACCTGGTCGTCCGTGGCGGAGCTGCGGGAGTGCACCCGGCTGCCGTTGGTGCTCAAGGGTGCCCTGTCGCCGCAGGACGCGGTGCGGGCCGCGGAGTGCGGGGTCGACGCCGTCGTGGTCTCCAACCACGGCGGTCGTCAGCTCGACGGTGCCGTGCCCAGCATCGAGGCGCTGCCCGAGGTGGTTTCCGCCGTCGTCGGCCGCTGTGAGGTGCTGCTGGACAGCGGGGTGCGCGGCGGTACGGACGTGCTGCGGGCGCTCGCCCTGGGAGCCGGCGGCGTCCTGCTGGGACGGCCGGTGCTGTGGGGGCTGGGGGCGGGCGGTGAAGCCGGCGTGAGCCGGGTGCTGGAGCTGGTGGCCGAGGAGCTGCTGGACGCTCTCGGGCTGGCCGGCTGCTCCGACGTGAGCGCGGCCGGGCGTCTGCGCACCGTCGTACGGAATCTGCGGGCCCCCTGAACGCCGTGACGGCGGGCCCTGGTTCGGGCTCGCCGTCACATGCCTGCTCATCGGTGTGGTCACCAGCATCGCGCCGGCCGTCGCGGTCAGGCGCTCTCGACGACCTTGTGTTCCAGACGCGTGGCGAACTCCGCCCACATGCCGGCGCATTCGTTGGCCAGGCGGGCCACGATGCCACCGCAGTGCGGCGGGACGTTGTCGATGATCTCCTCCCAGTTCTGGGCGCTGATCGTGTAGACGTTGAGCAGCCGGAGCAGTGCGCGCCCCGTCTCGCTGAACCGCAGAGCGGGGTCCGCCCTGAGCCGTTCCACGACGGCGGTGCGGTGCTGTACCGGCGTCCGTTCGAGAACGGTTCTCACCGCCGGGACGGTGAAGTCCCTCGGCTCGGTCTCGTGGGCGGCGGCGCCTCCGGCCTGTTTGCGGGTGCGCGACTTCGGCATCGGGTCCTCGCCCCTGAGCATGCGGTTGCGCACGTCGCGTGCCGTCTCCGGGGAGATCGCCGCCGCGCGGGCGATCTGACGCAACGACAGGCCTGGGTTCTCGGCGATGAGTTGTCCGGCCAGCCGACGCCCTTCGGCGATGTTGATCGGGCGGACCCGCCCGTCCTGTCCGATCCGGGCGGTCTGCGCGGTGGGCACGTCCTGTGTCTGCCGGCGGATCGTCGCGACCGTCCCGGGCGCGAGGCCCGCGACCGAGGCGATCATGCGGTCCGACCACTGCGGGTGCGAGGCAATGATGCGCCGGGTCGCCAGCTTGCGCTCCGCCGTGGTCAGCGGAAGCCCGTGCGTGGTGTTGGACTCCACCGCCAGGACGAAGGCCTCGGCCTCGTCGCCGTCGAAGAACACCACGCAGATCTTGTCGTCGCCGCGGAGCCGGGCGGCGCTGAGTCGGTGCAGGCCGTCGATGACCTGCATGGTGGATCGCTGCACGATGATGGGAGGCAGCGGCGCCTGCGCCGCCACGAGTGCTTCCACATGTTCCGGATCGGCTCCGGAGACACGCGGCGAATCCCCCGTCACCAGAGAATCGATTTCGACTTCCACAACCAGGTTCTGATCAACCGTCCCGTGACCAGGTTGCAATTCCGCTTCCCCCTAAGTGAACTGATGTGACCGGTGCCCGGGTGTGCCGTTCAACGCGCCCCCGTCGGCGCGAAGTGGGCGTGCATGGGCGCACTTCGGCCACCGAGAATGCGCGCCGACGATGGCGTACGGCCTGGTCGGCCGGCCTGCATCGGGGTTCGAACGGGCACCGGGAGCAGTGTCGCCGGGATCGCCGACGAATTCCCAAGTGAGCCGGATGACTTCCGTACCGTCTTCGTCCCGGGCCGTCCGGTCGAAATGTGAGAAGTGGCATGCCCGTCGAATGCGAGAACCCCGGCCGTGACCGGTGTCCTTCACTTCCACCTGGCCTCACCGCACCACCTGCGATGATGCCTCGAACGCGCAGCAACAGTAACAAAACGGCTCTGCCGCCAGTACCCCTATCAATTCGATCTCGGTGCGGCACCCCTAAGCACCCCTACGCGCCCCCTACCGGGGGAAGAGGCACGACTCGGGGCGGTGGCCGACACGGGCACGGAACCGGGGGTGGCCGGCGAGCCGACGGGGGGAAGGGCGTGCGGCAACCGGTCCTGCACCCAGAATGGACACGCGCGGGTCACACACTGGTCACCGAGGACACAGCGAATGCTGACCGCGGTGTGACCGGACGTCTCCTAGAACTGTTGCGACGCGGGACCGTTGCCGGGCACACCGGTGACGAAGCGGACGTCAGGGAGAAGAGCCGTGCACTTGGAGGGCCGCAACGGGGCAGGGCCGAACCACTCGTCGACGGCACCGGCCGCCGCCCGCTCGGACACCGTTGACATGACGGCGTGCGGACGCCTACGAGGACCGCAGCCGGTTCCCTGCCTCGCCGTCGTCCTGTCCCGGGGACCACTCCTGCTGGTCCGGCTGCGCGGTGCTGCGCAGCAGCGCCACCAGGCCCATCCGGCGCCTGACGTTGAGTTTGCGGTACACGCGGGTCAAGTGCTGCTCGACAGTGCTGACCGTGATGAACAGCTGCGCGGCGATCTGCCGGTTGGTGTGCCCGCGGGCGGCGAGCGTCGCCACGCGCAGTTCCGCATCGCTGAGTTCGTCCACCGGCTGCGGGCGGGTTCCGACGGTCGTCGGCCACGACCGCTCGTGCGTGGAGGGCTGTTCGGCACCCCTGTCGCCACCGCTGCCGGCGGCTGCCTCCGGCGGGTCGTACGCCGGCTGCTCGGCGCCGCATGCGTGCAGCAGCCGCAGGGCGGTACGGGCCAGCGACCGAGCTCGTCCGGCGTTGCCGAGTTCGCGGTGGGTACGTGCCGAGTCGTCCGCGGCGCGGGCCAGTTCGTAGCGGTGGCCGCGCTCCCGGAGGATTTCCATGGCTTCGTCGAGGAGAGCCGGCCGTTGCCCGACGGGCACGGTGGCTGCGAGCACGCGCAGCGTGACGCCGCGGGCCCAGGAGCGTCGGCCGCCGAGCTGGGTGAGCTGTTCATCGGCGAGGGAGCGGGCGCGCCGGATGTCACCGAGCGCGAGGCAGGCCTGGGCGGCGTCGCCGCGCCAGGGCAGCCAGTCCGGCCGGTCGAGACCCCATCGGGTGGCCAGCCTGCCGCACTCCAGGAAGTCGTCGAGGGCGGCATACGGGCGTCCGGCGGCGAGGTAGTAACGGCCGCGCGCCGAGAGGTAGAGGACACCGCCCCAGGTATGGAAGGCCGCCTCCGGGACGGGGTCGCCGAGCCGGTCGGCAGCCTCCTCCAGTCTGCCCCCGGCAGACTCGGCGAACAGCGCCGCGGCGAGCGGGGCGGCAACGGCGACTCCCCATCCCTCGGGCGGGACCAGGGCGAGCGCCGTACGGGCGGCCTCTCGGGCGTCGGCCAGTGCGCCAAGCCTGATCTCGACGAGGGCCTTCACCGTCGCGAACAGCGCCTGCCACATCGGCGCACGGCGCTCCTGCGCCTCCTTCACCAGCAGGCCGCACCAGGAGACGGCCTTGTCCAGGTCGTCGACGACGACGAGAGCCGACAGCGCGATCAGGATCACGGGGAGTGTGTGATCGTCCAGGCGGGTGCCCTGCAGCATCTGCTCGGCCCGCGCGGCGACGGCGTCGCGTTCGCCGTCCGCGTCGGCGGGCCGGTCCATGACATCGGCGAGCAGCCGTATCGCCCGATGTTCGACGCCTCGGGTGTAGGGCAGCAAGCCGCGCAGGGCGCCCAACATGCCGGACGGGGTGGGCTGCGAGAGCCCCGGGAAGCGGATGGCCGTGCGCAGCCGTACGGCGTCGAAACGATCCTTCACGTCGGGTCCGACGTCGCCCGGGTCGGCGTCGGTCGCTTCGGTGTCGCGCCGTTCGGCGGTGTCGAGCACCTCGAGGGCCTGGTCGAGCCGGCCGAACCACAGCAGATGGGCGATGAGCGCCTCGGTGTCCCGGACTCCCAGCCGTCCGGCGAGGGCGGCGGCGGTCAGTTCGGGCAGCTGGCCGGAACCGGCACCGGGACCGGCTCGCCAGCCCACCCGCATGAGCAGGGCCTTGATCGACAGCGCCTGCCGTTCGTCGGGGCATCGGTCGCGGGCGGCCCGCAGACAGTCCAGGGCAAATCCGGTCTCGTCCTCGGCCAGCGCTCGGTCGGCCGCCTCCAACAGGGTGGGCAGCGCCCACGGGGCGTCGAAGGGTTCCGCCGCGATCAGGTGCCGGGCCAGTGCGGTCGCGGAGGCACCATGGTCGTGCAGCACCTGGGCGGCGCGGGCTTCGAGACGGGCGCGGTACGCCGGGTCCATGCTGCGCAGGACGGCGGGCCGGACCGCGTCGTGACGGAACCAGCCGGAGCTGAACAGCCCCGTCCCGTCCAGCGCGTCCAGATCGCGACGCGCCACCTCAGGTGTGGTGGAGAGGACGTCCGCCTGGGTCGCGTCCGAGGCGTCCGGGCCGAGTACCGCGCGCGCCCACGCTGCATGCCGCATAGCGGCGTCGCTCCGGTACAGGCAGGTGGTGACGGCCTGTTCGAAGGCCGGTCCGAGTACGGCTTCCGCCGTCGGTCCACGGGGCACGTCGCTGTCCGCGGCGAGCTGGCGGCGGTCGTCGAGCAGAGCCCGCACCAGCAGGGGATTCCCGCCGCTGAGCCGGTGGAACTCCTCGGCGGGCAGGCGCGCCCGCCGCCCCTCTGCGCCGACTGCGATCATCCGGCCGACGCCCTGGCGCGTGAGCAGCCGGAGCCGGACGTGCCGGCAGCTCGGCAGTCGGAGCAGCTCTATCCGGAATCGCGGATTCTCCACCGGGAAGCTGCTGCTCTCGCCGAGCACCACCAGAATTCGGGCGGTCTCGCTTCTGCGCGCCACATACAGCAGGCATTCCAGCGAATAGGCGTCCGCATGCTGAACGTCATCGACGCACAACACCAGTGGGATTTTTTTTGACTTTTCCAACAGAATCCCGCAAACGCCGGTGATATCACTGACGACCGCCGCGGGCAGTTCCCTTTCCGCGGGGGCGCGCAGTTCGTCAGCCGCGTCCCAGTCGAAGCGGCTGACGGCGACTTCCAGGTCGGCGCCCGGCAGCCCAGCGCCGAGCAGTAGTTGCTCGATCACGCCGAGCGGCAGCGAACGCTCCGCTCCGGACGCCGTGGCCTGCAGAAACAGTGTCTGCGCGGAATCGGCGCGGGCACCGAGCTCGCGAAGCAGTGCTGTCTTGCCCGTGGCGGCCGCGCCACTCACCAGCAGGACTGCGCCACGCCCGGACACGCAGGCGTCGAGCATGTCCTGCATCAGGGATAACTCGGTTTCCCGCTCCACCAGTTCCATGAGTCAGTTCCCCCCGTATCCTGACCGAGCGTTCCCCCATGCGAATTTCACCGAAGGGTCCGAATCGGTCGCTCCACTCTGACTTTGCCCCACCTGGGCCCGATTCTGCCACAGCGGAAAAATACACGCCATCGAAAGGAGACGAAGGCTTCGATGAATTCGACATGCACGGCAATCCTCGGCTCATCGCATCCGCACGGGCCGCATGGCGGGTGATCCATTCCGCGTCGCTGCCACGACGATTTCAGCATCCTGCACCACCCTGACCCGACTCACCCCTGTATGGGCAACTCTGCGGAGACTGCGGACAGGCGTCCAGCCGCGAAATCGGTCAACAACCCGCCCGGGTCCGCAGCGCCCACCGGTGTGCGGGGGCGGGGCGGTGGCAGGCTGTTCTTCGGCGGGAACGAACCGGCCGATGACCAGTGCTGTCACGGCGGCCAGAACGCGCCGCGCCACCCGAGCAGCTGGCCGGCCCAGGAGCCCAGCGGCACCCCAGCCGCGACGGCCATGGCCACGCCACCGGCCATACGAGGGCGGGATGGATCAACTCCACCTCGATGGTGAGGCGTTCAGCTCGGGCATCTCGACCAAGTGCCGGATGCTGGACAAGGCCCCGTACTGGGTGGACTTCCCCCTTCATACGGGCCTCGGCTTTCAGGCCGACGCCCTGGACATACCTCATGTCGGCGGCATACCGCAGCCATCGCCTGCCGTCAGCCCCGATTCACTGGGGCGCACCCCGATCGTGCGCCGCACCGGCAACCGGTTCTCGGTGAACGCGATGTCCGCGATCAGCACCAAGGGCCGGATGCACTTCATGGTGTTCACCGAGACCTTCGACGCCAGCGTGATGTGCCGCTTCCCGGACCGCCTCGCACACAGGACACTGCCGAGGTCGAAAGGCAAGCTGAACGGGCGATACATCCCCATCCCACGGCAGGGGGACGACGACTGCGCGCCGCCGAAGCCTGACCGGCCGTTCCGCCTCCGGGCGCCGGACTCCAGGTGCCGGTTCACCCGATTGGCCCGTCTGCGGAGGCCGCTCGCGCCCGCGCTGAGGAGAATCTGAACATGCCGGAATCTACGTCCAAGGCACGCCTCGTCGGCGAACTCTCTGCCGAGTTCGCCGGCACCATGATCCTCATTCTCTTCGGATGCGGTGTCGTCGCGCAGGTCGTCGCCGGTGGCGCGCTGACCGACGGTGGGTTGGGTGACCACGACAGCATCGCCTGGGGCTGGGGTCTCGGCGTCGTCTTCGGTGTCTACGTGGCGGCGCGGGTCAGCGGCGCCCACATCAACCCCGCGGTCACCCTCGCGCTCGCGGCCTTCAAGGGCTTCCCGTGGAGCAAGGTCCTGCCGTATGCGCTGGCCCAGACGGCAGGCGCCTTTGTCGCTGCCCTGCTGGTGCGCTGGAACTACAGCGAGGTGCTGGCGAAGGCCGACCCCGGCCACACCGACAAGACGGAGATCGTCTTCTCCACCCTGCCGGGCAACGGCGGTCTCCCGATCAGCCAGTTCGGGGCCTTCCGTGACCAGATCATCGGCACTGCCCTGCTGGTGCTGCTGGTCTTCGCGGTCACCGACCTGCTGAACACGCCGCCGGGCGCGAACATGGCCCCGTTCATCATCGGCCTGATCGTCGTCGCCATCGGCATGGCGTGGGGAACCAACGCCGGCTACGCGATCAATCCGGCCCGCGACCTCGGCCCCAGGCTGGCGGCGTTCCTCACGGGCTACGGAGGCGCTTGGCGGGATCAGTACGGCGACCTCTACTTCTGGGTACCGATCGCCGGACCCCTGATCGGCGGCCCGCTCGGGGCGTGGCTCTACCGCCTGCTGATCAGCCCCTACCTGCCGGTCGCCGAGCAGGAGCCCGGCCGGGTGCCCGCGCCGGACGAGTGAGAGGGAGGACCATGCCTGAATTCGTTGGCGCGGTGGACCAAGGAACCACCAGCACCCGCTTCATGATCTTCGACCACGACGGCAACGAGGTCGCACGCCACCAGCTCGAACACGAGCAGATCTTTCCCCGCTCCGGCTGGGTCGAGCACGACCCCGTGGAGATCTGGGAACGTACGAACTCCACGATGCAGAACGCCGTCCGCCTGGGTGACCTGTCCGCCGCCGACTTGGCGGCCATCGGGATCACCAACCAGCGGGAGACCACGGTCATCTGGGATCCCAGCACCGGTCAGCCGTACTACAACGCGATCGTCTGGCAGGACACCCGCACCGACTCGATCGCCGCGGCGCTGGAGCGGGAGCACGGCGACCTTGTCCGGCGCAAGACGGGGCTGCCACCGGCGACGTACTTCTCCGGCGGCAAGATCAAGTGGATCCTGGAGAACGTCGACGGTGTCCGAGAGGCCGCCGAGGACGGCCGGGCCGTCTTCGGGAACACGGACGCCTGGGTGCTGTGGAATCTCACCGGCGGTCCGCACGGCGGCATCCACGCCACGGACGTCACCAATGCCAGCCGCACCATGCTGATGAACCTGGAGACCCTCGACTGGGACGACGAACTGCTCGACATCTTCGGCATCCCGCGCGCCATGCTCCCGGCCATCAACCCGTCCTCGCACCCGGAGGCGTTCGGGGCCACCCGCACGACCCGTCCGCTGCGGACCGCCGTACCCATCACCGGCGTCCTCGGGGACCAGCAGGCGGCCACCGTCGGCCAGGTCTGCTTCCGGCCGGGCGAGGCGAAGAACACCTACGGCACCGGCAACTTCCTGGTCCTCAACACGGGCACGGAGATCGTCCGGTCCAGCACGGGCCTGCTGACCACGCTGGCCTACCAGTTCGGGGACGCCCCGGCGGTGTACGCGCTGGAAGGGTCCATGGCGGTCACCGGGTCCGCCGTGCAATGGCTCCGCGACCAGATGCGGATCATCTCCTCCTCCGCCGAGGTCGAGACACTGGCTCGGCAGGTGGAGGACAGCGGCGGCATCTACTTCGTACCGGCCTTCTCCGGCCTGTTCGCGCCCTACTGGCGCTCCGACGCCCGGGGGGCGATCGTCGGTCTCGCCAGGTTCCACACGAACGCACACCTCGCCAGGGCGACCCTGGAGGCCATCTGCTACCAGAGCCGCGACGTGGCCGAGGCGATGGAGCAGGACTCCGGGGTAACACTCGACGTACTGCGGGTCGACGGCGGCGTCACCGCCAACGACCTGTGCATGCAGATCCAGGCCGACGTCCTCGGCGTACCGGTCAGCCGCCCGGTCGTCGCCGAGACCACCGCGCTCGGCGCCGCCTACGCGGCGGGGCTCGCCACCGGCTTCTGGGAGAGCACCGACGAGCTCCGCCTGCACTGGCACGAGTCGAAGCGGTGGGAGCCGCAGTGGAGCGACGAGCAGCGGGAGAAGGGCTACGCGGGCTGGAAGAAGGCCGTGGAACGCAGCCTCGACTGGGTCGAGGTCGAATAACCGGGACTCCGGGCGCCTGCAGGGTCAGAAGTTCTCAATGACCATCGGCAAAGTCACCTGGACGCTCGGATGGAAGCTGCCTGCTTGTGCAGGCGCAGCCCGTCACTGATCTCCTGGGCGAGGACGCGGCGACGGCGAGGAGGAACGGGGATCACCACACCGCTTTCACGGCCAGAGTGAGCCGCGTGTCCTGGCCGAGGAGGGCAGAGCCGACGCCGATCCCGGCGTGTGCGAGGGCCGCGTCATCGCGGTGCACAAGACGCGGGCCTGGGTCTCGGTGAGCTCACCGTCCGCCTTCGGAAGTCCACGTGACCTGGCGCGGCGACACCGCAGACCCGGCCGTGGTCCTGCAAATTTACGGCCACGCGCTCGACGACGGCCCCCAGGGCAAGATGGCCGGCGCGCTCATCCTCGACCGCGCCTGCCAGCAGCCCTTCCACCGCGAGGATCCACTCACGCGCCCGCTCGCTCCGCGGGACGAAGCGCGCCCACCGGGCGGGCCGCCAGGCGCAGCGTCGCCCCCACCGCGGAGCCACCGCCGTCCTGCGCCCCGGGATCGGCGAGGACAAGGCGCACCTGGTCGGCCGGGACCACGTCCCAGTGCCGGATCGTCGGCGAAGCCCTCGCCCACGCATCCGCCGACAGCGGGCCCGAGGACGCCGCGGAGGTCCGGGCCATCACCGACGTCATGGTCCGCCTGCTGATCGGCGCCCCGCTGCACTCCGACGGCAAGCTGACCATCGTCTCCCTCGCCGTCGAAGCCGGGCTTCGACGCAACAAGCTCACCCACAAACACACCGGCCTCAAGGATCTGTTCTACGCGTCTGCGCCGTCCCACCGAGGAGATGGCCGAGGGCCGGGCCCTGGCCCCGCTGACCGCCATGCAAGCCGAGCATGGGCTTTCGGTGCCCGGTCGAGCGATTGGCATGGTGAGCAGCTCACTGTCAGCGAGCTGCTCCGCAGTGCGCGGATAACGCGCCGGGGCCGTACTGCCGACCTCGTCAGGTCCGTCAGGGCCTCTCGGCCGGGATACGGGTCGGGATGGTCGGGAGCACCACATGCTCCGGCACCGCGGTCGGGACGCGGCCGGAGCGTGCGATCTCGAGGAGATTCGGAAGCTCGTAGTCCTGTGCGGCGTCGAGATCGACCGTGTATCCGAGGTCCCCCAGGCTCGCCACCGTCAGCCGGCTCAGGGGGTTGTTGCTGCCATCGATGTTCGGCGACATCAACTCGTTGTCGAAGACGCTCTCACGCCAGTGGCCGCCCGCGCTTCCGGCGCCGCCGACATTGGCGACCGGCACCGGGGTGGGCCCTTCTCCGGTGAGCCTGCCGAACTCCTTCATGGCGCCGGGGCCGACGAAGGTCGGGTCCGGGCCGGGGAAGTTCTTCAGGAAGCCGAAATCCGTCCAGACGGTTCCGATTCCCAGTACGTGCCCCATCTCGTGCGTAATGACGTCGAGGAGTGAGCCCTCTTCTTCCATCTGGGCCAGGTCCGCGCTGTCGAACATCATGCGCCCCTTCACGGGAAGTCCCGCTCCGCTGGCCGCGTCGTCCCTCCGGAACCGCGTCGGGCCGGCCTGCCCGAGAATGTTGGGAACGTTGTTCACACCGTCGATCGGCACGCCTTCGGCGTCGATCAAGAGATCGTCGACCACGACCCTGCCGGTGAGGTCGTTGATGATCGCGGTCTCCAGGTCTCCCACGATGACGCGCGTCCAACGGTCCGCGGCCTCGGCGAAGGCGCTCTTCTGACTACCCGTCAGTCCTCCGAGGAACCGCACCTCGATCTGGAACGGAGACGTGGTCGCGGCGAGCTCCGCGGCACGGCCGCTGTCAGCGACTGCTCTGTGGGTCTCAAAGGCGTAATTGATCTCCCTGCCCATGGCTACTTCTCCCATCGTATGTAGCCGGCCTTGCCCTCCTGAACCACGCTAAACTTGTTCGGAGTTGTAGGCGATGCAACCAAATATCGTTGAATGTTCGCCTGTTTTCAGTGCCGTACATGGCAGTACATTTTCGGGGCTCGTATGCTGGAAGTGCACGACAGAGTGGGAAGCCCAGGCCGTTCGCTTCGGTTTCAACCACCGCTGGATCCCCATGATTTCGGTAGGGCTTCTCACGCCTGAATTCCATGCGTGAAGGGAGCCTTCAATGGCCGCCAAGAAGCGTGCGTCCGTCAATCCCCAGCCCTCCGCAAGCGGCCAGGACAAGCTGATCAGCGACCTCAAGCAGTTCATCCGTGCCCGGGGATCGGGGTTCCTCAGCGACCCGAATGTGTCCTCGATCGGTATCGGGTACAAGGAGAAGAACGGGAAACCGGGCAAGGAACTGGCCCTTCAGTTCACGGTCGACAAAAAGGTCCGGCCGGAGGAACTGGAGGAACTGAGGACCGCCGAGATCCCCGCGGTCATCGACATAGGTGGCGGCGTCGAGGTGCCGACCGATGTCGTCCAGCGCTCCTACAAGCCGCACTTCCTCGTGGTGGACGAGGGCGAGACACCGGAGCGTCAGCGGCGCGTCGATCCGGCCCGTCCCGGCGTGAGCGTCGGCAACGTCAAGGTGAGCGCCGGCACCTTCGGGTGCATCGCCTTCGACAGGAACGACGGCTCGCCCTGCGTGCTGAGCAACTGGCACGTGCTGAACGGCCGGAAGGGCGAACTCGGCGACGTGGTCGTGCAGCCCGGCAAGAAGGACGACAGCCGCATCGCACTGAACCGTCTCGGCAGACTCAAGCGCGCCCACCTCGGCAGGGGCGGCGACTGCGCGGTGTCGACGGTCACGGATCGTGATTTCGCCATGGACATCCTCGACCTCGATGTCACACCGACGAAGCTGGGCGAACCGCAGATCGACGACAAGGTCGTCAAGAGCGGCCGTACCACGGGTGTCACGCACGGTGTGGTGAGCAGGCCCTTCGCCATCGTCAGCATCGACTACGACGAGCCGGTCGGAGTGCGCGAGATCGAATGCTTCGAGATAGGCCCCGACCCCAAGCATCCGGCGGAGGGCAACGAGATCAGCCTGCCCGGCGACTCCGGATCGGTCTGGATGTTCACCAGCCGCTCCGGCAAGCCCACGGACGTAATGGCCGGTCTGCACTTCGGCGGTGAGGGGGACGGGAACCCCGAGGACCGCGCTCTGGCCTGCCTCCCCCAGGCGGTCTTCGACGAACTGAAGATCACCCTCGCACCGCCGGACCCCGAATCGCTGGAGGCCGTGACCGGGTACGACCCGGGCTTCCTCGCGGTACCGATCGGCACCCCGCAGCTCAACCGGTCGATCAAGGGGGATGCCGTCCGGCTCAGCGGGTCCGAGGTGGTCCCCTACACGCACTTCTCGCTGGCCCTCAGCACATCGCGGCGCTTCGCCTTCTGGGTGGCCTGGAACATCGACGGCGGCACCCTGAAGAAACTCGACCGGAAGGGCATCGGCTTCGTCAAGGACCCGCGCCTTCCGGCTGCCGCCCAGGTCAGCAACGAGCTGTACAAGGGACGCAACAACCGGCTCGACCGTGGCCATATCGCGCGCCGCGCCGACGTCGTGTGGGGCTCGCTGCCCGAGGCGAAGAAGGCCAACAGGGACTCGTTCTTCTACACCAACATCACTCCGCAGATGGACGACTTCAACCAGAGCGGGCGGAACGGCATCTGGGGCCACCTCGAAGACGCGGTCTTCGAAGATGTCCGTGTCGATGACCTCAAGGTCAGCGTGTTCGGCGGCCCGATCTTCCACGAGGACGACCGTGTCTTCCGGGGAGTCAAACTCCCGCGCGAGTTCTGGAAGGTGCTCGTCTTCTCCGAGGACGGCAAGCTCAAGTGCAAGGCGTTCCTCCTGACGCAGAACCTGGATGTGTCCGAAGCCCTCGAGCTGGACGAGTTCCGGGTGTTCCAGGTCAAGCTGTCCGAGATCCAGACGCGGACCCACTTGCGGTTCTCCACCGCGATGACCACGGCGGACACGCTGGTTGTCCCGGAGTCCCTGGAGGAGCGGACCCCGCTGGAGCGTCAGTCCGACATCGACTGGAGCTAGGGCCCAGGGTCACGGTGATCTCGCTGGTGGGTGTATCCCTGTGTCATGCGGTATCCCGATGGGGTGGCCTGACCGCGAAGCAGCGGGCCCGGCGGGAGCAAGTGCGGTTCAAGGCCGCCGAGTCATTCGCGTAAGGGGTGACACCGCCGCAGGTCGCGCGGCGGTTACGGGTCTCACGGATGCCCGCCTATGCCTGGCATGCCCGCTGGGGGAACGGTGGTGTGACGACGCTGCGGTCCAAGCGGCAACGCGGCCGTCCGCCCCGAGCGGACCGCCCGGGCTCTCCACCAGGTCATACGCCAACTGCGAGATGAACACCCCAGAACCCTCACGTTCTGGGCCGCGTACGTCCACGTCGGGACATAAGCGTCGGAGCGGGGGCGGGACTGGCCCACGCCTCAACCTCGCACTGGCTGCTGTCTCATGGTATGGAGAACACGCCAGACTGCTCGGAATCAGCGCCCGGGCCTCGGCGAGCCCAGGACGGCCGTCCGACGTTGATATTCCTGTACTGCCGCTGCCCGCCCCCGTGACCGAGTACGGCCACGGTCTTTTCCTGGTCGGGGCGTCCGCTCCGACGCCCCGCTCAGTGAGAGCCTGGCGGGTGATCTTGGGCTAGTTGTCCCCGCGCTCGTCAATCGCGACCGTACGCCTCATCTGGGGTGCCTGAGCCGAATCGGCAGTTCACAGCCTTAATGACCGTCAAGGCAGTTGACTTCTCCCCCTCGTGAACGAGGGGGATTCTCACGGCTCGCGCCGTGAGGGTTTCTGCTTCACCGCCGACTGCCCGCCCGGAGTTCTCCGTTGAGGTCTTACACCAGCTCCACAGACAGATACCGCCAGCCCGGCGGCCAGAAGGTTCTTCGCCGCGTTCACGTCCCGGTCATGGACCGTTCCGCAGTTGCACGTCCAGGACCGGACGTTCAGCGGCATCTGCCCTTGCATGGTGCCGCAGGCGGAGCACAGCTTGGAGGAGGGGAAGAAGCGGTCCACCGCGATCACTTCCCGCCCGTACCAGGCGGCCTTGTACTCCAGCATGCTCCGGAACTCCGCCCACGCCGCGTCACTGATGGCACGGGCCAGACTCCGGTTTTTGACCATGCTGCGCACGGTCAGGTCCTCGATCACGAGCGTTTGGTTATCGCGCACGAGTCGAGTGGTCAGCTTGTGCAGGCAGTCCCTGCGGCGGTCGCTGATCCGGGCGTGGATCCTGGCGACCCGGCGCCGGGCCCTGGCCCGGTTGGCCCCGTCACCCTTGGCCTTGCGGGCAAGCGCCCGCTGGGCCGTGGCCAGCCGCTCGCGGTCACGCCGCTCATGCCGAGGGTTGGTGATCTTCTCCCCCGTGGAGAGGGTCAGCAGATGATCCAGGCCGACATCAATACCCACCGCTGCACCCGCTACCGGCAAGGGGGTGACGCCGGGGTCCTCGCACAGCAGGGACACAAACCAGCGCCCCGCGCTGTCCTGGAACACGGTCACGGTGGACGGCTCCGCGCCCTCCGGGAGTGGCCGGGACCACACGATCGCCAGGGGCTCGCTCATCTTCGCCAGCGTGAGCCGGCCATCCCGGTAGCGGAACGCACTGGTGGTGTACTCCGCCGACTTCCGCGACTTCTTCCGGCTCTTGAACCGCGGATACTTGGCCCGCTTACCGAAGAAGTTCGTGAACGCCGCCTGCAAATGCCGCAGCGCCTGCTGCAACGGCACCGACGACACCTCGTTGAGATAGGCGAGTTCCTCGGTCTTCTTCCACGCCGTCAGCATCGCCGACGTGGCGTTGTAATTGACCCGCTCCTGCCGCGCCCACGCCTCGGTACGGGCGGCGAGCGCCATGTTGTAGACCTTCCGCACACACCCGAACGTGCGCGACAGCTCAGCCGCCTGCGCATCAGTCGGATAGAAGCGGTACTTGAACGCCCGCTTCACATGGCCGGTCTTCACGCCTCACAACTATCACATCAACTTACGGGATCTCTGCGGGCAGTTGGGGCTGAACGACGATCCGCCCTGACGGCGAATCGTCTTTCCCTGCCCTGCTCCGCAGGAGTCCGTTTCCTCTCCGCCCTGAAGGGCGGAGTATCCACGGAGGTAACCAGATGAGGCACACGGAGGGGAAAGCCGAAGTGTGCCGATGGCCACGCCTGCCCCGAGTCACCGTCCGTTGATCCGACCACGATGATCGAAGACGCGGTGGCGTTCAGCGCGGAATCACCCAGCCCGGCGTCCAGGTCCCGGCGGCGTCGTGGCCGGCCGGTGTGGCGGCGAGGTAGGCGCGGAGGGTGGCCAGCGCCGGGTGGGGGTTGTCGCGGTGCCAGAGGAACGAGTGCGGGTAGACGGGCATCGGGGTGGTCACCGGGATGCGGCGCAGGCCGTGGTCGACGGGCCAGACAAGGCGGGTCTGCTCGCCCATGAAGGTGGCCAGGGCCGGGGTGTCGGCGATGGTGTCGAGGAGCGCGTCGGAGCCGAAGTTGGGGCCGGTCGCCTCGAGGGTGAGGCCGAACTCGGCGACGAGGTCGTCGTAGTAGGCGGCCCACTCGGTACCGGGGACGATGCCGGGCATCCAGATCCGGTGCCCGGCGAGCTGAGCGACGGTCACCGACCGGGCGCCCGCCAGCGCGTGGGCGGGGCCGGTGAGGAGCTGGAGCGGCTCGTCGAGCACCCGGACGGACTCGATGTCCTCGGGAAGGGGCCGGCCGGGCACGGCGACGGCGCGGAAGGACGCGTCGATCGCGCCGGACCGGATGGCGGCGACGGCCGTCTCGATGTCGAACAGCATCACCACGTCGAGCTCGATCTCGGGGTGCGCGCGGTGGAATCCGCGCATCAGGCCCGATGGCGCGACGCGCGAGGCGATCACGTCGACGCGCAGCGGACGGCGACCGGGGCGCACGGACGTGACCGCGCGCTCGGCGACGCGCAGCAGCTCGCGCGCGTGGGGCAGGAACGCCTGCCCGTCGATGGTGAGCTCGGCGCCGCGCGCGGTGCGGGTGAACAGCCGCACGCCGAGGTTGCGCTCCAGCGCGGCAATGCGCTTGGAGACGGCCTGTTGGGTGACCGCCAGCTCGACGGCGGCCTCCTGGAACTGCCCCGCGTCGGCGGCAGCGACGAAGGTCCGGACGGTGTCGAGGTCCATGCCGACACCCTATGTGTACAACTGTTGGTTGTGACCGAGCGGCTCTGCGGTTGTTTGATCCCTGGGTACGGTGCTCGCTTTGATGCTTTCGATCGCGGATCGGTTGTGCGGGTGAGTGGCGAGGGGCATCAGGCATGAGGAGCGGACACCGGCTGGGACAGCTGCTCGGACATCGGCTGGGGCGGCGGTTCGGGTGGCTCTGGGCAGCGTACGGGACCAGCGCGCTCGGCACGTGGCTCGCCTTCGGCGCGTTCCCGCTGATCGCCATCCAGGTGCTGCACGCCGGACCGGCCGAGGTCGCCGTGCTCTCCTCCGTGGGGGCTGCGGTGGGCGCGGCTGTGGCGGTGCCGCTCGGCCCGTGGGTGGAGTTCCGCCGCAAGCGGCCCGTGCTGATCGCGATGGACCTGGTGCGGTTCGCGGCGCTGCTGACGATCCCCGCCGCGTTCGCGCTCGGCGTGCTCACCTTCCTTCAGCTCCTGCTGGTCTCGGTCGTCGTCGCGGCGGCCGACATCACCTTCCGCGCCGCCTCCGGCGCGTACCTGAAGACGCTGCTGTCGGCCGAGGACCTGCTCGTCGCCAACGCCCGGTTCGAGTCCACGGCCTGGACAACCACGATCATCGGACCGCCGCTGGGCGGCGCGGCGATCGGGCTCCTCGGTCCGGTGGCGACGGTGGTGGCCGACGCGGTCAGCTACCTGCTCTCGGCCCTGGGCATCCGCGCGATGAGCGGGCACGAACTGCGGCCCGAGCGCCGGGAGGCCGCGCGCATGCGGGCCAGGGACCTGCTCGACGGTTGGCGGTACATCCTCGCCGACGCGACGCTGCGTCCGCTGTTCTTCAACACCGCCTTGTTCAACGGCCTGGTGATGGCCGCCTCGCCGCTGCTGGCCGTCCTGATGCTCGGCCAACTCGGATTCGCACCGTGGCAGTACGGTCTCGCCTTTGCCGCGCCCTCGATCGGCGGGCTGCTCGGTTCGCGGCTGGCCCGACCACTCGTCACCCGGTTCGGGCAGCACCAGGTCATGGTCGTGGCCGGGGCGCTGCGCGCGATCTGGCCCATCGGCCTGGCCTTCCTCGGGCCGGGCACCGGAGGGCTGCTGCTGGTGACGGGCGTCGAACTCGGGCTCATCTTCTGCTGCGGGGTCTTCAACCCCGTCTACGCCACCTGCCGCCTCCAGCGCACCGCGACCGACCGGGTCACCCGCACGCTGACCGCCTGGGCGGTGACGACCAAGGCCTCGACCGCGCTCCTGACGGCCGTCTGGGGCGTGCTGGGCAGCCTGCTCGGCCCGCGTACAGCCATCGGCCTGGCCGGCGTGCTCCTGCTGGCGACCCCGCTGCTGCTCCCCCGCCGCGCGGCAGCGCATCTCTCCGAGCCGGAACCGGCACCGAGCCGCACCTGACGGGCCGCCACGGCCGTCACCGCGACCGGGCTGCGCCGCCCTTCTTCGGAGCGGTCCACCGTTCCTGATCAGTGAGCAGGAGTGAGTCTTGGACCCACTGCCCGGCACTGCGCGCATCCCGAACGGTTTTGGGTGCGCTGGTCGCCCGCGTTCCTTGGTGTCTTCCTGTCCGGGCGCGTGGCTCCTGGCCACGGTCCGTGACGAGGCGGCGGGTTCCCTCACGCCCAGGGGCACACCGGTCGGCCTGGGTGGTCCGATGTCCCTGTTCATCACTCCGGTGAGCAGGGGGCGGTGCCGTCCTCCCCCCGTGCCTTAAGGGCCTGGGAGGTACCCCCAGCCGGATGGGGTGCCCTTGGGCGCGCCTGCCGATCGCCACGGCAGCCGCGTCGTGACGGGTGGTTGTGCGGTTCTTCGAAGCGAGGGGCTTCTGCCAGTGCTGCACGCCCCACTTCGAGGTGTAGGCCGGGTCGACAGCGATGATGCTGATGCCGGTCTGGTCGGCTGCGGCCTCAGAACCCCCTGCACGGTCACTGTCGCCGCTTCCGGCTCGAGCCTTGCGGACAGAAACTGACCGCAAGGCTCTCTACGGTCGTGGCATGACGCAGACGCAGAAGATCCTTGTCACCGGTGCCACCGGAACCGTAGGCCGCCAGGTCATCACCGAACTGCTCGCCCGCGGCCACGCGGTCCGCGCCCTCACCCGGGATGCGGCGAGGGCCGCCCTCCCGGCCGGTGTCGAGGTCGTCCAGGGTGACCTGACCGATCCCGACAGCCTGGGGCCGGCCCTTCAGGGCGTCACCGGCCTCCATCTGATCACTTTCGGCGGGGCCTACTTCGCCCCCCTTCAGACCGGCCCGCAGATCCTTCAGCTGGCCCGCGCGGCCGGCGTGCGCCGGGTCACCGTGCTGCACGGCGGCGGGCCGTCCCTGCTGGAGGACGCCGTACGTGCCGAGGAGGGTGTGGACTGGACCGTACTCATGCCGGTCGAGTTCATGGCCAACGCCCTTGAGTGGGCGGACCGGATCGTGGCCTCGGGGGAAGTCCGCGAGCCGTTCGTCTCCCGGCTGAGCGCCATGGTCCACGAGGGCGACATCGGCGCCGTCGCCGCGGTCGCGCTCACCGAGGAGGGGCATGGGGGTCAGGAGTACGTGATCACCGGCCCCGAGCTGCTGACCGTCGGCGACAAGGTGGCGACGATCGCCGCCGCCCGCGGCCGGCAGATCGCCCTGGTCGAGCTGACTGAGGAGCAGGCCGTCGCGCAGTGGCGGGCGGCGGGCCATCCGGAAGACGTGATCGGCTTCCTGATCGAGGCGTACGGCAACACCCCGGAGGCGGGCCGTACGGTCGTCGACACCGTCGAGAAGGTCACCGGCCACCCGGCCCGCACCTTCGCCCAGTGGGCTGCGGAGCACGCGGACGCCTTCACGGCACAGCCCCCCGCGGTCACGGCCTAGCCCCCGCGCAGTACGTGGGACGGACGCGGAAGGATCCGCAGCACAGGTGACGACCGCGTCCGGCCCCGCCCGATGAGACCAGGGACGGCTCCCGCTTTCGTGAACATCGGCTCTTCGCACGAGCGTTGCGACTCCCCGTCCCGCGTCGAAACGACGTCGCTGCTCACGTCCTGTGACTGAGCGCGCCGGTTAGCCAGTGAGCGCTTCAGTTGGACGGACTGAGCATCAGCGTGGACCGCACGGCAGCGAGCGCCATGGTCAGCAGGGGGAGTTCCTGGGAAAGCGGATGCCGCGCCTCGTGGGCGGTGGCGTTCTTCTGCAGGGAAGTCGCAGAGCCTGGTGCCCTTTCGGTCAGGACTGCGAGGTGGCTGTCGGTGACGCGGGGCGTGGTGGCGGGGATGCGGGTGCTGGTGGGAGCTCCCGCATCGTGCGCACGGGGAACAGAGGAGCGGGAGGAAAGCGCCTGCCAGGCACACCACTCCCGCCCACACAGCCACGCGTTCGCCTGTGGTTTCCCCGATCAGTCCGCCCAGCGCGGAGCCGACGGCGAGCGCGCCGGCGAGCAGGAAGCGGAAGGTGGTATTCATTCGACCCGGCAACGCGTCCGGGGTCAGGCGCTGGCGCAGGCTGACGCCGAGCACGTTGTCCACCCCCGTCTTCGTCTTGGCTGCCGGTCGGCAGTGGCCCCCCACAGCCAGGGCCCGCGCCCGGCCAGGGCGACAGCCGGCCCGGCAGGGGCGAACCGCAGCCCGGCAAGCCCCAGGGCGCGGCCGTGGCCGAAGCGGGCGGCAAGGCGGCGGGCGCCGCCGGCGCCGAGCAGGATGCCCAGTCCACCGGCCGCCCAATACAGGCCCAGTACCCCGGCTGACAGGCCCAGGTCGCGGATGAACAGCACCGGCAGCACGGCATTGATCATCTGGGCGCCGAGGTGGGTGAGCGTCGCGGTGAGCGCCGGCGCACGCAGCTCCTTGCTGCCGAAGACGTGGCGCAGCCCCTCCGCGATCTCGGCCTGCAGCCGCCGTCGCCCGGTCGGCGCCGCGGCGCGTGCGCTCCGGTGGCGCACACCCGTGAGACCTGCGGCAGAGGCCGAGTAGGCGATGGCCGCTCCCAGGATGGCCGCCGGCCTCGACCCCGGCGTCCTGTTCGATCTGGTCCCGGTGCCGTCCCGGTCGCCGTGGACGGGAAGCATCCCGTCGTTCCTCTGCCCGCCGCCCACGACTCCGCTGCCCTCGCTCGCCGTGGAGCCGGCGACGCTGCGGGCTGTGCACCGGCGGGCCTCGGAGCAAGAGAGCTGCGACACCGGCGGTCAATGGGGCCCAAGCGCACTGATCAGGCGGGCGCAACGGTCGGTCATCTCGGCCGGGGACTGGTCGGGGTGGTCGTACCACCAGCGCATGACGGCAGTGACAGCGTGCTGCCAGACATGGTTGAGCAGGTCGTGGTCGAGCGGGTCGTCATGTCCGGCACGGGTAAGGAGCTGTGCGGTGCCCGCAGCGCCGATGGCGGCGAGCTGCTGTCGATAGTGGTGCGCGGCGTCGCGAAGGTCACCGGCCGGCGGCAGTGCCGGGTCGTAGAGCAGGGACCAGGCGCGCCGGCAGCGGTCGACCGCGTTGAAGATCGCGGACAGGGTGTCCAGCGCGTGGCCGGTGGAGCCGCTGCGGGCCTGCGCCGCAGCCACGGAGTCGACCAGCAGGTCGCCGACATGGCGGACGCAGGCGAGGTACAGGCCGTCCTTGGAATCGAAGTAGCTGTAGATCAACGGTTTGGAGATCCCCGCGCGCTGGGCGACCGCGGCGACGGGCACGCGTGCGTAGCCGTGCCTGCCGAACTCCTCCACTGCGACGTCGATGATTTGCCGCTCCCGATCGGCGCGGGAGACGCCCTTGGTGCCGGCCTTGCTCATGGCGCCTCACCCTAGCCCATGATGTGACTGAAGAGTAATTTACCTGTGGGTCAATTCAAGGAGGGGTGATGACACGGTCGTGGTGGGGATGGGGAAACGTCGAGGACGAGGTCCGCGGCGCGGAGTTGGAGGCGCTGCTGGCCCGGGTGAGGGCACTGGTACCGGGCGAGCTGACGCGTCACGAGCCCCCGAGTGTCGCCGCGCTCGGGCTGCCGGAGCCACGGGTGAGCGCACCGGCCTCGCTCGCCTCACTGTGCTCCGCCGACCCGGGCGACCGGGCTGCGCATGCGCACGGCAAGGCGTTCCGGGACGTGGTGAGGAACCTGCACGGAGATCTGCGCCATGTGCCGGACCTGGTCGCGCGTCCCCGCGACGAGCACGACGTGGTCGACCTGCTCGACTGGTGCACTCGCGAGGGCATCGCGGTGATTGCGTTCGGCGGCGGCAGCTCGGTGGTCGGTGGCGTCGAGCCACGGTGCGACGGCCGTGGCGTGGTCACCGTCGATCTCGAGCGTCTTGACCGGGTCCTGGAGATCGACACCACGAGCCGGGCAGCGCGTATTCAGGCCGGGGTGTTCGGCCCGCATCTGGAGGCACAGCTCAAACCTCATGACGTGACTTTGCGGCACTTCCCGCAGTCCTTCGAGTTCTCGACGCTGGGCGGTTGGCTCGCCACCCGGGCCGGCGGTCACTACGCGACGCTGTACACGCACATCGACGACCTCGTCGAGTCGATACGGGTGGTCACGCCGATCGGGATCAGCCAGTCACGGCGGCTGCCGGGCTCCGGCGCGGGACCGTCACCGGACCGGCTCTTCCTCGGCAGCGAAGGAACTCTGGGCGTCATCACCGAGGCGTGGATGCGCCTGCAGGAGCGACCACGGTGGCGCGCCAAGGCGTCTGCGCATTTCGCTGACTACGCCGCGGCGGTGGCGGCCACCCGGGCGATCGCGCAGAGTGGGCTGAATCCCGCGAACTGCCGCCTCCTTGACGCAGCCGAGTCGCTGATCCACGCGGGTGTGACCGTCGGCGGCGGCATCCTCGTTCTCGCTTTCGAATCCGCGGACCATCCGGTACGCGGCCACCTGGCAAGAGCCGCGGAGCTGTGCCGCGACCACGGCGGCGAACCGTCCGCCGAGAACGCGCAGGACGTCGTCGGCGACACCTGGCGCGCATCGTTCCTGCGGATGCCCTATCAACGCGACGCACTGGCCCGCCACTCGGTGATCGCCGAGACGTTCGAGACGGCGTGCACCTGGGACCAGTTCGACGAACTTCACCACGCAGTCACCGAGGCGGCCAGGCAGGCCATGTACCAGGTCGCCGGAACGGGCGTGGTCACCTGCCGCTTCACCCACGTCTACCCGGACGGGCCCGCACCGTACTTCAGCGTCTACGCCCCCGGCCGCTGGGGCAGCACCATCGCCCAGTGGGACCACATCAAGGCCGCGGTGTCCGAAGCGATCGCCACACACGGCGGCACGATCACCCACCACCACGCGGTCGGCCGCGACCACCGGCCCTGGTACGACCGCCAGCGCCCCGCCCCCTTCGCCGCCGCACTCGCCGCGGCCAAACACACTCTCGACCCGGCCGGCATCCTCAACCCCGGAGTGCTCCTGCCCGCGCAATGACCCTCCCACAGCGCCGCCCAACGTGACGGTGCAACAAGACCGGGCAACCGCGCCAGGAGCGCCCGACGTCCGCACGCCCACAAGGCCCGCTGATCAGGGGCCGGACCGGACCGTGCTTGAGGGCATGGCACAGCACGGCAGTTCCCGCCGGAGAACGGACCTGCGGCAGCGCAGCCACCACGCACGACACCCTCCCAGCCCGCTGATGCCGGGGTGGGAGGGTGTCGTGTCCGGAGCGCCGGGCAGGCCTTGCACCTGCATCTCCCCGCAGGAAGCGGGGCGTCTTTCCTTGGACCACCAACGCGCAGCCAGGCGCCGCGAGTTGCGGCGGCTCACTCAAGATCAAGCATAGCGCAGCCGACCAGGGCCGTTGGCGTACTGCCCGTCTTGTCACACGCCCGGCAGGAGGTGTCGCGGTCGGCGGGGCGACACAGCCACGCCAGTGGATCCATCCCCTGGCGTCGCAACTGCGCCATGGCACAAACGCGACGGCGCCGGACTCTTGAGCACGGTTGAGTGCGGCCGGACGATCAGGCGTCTTCCACTCTTCGCAAGCGTCTGAGGAGTCTCCTTGCCCATGGTTCCCATCCCCAGACCGGGGCCGATCGCGCTCGGCGTGGTCACCGCCCTGGCACTCGGGGTCATACCGGCCGCCACCGCCGTATCTGCGCCCCCGGCCGGTCCCGTGCCGCCTGCCGGCGCCGCACAACGGCCGCCCGGCAACGGCAGCACACACACCGTCACCCTGATCACCGGCGACAAGGTCACGATCGGCACCGCTGCGGACGGCACCGTAGTCCGGTCCTTCAAAGGCGCGAACGGAGCCGCCACAGGTTTCCACCGGGCTGTCGTCGACGGCTCGACGTACGTCTATCCCGACGCCGTCCTGCCGTACGTCAGCGCCGGCAAGCTGGACAAGCAGCTGTTCAATGTGACCCGGCTGATCAACGACGGCTACGACGACGCGCACGCCTCCCGGCTGCCGCTTATCGTGCGCTACACCGACGCCGCCGCCAGGTCCCGGACCCAGCCGAAGGTGGCCGGCTCGACCGTCGTCCGCCGGCTGGGCAGCATTCAGGGGGCTGCCCTCGCCCAGAACCGCGAACAGGCTCCGGCGTTCTGGTCCGCACTCACCGGTACTGCCGACGCGGCGGCCCGGTCGGCGAAGCCGGCCTTCGCGGGTGGTATCGCCAAGGTCTGGCTCGACAGCAAGGTGAGGGCCAACCTCGCCGACTCGACAGCCCAGATCGGTGCGCAGCACGTCTGGGCTGAGGGGAACACCGGCAAGGGTGTGAAGGTTGCGGTGCTCGACACCGGTGTCGACCCCGAACACCCCGACCTCGTCGGGCAGGTCGACGACAGCGCCAGCTTTATCCCCTACGAGCCGGAGATCACCGACTACCACGGTCATGGCACCCACGTCGCCTCGACGGTGGCCGGCACCGGCAGCGCCTCCGACGGAAAGGAGCGGGGCGTAGCCCCCGGCGCCCGGCTGGCCATCGGCAAAGTGCTCGACACCGAGGGCCGGGGCGAGTCGTCCTGGATCATCGCGGGCATGGAATGGGCCGCCCGGGATCAGAAGGCCAGGATCATCAGCATGAGTCTGGGCGGCAGCGGCGACGGCACCGACCCGATGAGCGAGGCGGTCAACCAACTCAGCCGCGAGACCGGAGCGTTGTTCGTCATCGCGGCGGGCAACGGCGGCCCGCGCTCCATCAACAGCCCCGGTGCCGCCGACGCCGCGCTGACCGTCGGCGCCGTCGACTCCGCTGACCGGCTCGCCGAGTTCTCCAGCCAGGGTCCGCGTGACGGCGACGCCGGGCTGAAGCCCGAAATCACCGCGCCCGGCGTCGACATCCTCGCGGCCCGCTCCCACTACCGACGGGGCGGCTCGGGTTACTACACCACGATGAGCGGTACGTCGATGGCGACACCGCACGTCGCCGGCACCGCCGCGCTGCTGGCTGCCACGCACCCCGACTGGACCGGTCCGCGGCTGAAGGAGGCACTGGTCAGCAGTGCCAAGGCCACGCCTGTGTACACCCCGTATCAGGCGGGCGGAGGGCGGCTCGACGCCGTGGCGGCGGTGCGCACCTCGGTCTTCGCGACCGCCAGCGCCTACTCCGGTTTCCACGCGTGGCCCCCGAAGCCGGGAGAGACCGACGTCCAGAAGGTGACGTACACCAATGTCGGCGACGCACCGGTCAGTCTGGACCTGGCGATCGACGCCGCTGCCCCAGCGGGCCTGTTCGCCCTCTCCGAGGACCGGGTCACTGTTCCCGCGCACGGCACCACCTCGGTCGCCCTGACCACGGAACTGGACCGGCTGCCGGCCGACCAGCCGATCAGCAGCATGATCACCGGCACGGACAGCACCGGAGCGGTCCGTGCCCGGACCCTGATCGGCGCCGCCGGGGAGGGACAGCGGCAGAACCTGACCATCAACGCGAAGGACCGCTCGGGCAGGCCGCTCTCCGGCAGGGTCCTCCTCACCGCCGACGACCTCTTCACGGTGATGGAGCTCGACGAGTCCGGCACCGGCACGGCGCGGCTGCCCGTGGGCAGCTACAGCGGATGGCTCACCGCCGATGTGCGGGGGGCCAACGGGCCGCACTCGCGTGGAATGGCGCTGCTCAGCTTCACCGACGTGCAGTTGGACCAGGACCGCACCGTCACCCTGGACTGCCGAAAGGCGCGTCAGGTCCTGGCGCACGTACCGAGGCAGACCACGGCGGTCGCGCCGCGGCTGGACGTCCACCGGTCCTTCACCGACAGCCTGGTCGAGTCCTCCATGCTGCCCGACGCGTCCTACGACAGCATCTGGGCTCTGCCGACCAACAAGAAGGTCACCGTCGGCGAGTTCGAGTTCGGCGCGCGCTTCCGCCTCGAGCAGCCGGCGCTGACCGTGGGCACGCAGTCGGGAACCTACGACGACCTGCTGGTCAAGCGTGCGGCCAAGCCGCTGCCGGCCGGCACCCGGATGCTGAGGGGTGTCTTCGCCGGCGAGGGTTCGGCCGACGCACTGGCCGGGCACGACGTGCGCGGCAAGGCCGTGGTGGTGCGGCGCAGCGACACCGTCGCGATCAAGGAGCAGGCGCAGGCCGCGGCAGCGGCGGGCGCGCGGGTGCTTCTCGTCGTCAACGACCGAATCGGCCGACTGCAGCCCTGGGACGAGACTCCGTGGAGCCCTCTGGATCCGGCCCCGCTGACGGTGGCGACACTCAACGCCGACCAGGGCGGTGACCTGATCGACGCGCTCCAGCAGGGCCGCGTCGTGCTGAAGGTGGCCTCACAGCCCACCACCGACTACGTCTACGACGTGGTGCACCACTGGTCCGGCGCCGTCCCGGCGGACCCGACCTGGCGGGTGGAGCCGCGCGACCTGGGCCGGGTGGACGTCTCCTTCCGCAACCACCGTCCCGGCAAGGCGAACGAGTTCCGTTACGACGTCTGGCGGGGCTGGACCGCCGGAAACCAGCTCACCGCTCCCGCCCAGGGAGAACGGACCGACTGGGTCACCTCCGACGCCGCCTGGCTGGAGGACGCCATCGTTCCGAGGGAGACCGGCCAGCACTCGGTCGGCGTCCTTCGTTACCCGGCCGGGAAGACCGCCGAGGTCAGCTGGTTCGGGCCTGTCCAGCGCCCCCGGATGGGTCCGATCGGCTTCCAGCCGGTGCGCTACCTCGACACGATGTACATTCCGGCGCCCGGCTGGGGTGACTCCGGAGCCGGCCACGTCGGGGAAGCCCGCGGCAACTACGACGTCAAGAACTGGATGTCGCTCTACCAGGGTGACCGGCAACTTGACTGGGGCAACTCCGAGTTCCTGCCGGTCCCCGGGCTGGCAGCGGAGCGGCTGCCCTACCGGCTGGTGGTCGACAACGACCGGGGAGCCTGGGCCAACCCGTACTCGACGCACACGCTGACCGAGTGGAACTTCACCTCCGCGGCCACCGGGAGCGCGTCGGCCGAGTCCCTGCCGCTGATCCAGCTCGACTACGGCGTGGACACCGACAGGGCCGGCCGGGCCGGCCGGCGCGCCGAGCTGACGGTGACCGCCTCGCACCTGCCCGGCACAACGAGCGCCATCGGGAAGCTCTCTGTCGAGATCTCGTACGACGACGGGGCGACCTGGCAGCGGTCGGAGCCTGCCCGTCACGGTGACCGATGGCGGACCACCCTGAAGGCGCCGAGCTCCGCCGACTTCGTCAGCCTCCGGGTCACCGCCCGGGACAGCGCCGACAACAGCGTCTCGCAGACGATCACCCGGGCCTTCGGCCTGCGCTGACGTCACCTGAATCAGCCCACACGCACGGGCGGGTCCGCAGCCGGCGGCCCCGCCCGTTGACGTTGCGGCGCGCACCCCGGATCACCACAGGCTCTGGGGGGCGGCACATTGATGAGGCTGCGGGGAGTCAGGCGCCCAGGAGCCTGGTGGTGTTGGCCCTGCCGGCCGCGGCCCGAGTGAATTCCGCGACGAACTCAGTGAGGGCGGACGGGTTGCTCAGGTCCAGTGCACTGTTGAGGGTACGGGCCGTGGCCGCGTCGATGTTCAGGTCGACGAGCAGGTCCGAGGTGCCCTGTACGCCGGCCTCGTCGCCGTTCACCAGGCGGGTGAGCCTTTCGCGGACTCCGGCGATCCTGTCGTCCAGGCTTGTTTCGCCTTCTCTGAGGCCTGGGGTGTTGAACAGGTCGCCGAGGAGGTCGTCGGCCACGACCCACCACGGGATCGACCCGGGAATCTCTTCTCCGGGATGGGTCGGGAAGTCGATGAAGCCGTCGAAGGCCGGGATTCTCTTGATCCCTCCGCCCTTGCCGTCGGGCCCGGAGTGGAGCGGCTGCTTGGGCCGGATGGGCCAGATCTTTCTTCTGGGCCGGGCCGCGCGTCGTCGCTGCGCCGTCGTCGTCGATGGCGTGGGCCGGGCGGGGCGTGGTCCTTGCCTCGTCATCTCTTTGTCTCTTTGTCTCTTCAGCGGGATCCTTGCGAGGAACCCCGGGCGTTCACGCCCGGGAGGAATCGCATCCTGAGGTGAGCGGTGCGGAGCACCGCGGTGGCTATCCGGCGCGGAGCGCGGGGAGCGGCCTGGGCGGATGGCCGGCTTTCCGTGTTCGAATGCGGGGGCCGCCGAGTGCGGGGTAGCGTCGCGGGTGTGAAGCTGGTGGTGCAGGTGAAGCTGCTGCCGACGCCCGTGCAGGCGGCGGCACTTGGGGCGACCCTGCACGCCTGCAACGAGGCGGCCACCTGGGTCAGTAGCGTGGCCTTCGAAAATGATGTGAAGAACAACTTCGCGCTGCGCAGGCTCACCTATGACGAGGTGAAGGCGCGGTGGAACCTGGGGGCGCAGGCCGCCCAGCATGTGATCAAGAAGACCTGCGATGCCTACGCGACGCTGAAAGCCAACCTGAGGGCCGGGAACCTCGGGAAACCCGGCTCGAAGCGGTACCGCAGGGCCACCGAGAAGCCGATCGCCTTCCGGCCGGACGGGGCGCAGCCCTACGACGACCGGATGCTGTCCTGGCAGATCACCGAACGCCGGATCTCCATCTGGACCGTGCAGGGCCGGGTCAGGGACGTGGCGTTCACCGCCGCCCCCGAGCAGCTGCCACCCTGGCCCTGTACCGCCGGGGCGAGTCCGACCTGCTCTATCGGGACGGCATGTGGTTGCTGCAGGCCACCTGCGAGATCCCCGAAGCCGAGCAGAACGCCGATCCGGACGGGTTCCTGGGCATCGACCTGGGCATCGTGAACATCGCCACCACCTCGGACGGTCAGACCATGGCCGGGCGCGAGCTCAACCGGGGACGGCTGCGGGAACGCACGCTGCGCACCAAGCTGCAGAAGAAGAACACCCCGTCCGCCCGGCGCCGGCTGAAGAAGCGCAGGCGCAAGGAGGCGCGGCGGGCGCGGGACATCAACCACAAGATCGCGAAGCATGTGGTGGCCGAGGCAGAACGCACCGGACGCGGAATCGCCC
The DNA here is from genome assembly GCF_042731325.1 of Streptomyces sp. NPDC059866. NCBI lineage: Bacteria > Bacillati > Actinomycetota > Actinomycetes > Kitasatosporales > Streptomycetaceae > Streptomyces > Streptomyces sp. NPDC059866. The sequence continues at coordinate 43,013 of NZ_JBHWJT010000022.1, read as the reverse complement.
TGGAAGACCTCACGGGCATCCGCGAACGGGTACGGCTTCGCAAGCCCCAACGGGCCACCCACTCCAGCTGGTCGTTCGCGCAGCTGGGGGCGTTCATCGCGTACAAGGCCCGCCGGGCGGGGGTACCGGTGGTGTACGTCGATCCGGCGTACACCTCCCGCACCTGCGCCGAGTGCGGCCACATCGACCGGGCGAACCGGGTCTCGCAGGCCTGGTTCGCATGCCGGTCCTGCGGCGTCGTTGCGCACGCGGACCGGAACGGCTCCCGCAACATCCGCGCTCGCGCGGAAGAGTTGTGGCGAAGCGGGGCGCAGTCAACCGCCCCTGTCCCACCACCACGTCAGCGTGGCGGTGGGACTGGACGCAAACGCAGCGTCACCGCCAGTGACGCCCGTTGTGCAAGCCCATCGCTTTAGCGATGGGTAGTTGACCGGTGCGCCTTCTGTAGCGCGCTGGCCTGTCATGTGAGGTGTTCACGGAACCAGGAGAGGGCGGCGGCGCTCGACTGGCCGAACTGGGTGATGTACGGGTCGAAGTGGCCGCCCGGGAGCAACTGCAGCCGCTTGGGTTCGAGCGCCCGTTCGTAGGCGGCGAGTGCCAGGTCGGTGACGGTGACCGTGTCGTTGACAGCGACCACCATCAGCAGCGGTGTCGGGGAGACCCTCGTGATCCAGGTTCCCGGCTCGTACATGCAGGCGGCGCGGGTGGAACGGACCGTGACCTTGTTCTCCCACCCACCCTCGGCCTTCGGCTGCAGGTAGACCCAGCCCCAAGACCCGTACCCTTCCGGGACATCCCGCCACGGCGTCCCGGTCCGGGTCCGCCACCGTATGCCGTCGATCAGCTGCCGTCTAGACCAGCTCGGAGGTCGCCCCGGCTTCTCCCTTTGGGCAGCAGAGGCTCAAGCCGGACCCACTGTGCATCTGTCAGATCTCCACGCATCACAACGTGTGATCATCACCGGCCAAGATCCCCTTTGCAACACACCCCATGGCGCGAAACCACTTCAAACGGTCATTGTGGACACTGGGTCCGTCGACCATAATCCGCGTGTCAGGTTCGAGTCCTGCCTCCGGCATCCTGCCGGAGGCAGGACTCGAACCTGCGATACCGCTGGCCGTCCGCCTCGCTACGTTCGAGTCCCCTCCGGCATCGGGGAGTGGCTCCGGAGACCACGAAAATGCAAGCGCTCGGCCCCAACGCCTCGACCAAGGAAGAGAGCTGACCAGGGTGCTGAGCAGTGGTGGGTACTCGGCCAAGTTGAGGACTGCTTTCGCGGGGGCACTGCTCGTCGCCGGCTTCGCAGTCGCCTCGTGTGACGGCGACAGCGACAAGGGTGACGACGCGAACGGCAAGGTCACGGTCGTCTACGAGGACAACACGATCAAGCCCGTGGACCGGCAGGCCGTAGCGGTGATCCGGAAGTCCCGCGTGCTCGAGCAGGTCGCCGACTGGGTAAACAAGTCGATCGCCCTCCCGCATGACCTGGTCGTGAAAGTCACCGACAAGGTCCCACCGGGGGTTACGGATGCGGTCACCCAGCCCGACGGCAGGACGATCTTTGTGCCCCCGCCGTTCCTGACCCAGATCCAAGGGGTCCTCAGCAACGTGGTCAAGACCGTCGAGCGTCCCGCCCTGTTCCCCCGGGCCAGCTACAACGACGACGACCTGACTGCGCTGTCGACCCAGTTCATCTTCGGTCACGAGATGGGCCATGCTCTGCAGCGTCAGCTTCTGCTTCCGAACCTCGGCCTTGAGGAGGACGCCGCTGACGGGTTCGCGTCGTTCTACACCGTCAACGAGGTGGGACCGGGTCCGTCGTTGGCAGCCGCGATCCTTTTCGACGAGCTCGCCCGCGAGGAGGGCAAGCTGACGCTGGAAGGGCTCTCGAGCGATCACCCCGTCACCCAGCAACGGGTCTTCAACTTCCTTTGCTACCTCGAGGGGAACGACCCGAAGAGGTTCTACGAGCCGCTGGTCGGGGCGGGTTACCTGCCGAAAACCCGCGCCCCACTGTGTCCGCAGGCATGGGCGATGCTGGACTACGGCTGGTGGACCCAACTCCAGCCGCATTTCAGCGGGGCATTCAAGGGCCAGGGCGACAAGACGCAGGAGAACGCACGCGACCATCTGATCGCGGAGACGAAGGCCTTCGCGGAGAAGCTCGACAAGATCCGCAGCGGGCAATGAGCCTTGGGCAGCAGAGGCTCAAGCCGGACCCACTGCGCATCCGTCAGATCTCCACGCACCACAACACATGATCATCACATCACCGATCGAGATCCACTTTCGCAACACGCCCGAGGACCGAGCCCCGTGCGCGGCGTGGGTCCACCTGGGAAAACGCCGGACCCAGGACCCAGGTTCGTGCGGCATAGCTGGGTACCCACGTCGGCGGGTAGGGCCGGGGTCATTGGCCGGCCCGCGACAGGCCCTCCACGGGCTGGGTGACGACGTCCAGGATCGTCTGCCCGAACGCGGTCGGCGCGATCAGCACCCCAGCGTGATCAGAGGACCACGGTCATCTTCTTGTCGAACCGGCTCCGTACTCACGCACGTCCGGCCCGCCCGCGGAGGCCGGCGGAGTGCTCCTCAGGTCGGCCGGCGACTGCAGCTCCGGCGCCGCGCACAAGGTCAGAAGGGCTTGATCAGCGACGAAGCGAGAACCTTCGCCTCGTCGTCGTCGGGGGCCTCGCTCATGCAGATTCGCGCAGTCGCAATTCTGCCCTCACCACCAGTTCGTCGCGGCTGAGCGGTCTGCTTCCGGTCAGCAGCAGCGCGGCCTGTTCGACGGCGAGCGCACCGAGCCCACGCGTGTCCAGGGCCACGGTGGACAGCGGAGGCTCGACGAGCGCTCCGAGCCGGAGGCCGTCGAAGCCGATCACGGCAAGGTCTTGGGGAAGCTGCCGTCCGAGCCGGCGCGCGGCGCGCAACGCTCCAATGGCGATGATGTCGTTGAACGTGAACACGGCGGTCACGTCAGGGTGACTGGTGAGGAGCTCTTTCAGTGCGTTCTCGCCCCCCTCAACGCTCTGCTCTGCACGGCTCACCGATCCGGCGTCCAGTCCGCAGGCGGACATCGCGCCGGTGAACCAGTCGTGGCGGATACTCGGCTCGGACCGGCCTGCGTGATCGAGCATGCCGATGCGCCGATGCCCCGACTCGACCAGATAGCTGATCGCGGCGTGGACCCCTTCCTCGCCGTCGATCCTGATCGAGCTGAACCGCTCGGCGCGGTGCTCCCGGTCGATGAGCACCACTGGGAGCCCTCGGGTCAGTTGGGCGATCTCGTCCTCCGGCTGGCTCAGGTACCCCACTACAGCATCGACCTGAGAGGCGATCACCTCGAGCGTGCCCCGCTCCTCCTCGATGCGGTCACCGGTGTCATACACCACAACGTGCCAGCCACGCGCCCGCGCCGCGTCCAAGGCGGCAGCGGCAACCTCGGTGAAGAACGGGTTGAGCAGATCGGGGATCACGAGCCCGACGCTGATCGTGTCCTGCCGGACGAGCCCCCTGGCGAACCGGCTCGGCCGGTATCCCAGCGCGAGAGCGGCGTCGAGGACGCGCTGCTTGGTGGCGACACCGATCTCGTCCTTGTCGTTGAGCGCCCGTGACACTGTTTGTCGGGACACTCCGGCGGTCCGGGCCACATCGTCGATGGTCACCTTGCGGGGTCCGGTCCCCGACGACGCCATCACTCACCTCCGCGTAGTTGTCGACGCGTCCGCGTCGCAGGGACACCGAGTATGCCCCGGGCTGAAGTTGCGGCCGTTTGCGGGCCCTTGACGATCTCGGCCTTGCACCAGGCGACGGTCCGTGGATGCGCTGCCGCTTTCCAATGAGGTGGCGACGCATTGCCTGAGGCCGCCTCACCGCTGGACTCCCGTGTGACTCAAGAGCCTTGACACTCGACCACACCGAAGCGCACACTCCCAATCGCTTCGCAACAAGCCCGTTACCGCTCCCGTGAGCGCTCACGTTACCGCTCACGGCTCCTCATTCCAACCAGAAGGCATCCGCCTCAGGTGTCAACGTCGACCCGCCCAGCATCGTCGCTAGGCGTTCTCTGGATCGGAAAATATGAGCAGCACAGTCACGCGCACTCGCCTCGCCATCGTCGCCGCGGCAGCCGGCATCGCCATACTCGCCGGGTGCTCGTCGCCCGCTCCGGCCGGTAAGGCATCCGCAGCCTCCTGCGAGCCCGCGAAGGGGAAAGTCACCCTCCAGTACTGGAACACCGTTCCGGGCATGGAGAAGGTCGTCGACCTGTGGAACAAGAAGAATCCGAACATTCAGGTTGAGACGAAGAACATCTCCAACGACCAGTACGGCATCATCGGCAACGCCCTCAAGGCCGGGAAGGCGCCGGACCTCGCTCAGGTCGGCTACGACCAGCTCCCCAACCTGCGCACCCAGGACGCCTTCGTGGACGCCTCTGCCTGCTCGGCAGCCACCGCCACCAAGTCGAAGTTCGTTCCGTGGACCTGGTCACAGACCAGCTTCGGTGACACCGGTGTGTTCGCCCTCCCGCAGGACACCGGCCCCATGGCCCTCTATGTGCGCAGCGACATCTTCAAGAAGTACGGCGTCGCGGTCCCCAAGACCTGGGATGAGTACGCGGCGGCTGCGAAGAAGCTGCACAAGGCGGACTCCGACCTCACCATCACGTACTTCGACCCGAACAACGCCGAGTGGTTCAACGGGCTCCTCTGGCAGAACAACGCCGAGATGTACAGCTACTCCGACGACAAGTGGCACGTCACCGTCGAGTCGGACCAGAGCAAGCAGGTCACGGAGTACTGGCAGAAACTGATCTCCGACAAGCTCGTGCGCACCGACCTCGCGCACGGTTCGACGCAGATGTACGCCGCGTACCAGAAGGACCAGATCGCCAGCTACGTCGGCGCCGCCTGGGGCTACAGCATGTTCCGGGACAACCTGCCCCGGCAGGCCGGCAAGTGGACGATCGTCCCGATGCCGACGTGGGGCGCGAACGGCGCGTCCGGCAACTGGGGCGGATCGACCGTCGCGTTCATGAGGGGCAGCAAGCACCTGTACGAGTCGGTCAAGTTCAACACCTGGCTGAACACCGACCCGGAGGCACTCGCGCTGGAGAACGAGCTGGGCGGCCTCTACCCGGCGGCCAACGCCGGCCTGCAGCTTCCCGCGCTCTCCAAAGGCGTGCCGTACTACAACAACGAGAAGATCTTCGACGTCTTCGCCGCATCGTCCAAGAAGGTCGACACCAGGTTCGCCTGGGGTCCCACGCAGAAGACGGTGAACCTGGCGCTGCAGGACGCGATGGCCAAGGCGGCCGCCGGTGACGGCACGCTCACCGATGCGCTCGCGGCCGCCCAGGCGGCAGCGCTGAAGTCGATGAAGGACCAGGCGATTCCGGCCGCGGCGGGCAAGTGACCGCAGCATGACCGACATTGCAACCCGCGCGACCCGCGTGGTGGAGTCGTCCGTCGGCCGCCACCGTCGTTCCAACGGCGGCGGCCCCCGGGCGGGCACCGTCGCCGCGTTCCTGACCCCTTTCTTCCTCCCCTTCGTGCTGTTCTACCTGGTGCCGGTCGGCTACGCGCTCTGGCAGAGTTTCCGCGTCGTGCGCCGTACCGGCGGCCAGTACGGGACGTCGTACACGACCTTCGGCGGTTTCGAGCAGTACGTGGAGGTGTTCCAGAACAGCGAGTTCTGGGCCAGCATCGGGCGCATCGGGCTGTTCGGCATCGTGCAGGTGCCGGTCATGCTGTTCGTCGCGCTGGTCATGGCGCTGCTGCTGGACACTCCCCTGCTGAGGCTCAAGTCGTTCTTCCGCATCACGGCGTTCATGCCGTACGCCGTGCCCGGTGTCATCGCCGCGATCATGTGGTCGTATCTCTACTCGCCGCAGCTCAGCCCGGTTGTCGACCTTTTGCAGGGCATCGGCCTGGAGCCCGACTTCCTCGGCCCTGGTGCCGTGTTGTGGTCGGCGGCGAACGTCTCCACGTGGCTGTGGACCGGCTACAACATGCTGATCATGTACTCGGCCCTGCAGTCGATTCCGCAGGAGCTCTACGAGGCCGCCAAGATCGACGGTGCGAGCAACTGGACGATCGCATGGCGGATCAAGGTCCCGATCATCGCCCCGTCCATCGTCCTCACCACGGTGTTCTCGATCATCGGCACGCTGCAGCTCTATGCCGAGCCGGCCGTGCTGCGCCAGATCTCCTCCAACATCTCGAGCACGTTCACACCGAACATGCTCGCCTATGCGGTGGCCTCCGGGAACAACTACCAGCAGGCCGCGGCGATCTCCGTGGTCATCGCCGTCATCACCTTCGTCCTGAGCTTCGGCTTCATGCGACTGACCTCGAAGAAGGCCGGGCTATGAGCAACCAACCCGTGACCCGCGAAAGCCGCGTCAGCCGCACGGCCGTCATGGCTTTGATGTCCCTTCTGGCGATCTACTTCCTGCTGCCGGTCTACTTCCTGATCATCGCGGCGACGAAACCGCAGGGCGACCTCGCCTCCACCAACGGGTTGGCGTTCTCGCACTTCAACCTGTTCGAGAATCTGCGCGTCCTGTTCACCCGCAGCGACGGCATCTTCGGCCGGTGGGCCGTCAACACCGTCATCTACGCGGTGCTGGGCGCGGCCGTGGGAACCCTGATCTCCGCGTTGTGCGGCTACGCGCTCGCCAAGTTCCGCTTCCGGGGCCGCGAGTTCCTGTTCTCGGTCATCCTGGGCGGCGTCCTCGTTCCCACCACCGCGCTCGCGCTCCCGCTGTTCCTCCTCTTCTCGGCAACCGGGCTCGTCAACACCTACCTCGCGGTGTTCCTGCCCAGCATCGTCAGCCCGTTCGGCGTCTATCTCGCGCGCATCTTCGCCAACGCCGCCGTCCCCCAGGAGCTCATCGAATCGGCGCGCCTGGACGGCGCGGGTGAGTTCCGCACATTCTTCTCGGTGGCGTTCAAGCTGATGACGCCGGCGCTGGTGACGATCTTCCTGTTCCAATTCGTCGCCATCTGGAACAACTTCTTCCTGCCGATGGTGATGCTGCAGAAGGAGTCGCTCTTCCCCATCACGCTTGGCCTGTACCAGTGGAACGGTCAGACCGCCCGTGCCCCGCTCCTGCAGCAGTCCGTGATCACCGGCTCGCTGGTGTCGATCGTGCCCGTGATCATCGTGTTCATCCTCCTCCAGCGGTTCTGGCGCTCCGGCCTCGCCGCCGGATCCCTCAAGTGACCGCCCACCCTGCCCCCGACCAGCACAGAAGGTCCGTATCACCATGCCCGACTCCGCCGTCTTCGTGCCCCATTTCCACTGGGACCGGGAGTGGTACGAGCCTTTCCAGGTGTTCCGGCACCGGCTCGTCGCCGCCCTCGACACCGTGCTGGAGACGGCCGAGGCGAACCCGGACTTCCGGTTCACCGTCGACGGACAGATGGCCGCGATCGAGGACTACCTGGAGATGCGGCCGGAGAACCGCGACCGTGTCGTGGCCCTGGTCAACGAGGGCCGGCTCGCCATCGGGCCATGGCTGATCCTGCTCGATGAGTTTCTCTGCTCCGGTGAGACCATCGTGCGCAATCTCCAGATGGGATGGGCGGCTGCGGAGGGCCTCGGCGGTGCGATGTCCATCGGGTATCTGCCGGACATGTTCGGCCACATCGCGCAGATGCCGCAGATCTTGGCGCGCGCCGGGATCGAGCATGCGGCGCTGTGGCGCGGGGTGCCCGGCTCCGTCGGCGGTCACGCCTTCCGCTGGCGCGCCCCCGACGGCTCCGAAGTGCGTACCGAGTTCCTCTTCGACGGCTACGACAACGGCCTCGACGTCCTGCTGGTGCCCGACCAGATCGGCCGCGCGCTCGGCGAGTACGCCCGGATGACGGCCGAGCGGTGGGGTGGCGATCCGGTGCTGGCCATGGCGGGCACCGACCACAACGCGCCCGACCCGCAGCTGGCGGCCTGGCTGCGTCGCGCGTCCAGCGAGGAGCGCCCCATCACCATCGCGACGCTCGACGAGTACATCCGCAAGCACGTACATGACGACGTGGACACCGTCGTCACCGGTGAGCTGCGCAGCCATGTGCGCGGCAACATCCTCCCGGGCGTGCTGTCCGTACGGCTCGGGCTCAAGCAGCGGATGGCCGTCGCCGAGCGCACCATCGACCACGCCGAGCGGGTGAACGCCTTGTGGTCCCGGCGCGATGACTCGCCGTTCCTCTCGCTGGCATGGCACAAGATCATCGAGTCGACCGCGCATGATTCGGTGGTCGGCTCGGGCACCGACGAGACCTGCGACCAGGTCGAGGCGCGGCTCGCCGAAGCCGCGCAGGCCGCACGGGCCGTTCGGGACGCGGCCCTCGCCGAGCCCGCCGCCTCGGTGCCGAGCGACGGCTACCTGGTCGCCAACCCGCTGCCGTCGGCGCGTACAGCGCTGGTCGAGGTGGATGTGGTGGCCCCGGCGGAGGGAACCACGCTGGTCGCGACCGCCGCCGACGGATCGGTGCATCCCGTGCAGCTGATCTCCCAGGCCCCGACCGTGCTCAGCGACGAGCGCATGGACGCCTCGCAACTCGAACGGGTGCTGCGCCGTATCCACCGCCGCGAGCTGTTCGGCCTTCTGATCGACCACTACGAACTCACCGCGGGCTCACTCGTCTTCCATCTCGCCGAGGTGCCGGCCAGTGGACCGTTCGACCTGCTGATCCTGCGCCGCGAGGTCGCTGCCGCGGCCGCCGCGCATCCGGGTGAGTGGCAGGTGCGGACGCTGGCGGAGGCCCGGGCCACCGCGCTGGTGCCCGTGCACGTCCCCGCCTGCGGGCTGACGAGTTTCCGGGTCGAAGCGACCGACCGGAACGCCGCCCCGGCGATGCAGTTCGCACCCGCGACGGCGACGGCCGACGCGCTCTCGAACGGGCTGGTCGAGGTCGCGGTCGCCGCCGACGGGACCCTGGACGTGACCGGGGCCGACGGCACCGTCCTGTATGGAGTCGGCCGTCTCGTCGACGGCGGTGACCGCGGCGACAGCTACAACTACGCTCCCCCGGCTCTGGACGTGCTCGTGTCGGAGCCGATCCGGGTCACCGTTGACTTCCTCGAGAGCGGCCCGCTGCGTGCCCGGTTGCGTGTCACCCGCGTCTACGAGTGGCCCGCCGCGCTCTCCTCCGACCGTGATCTGCGCTGCGGCCGGACCGTGCCTACGCCGGTGGAGATGCTGGTGGAAGTGCACGCGGGCGAGCCGTTCGTCCGGGTCTCCACGTCGTTCCTGAACCAATGCGCCGATCACCGGCTGCGCTTCCATCTGCCGCTGCCCGAGCCGGTGGCCAAGTCCGCGTCCGCTGGGCAGTTCGCCGTGACCGAGCGTGGGCTCACCGCCGAAGGCGGCTGGGGTGAGTACCCGATCCCGACCTTTCCCGCGAGTTCGTTCGTGTCGGCCGGCGCCGCCAACGTCCTGCTCGACCACTCCAGTGAGTACGAACTCGTCGACGACGGCTCCGCACTCGCCATCACCCTGCTGCGCGCGATCGGCTCGATCAGCGTCAACATCCATCCCCTCCGCGACGAGCCCGCGGCGAGCGAGCTCCCTGCACCGGGGGCGCAGGATCTCGGCATGCGGATCGAGAACCGTTTCGCCGTGGTGCCCTCGGCGGCCGGCTGGCAGGGTGCGAACGCGATCGCTCTCGCCGAGGAGTTCCGCAACGACGTACTCGTCGCCCGCGGGACCGCGCCCACCACAGGCCACCTGCCCCCCGACGCGAGTGGTGTGCGGGTCGACGGCAATGACGTCCTCGTCTCGAGCATCCGCCGCGTCACCGACAGCGATCGCGGGGTCGGCACCGAGGTCCGGTTGGCCGCGATGAGCGACACCGCGTCGACCGTCTGCGTGACCGGCACGTTCACCGAGGCCACCACGGTCGACCTGCTCGGCCGGCCGCTCTCCCTGACGCCGGTGCGGGACCGGCTCGAACTCGTCCTCGGTCCATGGGAGATCCGAACTGTCGTGCTCCGGTAGCCACCAACAACCCCACGCACAGATCGAGCTTCCCATTTTGCTACCACGAAAGTTGTGACCTCTTGTCCTCCGAGCTCTCCGCGTATGTTTCGGACACCACACCAGGGCGTGGCGCGCTGCGCCCGGCTCGCTCGTGGCTGCACTCCGACGCCCCTTCTCGTTCGCTGAACGGGCTTTGGCGTTTTCGTCTGTCGCCCACGGCGTCGGTGGCGGAGGGCTTTGCGACCGAAGGCTTCGACGACCACGGCTGGGACAGCATCCCCGTGCCCTCCCACTGGGTGCTCCAGGGCGATGGAACCTATGGCCGACCGATCTACACCAACATTCAGTTCCCGTTCCCGATCGACCCGCCGCACGTCCCGGACGAGAACCCCACTGGCGACTACCGCCGTCACTTCGACATGCCCATCGACTGGTCCGATGCCGACCGTGTCGTTCTGCGGTTCGACGGTGTCGAGTCGCTGTTCAAGGTGTGGGTGAACGGCGTCGAGATCGGCAGCGCCAGTGGCAGCCGGCTCGCCCACGAATTCGACGTCACGTCCGTGGTGCGCCCGGGCGACAACGTCGTCGCTGTGCGGGTGCACCAGTGGTCGGCGGCAAGTTACGTCGAAGACCAGGACCAGTGGTGGCTGCCAGGCATCTTCCGCGACGTCACTCTGATGGCCCGGCCGACCGGAGGCATTGAGGACGTCTGGCTGCGCACTGGTTTCGACGACGGGCACGGGCGCATCGACCCGGAGGTCACCGCCGATGCGGCGGCGTTCCCCGTCACCCTGCGCATCGCCGAACTCGGCATCGAGCAGGTCTGGGCGACGGCGGCCGACGTGGCCCCCCTCGACGTCGCCGGCGTGGAGCCCTGGTCGGCCGAGCAGCCGCGCCTGTACGACGCCACCGTGTCAACGGCCGCAGAGAGCATCGCCCTGCGTGTGGGTTTCCGCACGGTCGAGATCCGCGGCGACCGGTTCCTGGTCAACGGCCGTCGCGTGGTGTTCTACGGGGTGAACCGCCACGAGACCCATCCCCGGCGCGGCCGCGTCTTCGACGAGAAGCACGCCCGCGAGGACCTGGCCCGTATGAAGCGGTTCAACGTGAACGCGATCCGCACCAGCCACTACCCACCGCATCCCCGACTGCTCGAACTCGCCGACGAACTCGGATTCTGGGTCGTCCTCGAATGCGATCTCGAGACGCACGGCTTCGACAAGGTCGGCTGGGCCGGCAATCCGAGCGACGACCCGGCGTGGCGCGCGGCATATCTGGACCGCATCCAGCGCACCGTCGAACGCGACAAGAACCATCCCAGCATCGTCATCTGGTCGCTCGGCAACGAAGCGGGAACCGGCAGCAACCTCGCCGCCATGTCGGCGTGGGTTCATGCCCGCGACGCCGGACGCCCCGTGCACTACGAAGGTGACTACACCGGCGAGTACACCGACATCTACTCGCGCATGTACGCGTCGGTGCCGGAGACCGAGCAGATCGGCACCGACGGCGCACGCTCGGCACTGATGAACTGCACTCCCGCACAAAGCACCCGGCAACGCACCAAGCCGTTCCTGCTCTGCGAGTACGCCCACGCGATGGGCAACGGGCCAGGAGCGCTCGACCAGTACGAGGCGCTGGTACATCAGTATCCGCGGCTGCACGGCGGCTTCGTCTGGGAGTGGCGCGATCACGGCATCCTGACCACGGCCCCGGACGGGACGCCGTACTACGCCTACGGCGGCGACTTCGGAGAGGTCGTGCACGACGGCAACTTCGTGATGGACGGCATGCTGTTGAGCAACGACGTCCCGACGCCCAGCCTCCACGAGTACAAGGCAGTTGTACAGCCGGTCCGTTTCGTCTTCGACGGTGACACAGTCGCGATCACGAACCTGCGGCACTCGGCCGATACATCCGACCTGCGCTTCCGCTGGCGCGTCGAGCACGACGGAACACCCGTGGATTCCGGGGACTTGGAGGTCCCCGTCGTCACGGCGGGCGGGTCGTGGTGGGTCCCGCTGCCCCAGATCCCGGTGTCCCCGGACGCCGAAACATGGCTCACGATCGACGCGGTGCTGGCCGCTGGAACCCGTTGGGCACCCGCAGGGCATGTGATCGCAACTGCCCAACTGGACCGTTCCATACGTCGTCCCGTTCCTGCTGTCCGGCTCCGGACCGGTTGGCACCCGGACGAGGGAACGCTGACGCTCGGGATCGCCGAGTTCGCCAACGGATCCCTCGTGCGCCTCGCCGACCGGGCTGTGACGGGTCCGCGGCTGGAATTGTTCCGTGCGCCGACCGACAACGACGAAAGCCCGTCCGACGGAGTCGAGGAGAGCGACGCCAGCATCGCCGGGGTGTCCAACGCCGACCTGTGGCGTCGCGACGGTCTCCACCGGCTGACCACGCGACGCATATCGGTGGAGCGCGCCGCGGAAGCCCTCCGCACCACCGACAAAGTCTCCGCGGCCGACTCCGCCCTGTCGGTGATGGTGGAGTCCGTGTGGTCACTCGTGGACGACGAACTGGAACTGCGCGTGGAGATCGAGCCTTCGAGCGGCTGGCGGACAGTGTGGCCCCGGATCGGGGTCCGTTTCGACCTTCCCGACGGGACGGCTCCCGTCGACGGCGCCGAGTGGTTCGGCCTGGGACCCCTCGAGTCCTACCCCGACAGCCTCCGTGCGGCACGCACGGGCCGTTTCTCCTCCCCCATCGGGGACCTCTCGGTCGACTACGCGCGCCCCCAGGAGACGGGGCACCGCTCTCAACTGCGCCGGCTGACGCTGACGAGTGGCAACATCAAGGTGCTGCACATCGTGGCCATCCCCGACACGCACGGACGCCGCCCCGGCTTCACGCTCAGCCGCCACACCCCCCAGCAGATCGCACAAGCCGGACACCCCTTTGAGCTTCCTGATGCCACGACGAGTCACCTGATCATCGATGCGGCCCAGCACGGGCTTGGCTCACGGGCCTGTGGACCGGATGTGTGGCCCGAGTTCGCGCTTCGCCCTGAATCTCGCACGATCAGGCTTCGCATGGCAGCAGGCTAGTGCCGCGGCAGGCGTACACGGTCCCGGGGATATCCGTGGAGGAGGCGGGCGCCGTCGTCGCATGCCGTTCACCGCCCGCGGGTCTCCTTGCGGATGGCGGGGGGCGACTTCGGTGGCGAGGAGTTCGATGGAGTCGTTGACCATGGCGGCGGGCACGCCGCCGAAGTCGATCTGGCCCATGAAACGGTCAGTGCCCTGGAGTTCGTGTTCCGTGAGGATCTTTTCGATGGCTTCCTGCGGGCTTCCGGCCAAGAGGGCGCCGTACGGGCTGGAGACGGCCGTACGGGTAGAGCGCCTCGCGGGCTCCCTGGGAGGTCCTGCCGACGTAGAAGTGGCTGGTGGGTTCAGCTTCCGTCCGGCGCGAACGTCGAGACGAACGTCCCCGTACCGGAACCGACTTCGTACACGGCCGTTCCGTTCTCCGTACGCAGCAGACGCGCATCGCCGTCGGCGCGGACCGTGCCGGAGCTGACCGGTACGCGTATCTCGGCGGTCGTCCCGGCCGGGACCGTGGTCTCCAGGCGGAAGGCGGAGCCCTCACGCGACCACTTCGTGCGGACCGTTCCGTAGGGTGTGGTGTACGAGCCGGCCGCCGAGGTCAGATCGCCCACCACCGCCGGGGCGATGAGCAGTTCGCGGTAGCCGACGGAGCCCGGACGCTGCTGGATCCCGGCGAGACGGCCGGTGAACCAGGCGTCGATCGCGCCGAGCATGAAGTGGTTCTGCGACTGGCCCGGGCCGCCGTCCCAGGTCTCGCCCAGTGTGGTGTTGCCGGCGAGGACCTGGTAGCCGTAGCTGGGGCTGGTCGTCTGCGTGGCGATCCGGTACACGATGTCGTCGCGGCCCGCCTCGGACAGCACGCGGATCGCCGCGGGCAGCGAGATCTCGCCGAGGATCAGATGGTGGTCCGCGGCCACGACCGACTGCGTGAAGTGGTCGAGCAGCCGGGCCCGTTCGCCTTCGGGCACGGCTCCCATGTCGAGGGCGAGCGCCTGCGCGCCGTGGCCTCCGCCGCCGAAGGTGCCGGTGGCCGGGTCGTAGTACCGGTCCGACAGCGCCTTGGCACTGGTGTCCGCCTTCTGCCGGTAGAGCGCGGCGTCGGCGTCCTCACCGAGCACCTGAGCGATCCGGCTGAGGCCGTCGACGACGCGCCAGTAGCCGTACGTGCCCGCCACCGCGCGCGGGAAGGTGCGGTCGGGGGTGATCCAGTCGCCGAGACCGTAGTCGAGGATGCCGCCGGAGACCTTCTGCTCCAGGAAGGTCACGTACTGCTTCATCCGCGGGTAATAGGTGCGCAGCGTCTCCTCGTCGCCGTAGGTGGTGTACAGCTGCCAGGGCACGAGGACGAAGGCGCCTCCCCAGTTGGCGTCGTTGCGGTACCCGCCGGCGAGTTCGACGTAGTCGGGGACGGTGCTCGGGATCAGGCCCTCGGGTGTCTGCGCGTCGGCCATGTCGCGGACGATCTTCCTCAGGTACGCCCGCATGTCGTAGTTGGCGGCGAGAGTGGGGAAGACGAGCTGGTTCTGCTCCAGCCAGCCGAGCTTCTCGCGGCTGGGGCAGTCGGTGAGGACGCTCATCATGTTGCCCTGCACGGCGCGGCGGACGAGCCCGTGGATGCCGTTGATCAGCTTGTTGGAGCTGGTGAAGCTGCCGGCGGAGGCGTTGTCGGTGTGCAGGACCTTGCCGCGTACGGAGACGGTGGCGCCGGCCGGGAGGCCCTGCAGTTCCAGGTAGCGGAAGCCGTGGTAGCTGAAGGCCGGGTGCCAGGTCTCCGCACGGCCCCCGCCCTTGGCGGTGTAGCTGTCCCACAGGGGCGCGCCGACGTTGCTGATGGACTGGAAGGCGTGGCCGTCCTTCAGGCTCTCGGCGGGCAGGATGCGCACGGTGGTGCCCGCGGGGGCGGTGACGGTGATCTCCGGCCAGCCGGCGATGTTGCGGCCGAGGTCGAAGACGCGGCTGCCCTCGGCGCCCGCCACCTCGGTGCCGTCCAGGGTCTCCATCACCCGGACCGGTTCGGTCTCGCGGGCGCTGAGGACGGCCGGTTCCTCCGCAGTGCCGGGGCGTCCGAGGGCGACGGCCGAAGGCCAGGCGGAGCGGTCGCGTCCGGGCTTGTCCCAGCCGGGAATCTCCCGGCGGGCGTCGTAGTCCTCGCCGCCGTACCAGTTGGACGAGGTCGTCGGGCCGAGGGTGGTGCGCCAGTCCGTGCCGCTGGTGATGCGGCGGACGGTGCCGTCGTCGAGGGTGATCTCCAGCTGGGCGACGAGCTTGGGATCGCTGATGTTGCCGTACAGCTTGCGGTAGCGATCGGCGGTGCTCACCACGTTGGAGATGCCGTTGCCGAGCGCGACGGCGAGGGTGTTGCCGCCGCGCCGCAGCCGCTCGGTGACGTCGTACGTGGCGTACTGCACGCGGTCGCGGAAATCGGTGTTGGCGGGCTCGAGGACGGCGTCCCCGACGGGCTTGCCGTTGATGCGTGCCTCGTGGATGCCGAGCCCCGCCGTGTAGAGGCGGGCGCTGCGGGTGCCCTTGGGGAGGGTGAAGTCCTTGGTGAAGAGGGGGAGGCCGGACGGCAGATAGGGCTTGGGCGCCTGCTGTCCGGTGATCTCCGCCGCCCTGGTCCATGGCCCCTCGGCCGCGCCGGATGTGGACACCGTGTAGTCGACGGGGAAGTGGGGCACCCGGCCGTCCCCGGTGAGAACGTCGGCGCGCGGGTAGAGCAGGACCTGGTCGAAGGACTTGGTCGCCTTGAGATCGAGGGTGAGCGTGACCGGGGACGAGGACACGTCGGGGCCGGTGTGCTTCGGGCTCGTGTAGCCGGCGGCCCGGTCGAGGGCGCTGTTGGTGAGCCCGTCGACGACGAGCGCGGGCTCCCAGATCTTGCGCACGGTCTCGGTCTCGGAGGCGGTGACGGCGGCGCCCTTCGCGTGGTTCACGTCCGGTGCGGCCGAGTCGCGGATCTCGATCTCGCCGAGCTGCAGGCGCCAGGCTCCGTCGAGCGGCAGGCCCAGCTCGGTGACGTCGAGCCGGACGTGACGGGCGGTCGTCCTCGGCAGGGTGACGACGACGGGTTCGAGCTGGTGCTCGCTCAGCCGCCACGCGTTGTGGGTGATCCACTGCGCGGACCAGTCCTGGGCGCGGGTCAGGCCCGTCTCGAAGACGGCGATGTCGCTCCACTGCGAGACGCGGGTTCCGGACCACAGCTGGACGCGCCAGTGGACCCGGTCGCGCGAGCCCAGTGCCCTGCCCGCGTAGACGGCGTGCGGCTCGGCGGAGCGGACCTTTCCGGAGTCCCACAGGTCGGGGTGTCCCTGTTCCAGCTTTTCCCTGCTGGTGGCGGCCTGGACGCGGTAGGCGCTCTGGAGGACGTTCCGGCCGCGGCCGGCCGGCTGCCAGGTCAGGTCGGGGGTGGTGTCGTCGATGCCGAGGGCGCTGCGCAGGTGCTGGGTGCGCAGTGCGGTGGCCCGGGCGCTGCCGCCCTGTGAGGCGGAGGCGGGCAGGGCCGACGGCACGACGGTGACCAGCGCGGTCAGCCCGGTGGCAAGGATCAGCGCAGGTCTGGCGAGTGGACTCATACCGGTCTCCATACGGGATTGCGGGTCAGTGCAGGTCGGCGGTGACGGGGCGGCGCGGGCGCAGGAACACCGGGCCGAGCAGTCCGGAGGGCAGGGGCTTGTTGCGTTCGTTGGAGAGGGTGTTGGAGACGCGCACGGCGATGTGGTTGGTCCCGGGGCGCAGCGCGTCGGTGACGTCGACGACGTAGGGGGTCCACAGGGCGGGCGGCAGGGCCGTGCCGTTGACCGTGACCTGGGCGACCTCGCGGACGGTGCCGAGGTCGAGGTGGAGGCGGCGGCTCTCGAGGGCTGCCGCGTCGAGGGCGATCGCCTTGGTGTAGGTGGCGCTGCCGGAGAAGAGCCGGGCGATGTCGCTCCAGCTGCCGAGCGGGCGTACGACGGGCTGGGCACCGTCCTGGTGGAGGGTGAGGGTCCAGTCGCCGTCGAGCGGGATCGGCTCCAGCGGGTCGGTGACGCGGACGGTGGCGCGGTAGGTGCGCCGGCCGTCGGTGCCGGTGAGGGTGTGGCTGCCGGGGTTCTCGGCCAGGGCCTCGACGCGCAGTGCACCCCGGCGGGCGGTGACGGAGGTGACGGGCAGGCTTCCGGCGTCGGTGAGGTGCGGGGGCTCCGGGGCCGGGTGGCGGAAGACGACGCCCACGGTCCGGTACGGCCCGAGCTTCAACGGCACGGCCACGCCGCCCCGTTGCGCGCGGTACACGGGCGCGGGCACGGCCGTTGCCTCCTCCGGGTCCCACCACTCCGGGGTGCCGCGGGCCGGCAGCGTGGCCCAGGTGTCGACGGGTGTGGCGCTCTCGTTGTTGAACAGGAAGGCGATGTCGCCGCCGCGCGTGGTGCGCAGAACGCGCACGGCGGGCGCCGCCGGCTCCAGGCGTGCCGCAGCGAACTCCCGGGTGACCGCGCCGAGTTCACCGGCGGTCGGCACGCGGAGGGCGCGACGGTGTCCGAACAGGTCGTCCAGGGCGCGCCGCAGGTCGTCGTCACGGCCGTCCGCCTCCCGCTCCGGCAGCGCGCCGACGGCCACCACGGTGCCTCCGGCGCGGGCGAAACGGACCAGGGCGCGGACGGCTTCCGCCTCCAGGACGGGGGTCTCGGGCAGCACCACCAGGTCGTAGCGGGCCCGGCCGACGGCCAGCCGGTCGTCGTGGAGGCGGGCGTGGAGCAGCAGTTCGGGATCGCCGGCGAGCGCTCCCTCGTGGAGGAGGTCGAAGTCGACCTGGGCGCTCTCCAGGGCGTAGGCCGCCGCGGCGAAGGCGTCGTCGACCTCGCCCTGCCGTTGGGTGCCGGTCAGCTGCTCGGCGGCGCGCTGCGGTTGGAGCAGGGCGCCGCGGGCGGCCGAGGTGCCACGGGCGAGCTCCATGACGCGGCCGATCCAGTCGGCGATCGGGCGCATCGCCCACCACCAGGGGGCCCGGGGGCCGAACGGCGGCGGGAAGTAGACCTTGGCCTCGTCGGTCCACAGCGCGTGCAGCACGGTGAGGTTGCAGCCGCGGGTCGCGAACGCGCCGAGCAGCGCGTGCACGAACTCGGGTGCCACCTGCCAGCCCATGTTGCCGAAGGCCTCGATCACCACCCGCTCGCGGCCGGTCTGGTGGGCCACCGACGCCGGGTTGCGCGGGTCCATGGTGGGCTCCCCCGCCACGTACTCGCCGGTGATGACGTCGCCGCCGGGGATCTGCGCCCACTGGTTGGCCTTGTGCAGATCACCGGTGGAGAGGATGCGCTTGGCGGGGCCCGTCTCGTCGTAGAGCGGATTGGTGATCAGCCGGACGCGCCGGTCGGCGTACCAGTGGGCCTGCTTCTCGAAGTACCGGGAGAAGCGGTTGGACACGGCCCGCCAGTAGCGGCCACGCAGGATCTGCCCTGCCGTGCCGAGGTCGTCGAAGCTGCTCGCGTAGGCCTTGCCGGGCTCGGCGCCGACCTCGTGCAGGGCGGCGGCGAGCGTGGGCGACCAGGGCAGCCGCTTGAAGGGGTGCGGCCCGGCGGAGGCGATGAACGGCTCGTCGTCCCAGAAGCCGGGCACGACGGTGCCGAAGTAGCGGCCGAAGCGGCGGTGGTACTCGCCGGGGACCATGTCGAGCATCAGCTCGACCGGTTCGTCGTCGAGCAGGTCGAGGTAGGCGCGCGTGTAGCCCTGGGTGTCGTCGATGAGCGTGGCGCCGCCGAAGAGGTCGATCTGCCAGCGACCCTCGGGCACCTGCCAGGCCCGCCCGGCCGCCAGGTCGCCGGTGAGCTCGACGAGTGCGGCGGCGTCGGCGAGGCCGGCGGGACGCGCGGCCGCGGCGACCGGTGCGGCGGCGGCCGCCGGGATCGTACGGGTGTGGAAGTCACCGGCCGATGCCGGGTCGTCGAAGGCCGTGGCGTAGCGGGGGCTGCCGTCGGCGGCCGTGACGGTCAGGTCCTCCCACAGGGCGCGCTGCCCGTCGACGGCCCGGACGCCGACACCGCCGCGCGGGTACGCGTCGTCGGTGACGGTGCCCTTGTCCTTGCCGTCGAGGGTGACGGAGAGCGTGGCACCGCGGGCGGTGACGGCGAGGGTGTGGAACTTGGTGCGGTTGAAACCGTCGGTGCGGCTGCTCCTGGCGAGCTGCTGCGAACTGCCGCCCGTCAGCCGGGAGATGGTGACGACACCGGTCTGGTCGAACTCCACCGCGTAACCGTCGTCGCCCGATACGGACGCCCTCACGACGAGTCCCACGGACCCGGTCTCCGTCTTGGCGTTACCGATGACGTCGTAATCCGTCCACTCCTCTCCCCCGCGCAGCACGGCGGCCCCGGCGAGCACGGCCGCGTCGGCGACGAGCCGGCCGGAGGCGACCGCGACGCCCGTGGTCTGCCGCAGGTCGACGCGTGCCGGTCCCTCGACGACGGCCGTGGACCGCCACAGGCCCTTCAGCCGCAGCTCGGGGCGCGGGGCGTAGGTGCGGGAGCCGACGGTGCCGCCCTGGGCGACGAGGTAGGCGGCCCGTCCGCTGGGGAAGTGGTTGTCGTTGAAGATCCACACCCGCATGCCGGTGCGTTCGGCCTCCGCCAGCACGTGGCCGACGACGTCGAACCACTCCTCGCTGAAGAAGACGGGCTTCATGTCGGCGTTGTCGTAAGGGAAGAGGACGACCTCGTACATCCCCTTGGCGCGCAGGTCGGCGAGTTGGGTGTCGACGAGCTCGTGGGTGACGGGGCCGTTCCAGTACCAGTAGACGGTGGGGCGGGAGTCGCGGCGGGGGTCGGCGAAGGCGGCGGAGCTGAAGCCGGCGGACCCGGCGGCGGGGGCGGCCAGGGCGGGTGCCGGGAGCGCGCCGCCGATCGCGGCGGCGGCCACTCCGGCGGCGACGACGAAGTTCCGTCTGGACAGCTCGGATTCGGGCGGGGGAAGGGACATGGGCATGGGAGGACTCGCTCCTCAGCGGCAGGAAAAGGGGGAGACGGATTCAGGGGCGGGCCAGGGCGCCGATCTCCGCCGGGGACAGGGCGCGGTTGAGGACCCGAAAGTCGCGGACCGCGCCGTGCAGGTACGGGTGCGTGGCGTTCTGCGAACGCCCCAGGTGGTTCCGGGTGGTGGCGCCGAGCAGCAGCGGGCTCATCACGAGCGCGTCGTTCCGGCCGGCCTCGGCCCCGTCGACGTACAGCGCTCCCCTGCCGCCGCCCGTACGCCCGACGCGGCCGCCGGCGAGCGTGACGGCGACGTGGGTCCAGCGGCCCTGCGGCAGGGGGCCCGGAGCGTCGATGACGTCCTCGCCGTCCATGCCGGAGATCTTCAGGGCAGCGCGGGCGCGGCCCGAGCCGGTGCGCGGGGTGAGGAAGAAGTACGTGCTCTTGTGGAAGCCGAGGTCGAAGACCCGGGCCGAGTTGGTGAGCGTGTCGATCCGCACCCACGCGCTGACGGTCAGCTCGGTCAGTCCGGTGATCAGGCCCGGCGGCAGAGCGACATGGCCGTCGACGCCGTCGAGCCGGACGCCGTCCGGCGTCCACTGCGCGCCCCCGGCGAGGGTCGCGGCCGGGAACGTCCCGGTGGCGTCGGCGCCGTCGCCGTCGAGGGTGAAACGGGCGACCTCGCGCGGTGGGCGCAGGCGCGGGGGCACGGCGAAGTAGACGTTGTAGCGCTGGTGGTGCACCCGGTGGAACGGCAGCAGCGGCACCGCGGCTCCCTCGGCCACGGCCGTGAACTCCAGCTGCTCCCCGCGGACCTTGCGGACCGATGCGGGGTCGAGGGCGGGGATCGTGGGCGACTCGACCTCTCCGTACGCCCCGGCCAGCACCACCGGCCCGTAGGTCACCGCCTGGACGCGCGGGTTGTCGGGTGCGGGGCGGCGGACCAGCTCCATCGGCAGCGTGAGCTCGACGGTGTCACCGGTGCGCCAGTGCCGTTCGAGGACCGCGTAGCGGCCCGGGCGGGCGCCGGTGTCCGTCGTGCGGCCGTTCACCCGTATCGCCGCCCGCCCGGAGAGCCAGCCGGGGATGCGCACCCTCAGCGCGAAGCGGCCGCCTCCCCGGACGACGGTGAGACGGACGGTCTCGGCGTCCGGGTAGCGAGTCTCCTGACGGAGTGTCACGCCGCGTTCGTCCCAGCGGACCTCGGACGGGATGAAGAGGTTGACGTACAAGGCGTCGCGCGTGTGCGCGTAGACGGTGTCGGCGAACTTCGTCTGGGTCTCCAGCGCCGTGCCGTGGTCGCAGGAGAAGTTGTCGTAGTCGCTGCTGTAGCTGCCGGGCGCGGCGCCGAGGCCTCCTTTGGGCTGCCGCTGCGAACCGGCCCACAACCCGGTGTAGTAGGTGACGTAGCCGTGGGCGGAGTCGGGGTCCTGCTCGCCGAGCATCTGGTTGAGCAGGGTCCACTCGTAGTGGTCCATGTAGGCGGCCGTGCCCGGGTCGTGCAGGAAGAGCTGCCGGCCCAGCTTGAGCATGTTGTAGCTGTTGCAGTTCTCGCAGGTGTCCTCGGAGAGCCTGCTGACGATCTCTCCGGGCGGGCCGAAGAACTCCTGGTCGGAGTTGCCGCCGATGACGTACGAGTGGTCGCGCACGACCGTGTGCCAGAAGTACTCGGCGAGCCGCAGGTAGCGCTCGTCGCCGGTGGCCTCGTACTCGTGGACCGCGCCGACGATCTTCGGGATCTCGGTGTTGGCGTGCCGCCCGGCGAGCTCGTCACGACCCGCCGCGAGCGGCCCGAACACCTCCTCGTGGTCGAAGCGGCGTGCGGTGCGCAGAGGGGCCGGGTCTCCCGTGACCTGGTGGAGCCGTGCGAGCACGTCGTTCATGCCGCCGAACTCGACCTTGAGCACCGACTGCATCGTGGCGTACGGCAGCGCGGCAGTGCGCCGCTCCGCCCAGGCGGCCATGGCGCGCAGCACGTTCAGCGCCTGTGCACTGCCGATGAGTTGGTGGCAGTCGAGCAGCCCGGCCATGATCTTGTGGATCGTGTAGTACGGCGCCCAGGGCTTGCCCCCGGCCTCCAGCTGGTCGAAGACCTGCTCGGGGAAGGCGGAGAGGTAGCCGGGCCCGTATCCGGCGGCGGGCGAGGCCGCCTGGCACTCGGCGAGCGAGGCGACGATCCGGCGGGCCTTGGCGGCGTAGGCCTCGTCGCCGGTATTGGCGTGGGCGATGGACAGACCGGAGAGCAGATGCCCCGTGGTGTGGCCGCGCAGCAGCACCGTCGGCGACTCCCAGCCGCCGCAGGGCTCGGCCGCGGAGGGCAGGCCGACGTTGGTGCGGAAGGTGTGCAGCAGCCGGTCGGGGTCGACGGCGAGCAGATAGGCGCGGTGCGGCGCATGTTGGCGCGAAACGGGCTGTCGAGGAGCGTGATGGCGCTCAGCGGGAACGGGGACAGCATCGGGCGGCGGAAGGTGTGTCTCGTGTCAGCGGGTGCGGCGGGGGCCGGCGCGGCGCCGACGGCGGTGGCCGTACCTGCGGATCCCAGGGCGGCAGCTGTGGTGACGGCACCTGTGCCCGCGATGAAGTGACGCCGCGTCAGCGGATTTGGGGGCATCGAGATGGAGCTCCTTCGGGCAACGTGATTGAAACGTTTCGCAGAGCTGACGGTCACTCTGGGGCCACACGGTGAGCCCGGTCAAGGGGCCTGCTTGAACGGAAAATCCGTGAGGAGGAGCCCAACCCCTTGCCGTGATGCATCCGCGCCCGTATGTTTCCGTCAGATTTCTTGAATCGTTCAAACCGGGAGTGCGCAGAACAGTGCACAGCGAGGGGGCGGGCATGAGCCTGCGGCGGAGAGCGCTGCTGAAGATGGGGGCCGCGGCCGGTGCGGCGATGGCCCTGTCCTGGGGCACGGCCGCGGACGCGGACGCGGCACCGTCCGCCGGGCACGCCCCCTCGCCGGGCGGACGGGGTGCCGTGCCGCGCGCCTTCGCCGCCCCCGGCTCCGCCGTGCGCCCGAAGTTCCGCTGGTGGTGGCCCGACGCCCTGGTGGACACCGACGAGATCGCCGGCGAGATCGACCAGATCGCTGCCGCCGGCTTCGGCGGTGTCGAAATCGCCGCCGTCACCCACAGCATGCGGGGCGGCGAGACGATCGACCCGGTCCGCTACGGCTGGGGAACCCCCGCCTGGGTCGGAGCGGTCGAGGCGGCCCTGCGGCAGGCGAAGAAGCGGGACATCACCGTCGACCTGACGCTGGGACCCGCGTGGCCGAACTCCGTCCCCTCCCTCACTCCCGACAGCCCGGCCGCCGTCAAGGAGCTCGCGCACGGCACCGTCACGCTCGCCGCGGGCCAGAGCTGGACCGGCGCGCCCCCGGCACCCGGCACCCCGCCCGCCGAAGGCGTCACGAAGCAGGAGCTGAAGCTGGTCCAGGCAATCCGGATCACCGACGCCGCCGCCCGGCCCGTACTGCTGGACCAGACCACGGTCACCGACATCACCGGCGCCGTCGCCGACGGCGAGCTCCGCTGGACGGCTCCCGACGACGGCGGCGCCTGGCTCGTCATCGCCTACTGGGAACGCGGATCCGGCCAGCGCCCCGAGGGGCCGCACCACACCGACCCGCTCTCCTACGTCATCGACCACTTCAGTGCCGAAGGCACCCGCGCCGCCATCGACTTCTGGGAGCGGCACCTCCTCCCGCCGAGCACCCGCAAACTGCTGCGCGAGACGGGCGGCGCCCTCTTCGAGGACTCCATCGAGCTCGAGACGGACGAGACGATGTGGACACCCGCCCTGCCGGCCGAGTTCGAGAAGCGCATGGGCTACTCCCTGCTGCCGTACCTCGCGACCGTCGTCGAGCGCGACGAGGACCCGGTGCACGCCTTCGGCCCGGAGATCGACAAGGCGGTCCGCCGCGATGTCATCGAGGTCCTCACCGAGCTGTACGTCGAGTACCACCTGAAGCCCTTCCAGGAGTGGGCCCACCGGCTCGGCCTCCGGCTGCGCGTCCAGCCGTACGGCCCGGGCACCGACTCCGTCTGGTCGGCCGCCGTGCTCGACGTCTCCGAGGGCGAGTCGCTCGGCTTCAAGAACCCCGACGACTTCCGCTGCCTGGCCGGCGGCCGGGACATGGGCGGCAAGCGCGTCCTCTCCAACGAGGCGGGCGCAACCGCGGGCGGCGCCTACGCCACGACCTGGGACGCCACGCTGCGCAAGCTCGTCACGCAGTACGCGGCCGGGGTCAACCAGGCCGTCTTCCACGGCTTCGCCTACGCCGAGGCGCCCGGTGCGGCCTGGCCGGGATTCGCCGCGTTCTCGCCGTACAACGGCGGCGGCGGGTACGGCGAGGCGTGGGGACCGCGGCAGCCGACCTGGGGCCATGTACCCGACATCGCCGGGTACTTGAGCCGTACCCAGCTGATCCTCCAGACCGGCGTCAACAAGGCCGACATCGGCATCCTGCGGCAGAAGGGCCCTGCCGGAACCGGCCTCGGGGCACCGTGGTTCACCGCGGAAGGCGTGCCCGTGGGCTGGACGCACCTCTTCCTCAGCCCGCGGCTGCTCGACCTGCCGTCCGCGAAGGTGCTCGACGGGCGGCTCGCCCCGCAGGGCCCGGCGTTCAAGGCACTCGTCATCGAGGGCGACGTGTTGAGCGGCAAGGACCGCACGATGCAGATCGACGTCGCCGAGAAGCTCATCGGCTACGCGAAGGCCGGCCTGCCGCTCATCGTCATCGGCGACTGGTCGGACGCCCGCGTCCCGGGCCTCGCCGGTCCCGGCGACAACGAACGGCTGCGCGTGCTGCTCGCCGAGCTGCTGACCCTGCCGAAGGTCCGCGTCGTGCCGGACCGGCCGTACGTGCCGGAGGCCATCACGGCGCTGGGCCTGCGGCGCGACGTGGAGTACGCCCAGCGCTCATGGCTGGTCCACGCCCATCGCGCCGACGAGGACGCCGACTACTTCTTCTTCGCCGCCGACTCGGTGACCAAGGGCGCGGCCAACGCCCGGGTCGACCACGACGTCACCCTCACGACGCGCCGGCGGGACGCGGTGCCCTACCGCCTCGACGCCTGGACCGGCGCCGTGGAACCACTCCCCTTGTACTCCCGTACGGAGGACGGGCGGATCCGGCTGCGCGTCACCCTGGAGCCGGGCGCGACCGCGATCGTCGCCCTGGTCCGGCCGGGCGCATGGGCCGACCACCCGTACGTGTCCGCCGCCGACAGCGAGGCGGCGCAGGTGCTCCGGGGCGCGGGCGGCCGTCTGGAGGTCCGCGACGTCCGACCGGGCACGTACCGTACGACCCTCCACGACGGCCGGACCGTCGAGACCGTCCTGGACGGGCTGCCCGAGCCGATGCCGCTGACGCGGTGGTCCCTGACGGTCGAGGACTGGCAACCGGGCGCTCGCCCCTCCCAGACCCTGAAGCCGCGCCGCGAGTTCGTCCTCGACGCCCTGGCCCCGTGGCCCTCGGTCCCGGGCCTGGAGGACGTCTCGGGCATCGGCCGCTACCGCACCACCGTGCACCTGCGCGCACCGTGGACGGGCGGATACGGGGCGTACCTCGACCTGGGAGAGGTCTTCGACACCTTCCGCGTCACCGTCAACGGCCACCGGCTGCCTCCGGCGGACCAGTTGACGCCGCGGGTCGATGTGGGCCCGTACCTGCGGCGGGGCGCCAACACCGTGGAGGTGGAGGTGGCGACCACGCTCCTGAACCGCCTGCGGGTGGCGAACGCGTCGGTCTTCGGCGTGGCGAAACGCCAGAACTACGGGCTGGTGGGCCCGGTACGTCTGGCACCGTACGGCCGCGCACCGCTGATCTGACCTGGGCGTTCGGGCCCCGTAAGCGCGACGCGTGCCTCGGGGTGCGCTTTCCCGTCCTCTCAGGTTCGCTCTGCCTGCGGATTGTTGTCTAGGCTCATGGTGTGCAGTGGCAGCAAGTGCTCGGATTCGTGCTCGCGGTCACGCCTCTCACGTTGATCCCAGGGACCAGCTTCACCCTCGTCACTCAAAGGGTGATCGCTGGTTCGCGGTGTGATGGCGTGCTCGTCGCGTTCGGCTCGGTGTGCGGGTTGCTGGTGCACGCGGCGTTCGCCGCGGTTGGCCTGTCGGCCTTGGTCATGGCGTCGGCCCGGGCATTGACGGTGGTGAAGATTCTCGGTGCTGTCTATCTCATCTGGTTGGGCATCACCACATGGCGCTCGGCGCAGCACAGCCCCGAGCCGACGGGCCGGGTGCGATGGCGCTTGCCGTGGGCCCGGCTCGGGGGATTCGGGCAGGGTCTGTGGTCCAACGTCCTCAATCCGAAAGCCTCGTCGGTCTATCTCACGCTCGTCCCGCAGTTCCTCGCCCCCGGCCGCCCGCTCGCACCGCAGATCGCGGCGCTTGCGGTCGCGCATATGGCTGTCGTCCTCGTCTGGCTGCTGTTCTGGACGTCGGTGGTCGCTGCGGCGCGCAGGGCGGTCGACACCCCTCAGTTCCGGCGTGGGATGAGTCGGCTGGCAGGAGCTGCGTTGATCGTCCTGGGTGTTCGAACCGCAACGGCCAGGTAGACTCCGCCGGTTGGCGCTGTGCTCAGCACGATCGCGAGCCCTGCTCGAATCCCTGAGCCGGGCCCCCGGCCCACCAGCACCACACACCAATGAAGACGCCGACGCCAATGGCATCCCCGGCAAAGTCTCGCTCAGCCGACTGGGCGAGCGGACCGACCTGTTCATGGCCGTCGCCTGACGACCACCGCCCCGCCACGCCCGCTCACCCGCCCGCCCCCGTTCGGCCCCGCACCGTCTCCGAGGCCCTCGCAACCGTCGTATGGCGAGGTCCGCGGAGCGGTGCAAATATTGGACTCGTGTCTGTTGGACGGCACATCTCGGCGGGCGGACCGGGACAAGGTACTCACGCGGCGTCGTTCACCACGCGCGGGCTCTGCGGATGCTCCTCCCTCACGGAAACCTGACTGACAGCCGGCGGCAGGGTGTTCCGGACTCGCGGAGAGGGACGAGACCGGCCCTTCATTCTCGCGAGGAGGGATGGTCATGGCCAAGCGTCTGGTCGTCTGCTGCGACGGAACGTGGAACTTCGCCGACCAGCCGAGCAAGACCAACGTCACCAAGGTCGCTCTGTCCGTACGCCCGGGGTCCGCTGCCGGGAAGGACCAGCGTGTCTACTACCACAGGGGCGTCGGTACCCACCGGTGGGAGCGCCTGCGCGGCGGCGCGTTCGGCGTGGGCCTGTCCCGGAACGTCATCGACGCCTACCGCTTCCTCGTCGAGACGTACGAGCCCGACGACGAGCTGTTCCTCTTCGGTTTCAGCCGGGGCGCGTTCACGGCCCGCAGCCTGGCTGGCCTGGTACGCAACTGCGGCATCCTGCGCCGGAACCACGCCGACCGGGTCAAGGAGGCGTGGGCCCTCTACCGCGACCGGATCGAGAAGCCGAGCGGCGCGGCCTCCACGTTGTTCCGCCGCTCGTACGCGCACGAGACAGAGATCCACTTCATCGGCGTGTGGGACACGGTGGGTGCCCTGGGCATCCCGGTTCCGGGTCCCGGGTGGCTCGAGCCGGTCGTGAACCGGTTCAACCGCCGCTGGGCGTTCCACGACACCCAGCTGAGCAGCTGGGTCATGGGGGCCTTCCACGCGCTGGCCATCGACGAGCAACGCTCGGCGTTCCGGCCAACGCTGTGGCACCAGCAGCCCGGCGCCGCCGCGCAGGGCCAGGAGCTGAAGCAGGTGTGGTTCGCCGGGTCGCACTGCGATGTCGGTGGTGGCTACAAGGAGACGGGGCTGTCCGACATCACCCTGCTGTGGATGGTGGACCAGGCCCGCAGATACGGGCTGGAGTTCGACGCCGAGGCGCTCAGCGCGGCCGGGCCGAGTGAGATGAAGCCGGACGAGAGCATCGACTTCCGTGTGCGGCCGGACGCCCTGGGCAAGCTGCACCCCTCGCGGACGGCGCTGTACCGACTGGCCAAGCCGCTGCACCGGCCCCTCGGACGGGCGGCGGACGACGAGGGCCGGCTCGACGGGAGCGAGTTCCTGGCCGTGCCGGCCAAAGAACGCTACGACGGGGACGCGGGCTACCGGCCGCCGGAGCTCGAGCGGTATCTCGCCGATCAGGGACGGGTCCGAATGGAGCCGGTACTGCTGCCGGGCCTCGACGCGGGCCTGCCCGTGGCGTCCGGCTCGTCGGGCCGCGCCGGCCCGGGGACGACGGTCGGTGCGCCGGACAGCCTCGACCGAGCCACGTGACACTGCGATCCCGAAGAGCCTGGCCAAACCTGACTGTACGTGGGCGTGGGTACCCGACAATTTTCGAGGGCGCCATGCCATACGTGAGCCATCCGAGATGGCAACTCCCCCTCCCTGGAATGAGTAGTCACCGCCCCAGGCCACAGCACTCAGTCTCCAGCCGACCCCGCTTCGGAGCTGTCCGCTTGGCCACGAGACCGCGCCAAAGGCCTCGGCGACCCATGCGCGCCGATCGCGGTTTTCCGCCAGGTCCAACCGGCCCGAAGCCGACCAGGCCCCGAAGTCGCGGCCTCAGGGCCACCTCGGCTGCGTGTGCCGGCGGTACCCGGCACACGCAGCCGATCGGTCAGAAGGTCAGGTTCCAGCTGTCGATGTAGCCCGTGTCCTGCGAGGCGACGTCCTGCACGCGCAACCGCCAGGCGCCGTTCGCCGTCTCGGTGGACGCGTCGACGGTGTATGCGGTGATGACGTTGTCCGCGGAGTCCGAGCTGCTGGAGTTCTTCAGCCGGTAGGCCGTGCCGTCCGGCGCCAGCAGGTCGACGACCAGGTCACCGCGCCAGGTGTGCTTGATGTCCACCCCGACCCGGAGCGCCGTCGGCGCGTTTCCCGTGCGGCCGGAGACGGTGAGGGCCGAGGTCACCGCAGCCGCGTTGTCCGGGATGGCGACGTCGGTGGTGTTCTCGTACGACTCGCCGGGCGGCAGCGGCTCCGTCGTCCCCAGCGTCCAGATCGCGTGGGCGAGAGCGTCGCTGTTGCGGTCGAGCGCGGTGTCGCTGATGTTCGTGCTCGTGTCGCAGGAGGAGTGGTAGCACCGGTCGAACGCCTGGCCGGAGGTACCGCCCCATTTGGCGGCCTGCGCCGCCGTCTTCGTACGGCTGGCGCCGGTGAACAGGCCGCCGACCGGTATGCCGACGTTCTTGAAGGACGCGTGGTCGGAGCGGCCGTCACCTTCCGTCTCTATCTCGGTCGGTACGCCGATGCCCGCGTACCAGTCCTTGAAGACCTTCTCGATCGCCGGATCGTCGTCGTAGACGAAGTAACCCGGGTTCGGGGAGCCGACCATGTCGAGGTTGATGTACCCCGAAACTCTGGCGCGGTCGTCGGCCGTCAGGTTGTTCACGTAGTACCTGCTGCCGACCAGTCCCAGTTCCTCGGCGCCCCACCAGGCGAACCGCAGGTGCTTCGTGGGCTGGAGCTGGGCGCGGGAGACGGCGAGGGCCGTCTCGAGTACGGCCGCGGAGCCGGATGCGTTGTCGTTGATCCCGGCGCCGGAGGAGACCGAGTCGAGGTGCGCGCCGGCCATGAGGACCTGGTTCGGGTCCCCGCCGGGCCAGTCGGCGATCAGGTTGTACCCGGTGCTGCCGGAGTAGGTGAACTGCTGGACGCTGGTGGTGAATCCGGCCGCGTCGAGTTTGGCCTTCACGTAGTCGATCGAGGCCTTGTAGCCGGTACGGCCGTGAGCCCGGTTGCCGCCGTTGGCGGTGGCGATCGACTGGAACTGCGTGAGGTGCGCTTTGACGTTGCTGATCGGGATGTCGGGTGGCGCCAGGGTCCCGGCGCCGGCGGCGGCCGCCCGGGTCCGGTCGGGCGTGGCCGAGGAGGCGGGCGAGGCGGCGAGCAGACCCGCCGCGGCCACGAGGGCCACGGCGGCCGTACGTCTGGAGGTGGTCCTGGGCAGGCTGGATCTCGGATGCGTCATGTGGGGAGCCGCACTTTCTCGTCGATGTGGGGAGTCGAGCGATGCCTGGATCGGTGGTGCCAGAGCTGTGCGGGTGCTGTGTGCGCCTGATGTTCAGTCAGGTGTTGACATCCCGTCAAGGGTGATATCCGGTCACGGCCGTCCGTTCAGCGGACACCTGGACCGGAAACCGGTCCCCCGGCGATGGCGCGAGGCAACGGGCGCGGGCAGACCGACCGCGCCGACACCCGGGCCGGAAGGCGGTCCTGGTCGTCGGCGGTCGGAGTGGGGCCTGCCGTCGGTCTCCCGGATGGTTCGGCGACGCCGCGCAGCGGGCACGGCCCCTTCCTCCTCCCCTGAGCGGCGATTCCCCAGCGCATCGCCCTGTGACAGGCCACGTCGGGCCGACCCTGCCGAGCGCGGACAAGTGCTGCACCGGGCGCACGAGACCTTCACCGAGGCCGGCACGGTGCCGCGGCCGGTCCCGCACGGCCGCGCTGTGGATCGGTGGCGTCCATCAGTTGGCAGGCCAGGATGCGCAGATCCTCATCGTGTGCGGACGGCTCCACCAGGCGGCGCGTCTTCTCCCAGCTGCAGTTGCCGGCGAACTTCAGCGTGCGGGTCAGCGAGCGAGCCACCTGGTCGGGGCGGCGCAGCAGCCGCCCGGCGCGGACTACGAGATCGAGCAGGGCGGCGCGGACCCTTGGCGCCGCCCAGGGTGTGCCGGGGGAAGCACAGCGGACCGTCGCGGACGCGGGCAGGGCGCGGGGGACGACGGGACGCGGGTCGATACCGCGGGTTCTGCCCCTCGTTCGTGGCTGTTGTATTGACATGCCGAGAAGGGTTCCCCTTCGTCCTGTGGGCGCTGAACAGCGAGCCGGCCCCGTGCGTGTGCATCGGGGCCGGCTCGTGGCATCAGTACGGCGTCACCATGCCTGCTGGTCGGTCACTTCGCCTGGGCGAGCCAGACCGCGTCGGGGCCGGCCGGGAACCGCAGCTGGCCGGTCGTGTCGTGCACGGCTCGCCACACCGTCTCGGCGACGTCGCTCTCCTTGGTGAACACGTCCTGTGCCATGAAGCCGTCCATGGTCTTCTTCGCGAAGGCCGCGTAGGGCGTCGGGACCAGCTCGTCCGGCGAGGCGCCGTTCGTCGCCTTGGCCCCGAAGTTCGTCGTCAGGCAGGCGCCCGGCTCGACCGTCTTCGCCTGCACACCGAAGGGTGCGAGCTCGAGCGCAAGGGATGCGGTGAACCCCTCGACGGCCATCTTGCTCGCCTTGTAGATGGCCGAGAGCGGCATGTGGCCCAGCACCACGCTGGAGGTCACGTTGACCACCACGCCGGAGCCGCGCTCGCGGAACTGGGGCAGCACCGCCTGGGTCGTCGCCATCACGCCGAACGTGTTGGTCTCGAAAACCTCCCGCACGTGCGCCATGGGGGTGCCCTCGAACACGCTGATCGACGGGACGCCCGCGTTGTTGACCAGGACGTCGATGGGCCCGGCCGCCTCGAACGCGGCGGCGATGCTCTCGGGCTCGGTCACGTCGAGCTCGACGACGCGGAGCCGGTCCGACTCGGGAAGGACGCCCGGACGCGGGGTGCGCATCGTGGCGATGACGTTCCACCCCTGCGAGTGGAAGTGGAGGGCGGTCTCCCGCCCGTATCCGGAGGAGCTGCCAGTGATCAGAACTGTCTTCATGCTGTGACCTTTGCGATGTGGTGGGATCCGCGGATGGACAGGCATTTTCCTGCTCCACGGGAGAACCGGTGATCCCATTGAATCGCTCTGACCTGCGGAAACAGTAGAACTATCCTCGCTTCCCCTTGCACGATCCTCCTGCTTGGCCAGTCCGCTCAGGGCAGAACGCCCACGGGGGTGCGTACGGTTTTCCGCAGGCGGGCCGCGTCCAGGCTCGGGGGCGCGCCGAACTGGCGGCGGTACTCCCTGCTGAACTGTGACGGGTTGTCGTAGCCGACGCGCCGGCCGACCCCGGTGACGTCGCCCGGGTGGGTGGCGAGCAGCAGGCGGGCCTCCTGCAGCCGGATCTGCTTCTGGAACTGGATGGGGCTCATCGCGGTCACCGCCTGGAAGTTGCGGTAGAACGCGGAGACACTCATGCCGGACATCCGCGCCACGTCCTCCACCCGGAAGGGCTCCGCATAGTTCTCGCGGATCCAGCGCACGGCCCGGGACACATGGCTCAGGCCGCTGTCGGCCAGGCCGAGTTGGCGAACCGTCGCCCCCTGCTCGCCGGTGATCAGGCGCCACAGGATCTCGCGTTTGACCAGCGGTGCCAGTACGGCCCGGTCGCGGGGTTCGTCGAGTAGGCGCAGCAGCCGGACCACCGCATCGAGCAGCGCGGATGAAGCGTCGCTGACGGCGATCCCCGACGGAACGCCTCCGCCGCCACGGGGGATGTCTCCGGGCCCGGCCTGCAACAGCAACTCGGCGACGGCGGAGGGTTCCAGCGTGAGACCGAAGCCGAGGGCCGGATGATCAGGTTCGACCTGGGTGAACTGCCCCGTGACGGGCAGGTCGACGGACGCGACCAGGTACTGCCCGGGGCCGTACTCGTAGACCCGGTCGCCCAGCGCGAGGCGTTTGGCGCCCTGGGCGATGACCGCGAGCACCGTCCCGGACATGGAGGGCGCCGGCGGATCAGCCCGGTCGACCTTCGAGATGAGTACGCCGTCGATGGCGGTGGTCCAGTCGGGACGGGCATGCCGGGCCAGCAGCGTGCGGAGCTCTTCGAGGTACATGCGTCCATTGCAGCACCGTTCCGCGCCATCGCTCCCACCCCCGCGAGGATCGTGCAAGGGCGAGCGAGCATCGTTCTAACGTTTCCGCAGGTCAGCTCGGTTGAATGGAGTCACCTCACTCCCTCACCGAGAAGAAGGAAGCCATGATCGCCAACTACGGCTTCAACGCCGCCCTGACCGCCAAGCCGCATATGGGCGACCGGCTGGTCGACCTGCTGCTGACCGGCCTGAACGAGGGCAGCCCCGGCGCGAGCGAACACTGCGTCGTCTACCTCGTCTCCCGTTCCGCGTCCGACCCCGACGTCGTCCATGTCACCGAGGGCTGGACCAGCGAGGAGGACCACCACCGCATCTTCGCGGGCGAGGCAGCCCAGGCCATCGTGGCCCGGATCGACGAGCTGCTGGCCAAGGAGCCCGAGTACACCGACTACGTCCCGGTACGCGGCAAGGCCGACTTCTGAGCCCCGGCCGGCCGCTACAGAAGCGGCCTGCATTTCTCTCCTGACCGTCCGGCACCATCCCACGAAAGGCAACGCCATGACCACGGCACGACCCGCCATCGACCCCGAACTGCATGAACTCCTGGCCGACATGCCCCTCATGTCCCGGCTCAACCCGGAAGTCCTCGCGCAACTGCGCCAATTCCCCTCGACCCCCATCGAGTCCCTCCTCGCACACCGGCAGATCGACCAGCGCGAGATCACCGTGCCCGCCAAGGACGGTGCCCAGATCCCCCTGTCGGTCTTCAGCCCCGCGCACACCGATCGCACCACCCCCGCCGCACCCTGCATCTACTGGATCCACGGCGGCGGGATGGTCATGGGCGACCGCTTCTCGCAGCTCGACATCCCGCTGGAGTGGCTCGACCAGTTCGGCGCGGTCGTGGTCACCGTGGACTACCGACTCGCCCCCGAGGCCACCGGCACCACCCTGGTCGACGACTGCTACCAGGGACTGCTCTGGGTCGCCGAACACGCCACCGAACTGGGTGTCGACCCCAGCCGGATCGTCGTCGCGGGCGCCAGTGCGGGCGGCGGCCTCGCCGCCGGTGTCACCCTGCTGGCCCGCGATCTCGGCACCCCGGCGATCGCCGCGCAGGTGCTGGTCTGCCCCATGCTCGACCACCGCAACACCACCACCTCCAGCCGCCAGTACTCCGGCGTGCCCGGCGTCTGGACCGGCGAGATGAACGAGTTCGGATGGCGCGCCGTCCTCGGCGACCTCACCGAAGAGGAGATACCCGCGTACGTCTCACCTGCGCTGGCCGACGACCTCTCGGGCCTGCCGACCACCTACATCGACACCGGCTCCGCCGAGGTCTTCCGCGACGAGGACACCGACTACGCCATCCGCATCTGGGCAGCCGGCGGCCAAGCCGAACTCCACGTCTGGGCAGGCGGCTTCCACGGCTTCGACGCCCTGTTCCCGCAGGCACACATCTCGGCCACAGCCCGACGCACCCGCACCGACTGGCTCGCCCGCCTCCTGTCCCCGAACTCCACCGCACAACGCCACCACGCCTCCACGACCTGATGATGAAGTGGGCCTGCCGACAGCAGGCTCCAGGACCAGGACGCGCAACGTCCATCCGGTCCGACAGCACAAACCACCCGTGGTCGGCCGACTTTTGCATCGTCCGGCGCCCCCGTCCCTGCCCCGCAGGAGCGGCGGGTGCCGACGACGGGGGCTGGAACCGCTGGTCGCCGTGGGCGCACTGCTGAACGCGGTGGCTGTCCCACCACGCGCTGAACTGCGGCACCTTGACGCAGAACTCGCCGATCAGCTCGTTCAACTGCCGGTCGTCGGGGTGGCGTCCGGCGGCCAGGCGCAGGTTGGCGACGAAGACCTGGGCGACGTCCTCCCAGTCGCGGTACAGCTCTCGGGCGGCCGGGTCGAGCAGGATGAAGCGGGCCAGGTTGCGCTCGCGGTACGGCAGCGCGTCGAAGTCTGTGATCAGGACCCGGGCGAGGTGGTTCGTGGCCAGGACGTCGCGACGGTGGTTGACGACCAGGACCGGGGAGACGTCGCCGAGCACATCGAGCATCTGATGGACGGCGGGTCGCACGCGCAGCAGCATGGGCGCGGCTTTGACGGGAGCCGCCGGTGGTGCGGGCGAGGTCGCGCAGGTTGGCCGCGCTCGACGTCGTCGAGGCGCAGGGCACTGGCGACGGCGTCGAGCACGGCCTCGGAGACGTGCGGGTGGCGGCCCTGTTCGAGGCGGGTGC
The DNA here is from genome assembly GCF_042731325.1 of Streptomyces sp. NPDC059866. Lineage (NCBI taxonomy): Bacteria > Bacillati > Actinomycetota > Actinomycetes > Kitasatosporales > Streptomycetaceae > Streptomyces > Streptomyces sp. NPDC059866. The sequence goes on along the minus strand of NZ_JBHWJT010000022.1, from coordinate 8,119 downwards.
AGTAGTCGGTGCGTGCTGACGCCGGCGAGCTGCGCGACCTCCTCGCGGCGCAGCCCGGGTACGCGGCGTGTGCCGGCGCCCGGGGTCAGCCCCGCCTCCTCAGGCTGGAGCCGGGAGCGGCGGGAGCGGAGGAAGTTTCCCAGTTCGGCGTTGTGGTCCATGCCTCCAGCGTGATGCACCAGGAGCGGGTGCGCGGGCCCGAAGGCGGCCCAGTCAGTCCTGGGTTCGACTGGGCCCGACGTAAGCGAGGCACGGACGGTGCAGCGGCAGGCTGTATCGGTGCGTGGACCGACCGTGCATTTCGGGGGGGCCTCAGCTGAGCTGCACCTTGTAGCCGATCTGCTCGGCGAGGCTCAGCTCCTGGCACACGAACCACAGGTCGGTGATCTTGCCCGCGTCGTCGAAGTGCAGCACGCCGATCTCGTCCCACTTCACGCGCTTGCCCGTGGCCGGGGCACCGGCGAACGTGCCGGAGTGCAGCGCTGTCATGTGGAACTGGAGCACGACCGTGTCGCCGTGGCCCACGATGTCGCGGGCTTCTGAAGTCTGGTCGGTCAGCGCCCCGGACAGCACCTTCCAGCCCGCCTCGAGCCACTCGACGAAGTTTCCCCCCTGTGGGATCGCATCCCCGGTGACCGCGTACAGGTCCGCGAAACCGGCCCGGCGGATCGGAGCGTCGGGGGTGACCAGCGAACGGATGAGGTCGAAGTTGCCGTTCGGCATCGCGTCTTCGAGCAGCAGCTTGGCGGTGTCGATGTTGCGCTGGACCGTGGTGTCGTTCATGTCGTTCCTCACCGACTTCGGGGGACTGCAGCAGAAACCCAGGGCCGACAGGGACGCCAGGGCGTCCAGCAGGCATTTCCCGGGGAAGTGCACCGACCACGGCCCGAGGGGCTTCCAGGCGGCACGTCTCCAGTCTTGACTTGAGCAACGGCACTTCGCCCCTCAAACCTGGCCCAGCCGGTCTCAGGCTCAGCCGGTCCAGGCTGCCCGGCTGGAGGCACAGTCTTCCCTTGGGGCATGATCGCAACGCGGACACCACCGGGCCGGCGGCCGCACCAGCACGCCAAATTGCCGCATACGGCACGAGCGCGAGCAGCGGCCTCGGTGCTCCGGTACTCCGGGCCCCTCAGCGGTGCTGTCCGTTCTCGCGAACAGAGCCACCCGCCGGTATCAAGGGATGCCGAGCCGACGGGAACCTGCCAGACCAGCGGCAGGCGCATGGAGACCATGCCCGACGCCTCGGCGATGTCGATCGCCGCCACGTGTTCCACCAAGTCCTCGGCTTCGCCGATCTCTTCGGGTTCCGACTCCGGTCCCACCTCACTCCCACAAACGTGCTGATAGGCGGCGGCTGCCCGTGGAGCGGGAGGGGGACGACGAGATTCTGCACGGCGTGCTCACGGCAACAGTGCACAGCCCCTCGGGCCGGCTCGGGCGTCAGACTGATTCGCGGGATCAGCCCCCAAGGCACTTCCGACGTCGACGGACAGCCGCCAACCCGATTTCCATGCCCGCAAGGCGTCCCGGCAGGGATACGTGGGGTGTTTCCGAACTTGAAATGTCAGGAGAGGCAGCAGCCGTGGACTGATGGGAAGGGCGAGGGCTCCGTCGTGCCGGATCGCGTGCTCTGCCGAAACCCTGGCGGCCTGGCTCAGTATGCAGCGGAGATCCGGGTGCGCAGATGTGCGCTGCTCTCGAGTTCGTCCAAGAAAGCGGCCGCGTAGTCCTCGGCGCTGATGCGGCTGTGGCCCTCGGCGTCGCTCAGCAGCTGGTCGCCACCGATGCGGAAGTTGCCGGTCCGTTCGCCCGGGGCGATCTCGGCCGGCGGGGACACGTAGGTCCAGTCGAGATCGCCGACCGTGCGGTAGAAGGCGAGGACGTCGCGGTGCGCGAGGGCTTCGCCGCGGAGGTCGGCGGGGAAGTCGGGCTGGTCCACCAGCGCCTCGCCGGGCGCCACCTCCAGACTGCCCGCACCGCCGACCACGACGAGCCGCGAGACATTGGCAGTGCGCACGGCGTCGACCACTGCTCGGTTCAGGGCGAGGAAGGGCTCCCTCGGGTCGCTGCCGTCGCGCGGCGGTACCAGGGCGGAGGCGACCGCGTCGTGTCCGGCGGCAAGGGCGGCGACCCGGGGTGTGTCCGCCGCGTCCGCGGCGGTCGAGGCCACGCCCGGGACAGGAGCCTCACCGGAGCGGCTGACGCACGTCACCTGGTGGCCTCGGGCGACGGCCTCGGCGGCGATACGGCTGCCGACCATGCCGGTGGCGCCCAGCAACACGATCTTCATGTCCAGCTCCTGTTGTACGCGCCGAAGTCCCGGCGGAAGCCCGGCTTCTCTTAGCAGGCCTTGGTCCGGCCCGTGTCGGAGACGGGCAGCACGACGACTTCGAGCTTCAGGTCCAAGGGGTTGCGTCCTTGCATTGAACTGTGGAGCTGTCCGTACCGTGTCCGTCCACCACTCAAACCGACGCGGGGCATTCGGCGGATGGGCCCAGCGGCCCTGGTCCATTCGGACACCCTTCGCCACGGCGTCGAGCCAGTCGCCGGGCCCGGACCATCACCGACACCACGACAGCTGCCCGCCAAGGCGATGACTGTCCGGGGCGCGGCGGGCGTTCCCTCGATGTCCGTCTAGTCCAAGATGTACCCGGAGGCGGAACGAGAGAAGGGCGGAATCACTATGCGAATCGCCGTTGCCGGCGCGACCGGGAACATCGGGGCCCTCACCGTCGCCGCCCTGGAGCGGGCAGCACACGACGTCGTTCGCATCAGCCGCTCGCTCGGCGTGGACCTGACCACCGGCGACGGCCTCGACGCCGCCCTGACGGGCGTCGAGGCCGTCGTCGATGCCACCAGCTACACGGGGGCGGACCGGGACGCCGCAGTGGCGTACTTCGGCACCGCCACCCAGAACCTGCTCGCTGCCGAGAAGCGGGCAGGGGTCCGTCATCATGTGCTGCTCTCGATCGTTGGGGTCGATCGTGTTGCAGGCAACGCGCACTACGCCGGCAAGCGGGAGCAGGAGCGCCTCGTGACCGAGGGCCCGGTGCCGTGGACGATCGTTCCGGCCACCCAGTTCCACGACTTCGCCGCGACGGTGACGGGCTGGACCGAGCAGGACGGCGTCGCCACGATCCCACCGCTGCTCGTACAGCCGATCGCGCCCGAGGACGTGGCCGATGTTCTCGCCGAGATCGCCACGGGCCCACCGCAGGGGCGTTACCGCGACGTCGCCGGCCCGGATCTGCAGGACCTGGTGGACATGGCCCGGCGTACCAACGACGCGCGCGGCCACGCGGTCAAGCTCGTGCCGACGTGGTCGTCGGTGCTCGGCCCGGAGACGGCCGGTGACGTATTGCTGCCCGGCGAGGGCGCCCGCATCGCGCCGACCACCTTCGAGGAGTGGCTCTCGAGGCAGCGACAGGGCCGCCGGGGAGGTCCCGCTACCGCCCCGGGTGGGCCGGACTGAGTCGCTGCAGCCGATCGGGACAACAGTGTCCGGCCGCAGCCTTGGGTTGACGTGCAGCACGCTGCTGATCCGCAACTCGCAGCGCGCGCCGGCCACAGCACCGGGGAACATCGACACACCCGTCGCTCGGCCGTTCACTGCCGAGAAGGTGACGTCGTCAAGCGCTTGGGACGGGCTCGCGCCGTCTCAGCGGCATGGCGTGCCTGCCGTGCAGCGCGGCCTGCCCGGCGGCTCGGTTGCGTGCGTCGTCCCAGGCCACCGCCCGGACGCTCGCCGACCAACTCACCGCTCCTCCAGGCCAGCACCCAGCTAGTCGTGGTCGTGGGGTCCGTCGGCGTGGGCGAGGGCGCTGGGGGTTCGGCAGCCGACGATCGCCGGGGCCTGTTGGACGAGCGTGTCGTCGGTGAGCGCTTCCACCATGAACAGCGCGAAGTCCACCCGGCGCGTCAGGTTGCTGGCCAGTACCGGGTCGCCCACGTGCCGGCTCCAGACGGGCAGGCCCTGGCTCTCGCCCTCCTCCAGGCTGCTGCCGCGCACCACGGTCCACCGGCTGTCGCTGGCGAACACCCGTCGGCACGCCTCCACCTGGTCGTCGATCTCGACGGCGCGGACGAGCTTGCCCAGCACGGCGGCGATCCGCACGCCCATGGTGAACATCCGCGAGTACTTGTCCTTTCCGTCGCGCGTGATGTGCCAGCCGCAGGAGAAGACCAGGCGCGCGCCCGGCCGTGCGTGGTCGAGCACTGCCTGCGCCGTGCCCGACGCGTACTGCTGCACGCCCCAGGGCACCAGCACCGTCAACACCCCGTCGCACCCGGCGACCGCCCGCCGGATCACCTCCGGGTCGTTCGTGGGTCCGGGGACGACGGTCATGCGGCCTTCGAACGCGGCCAGCTTCGGCACGCTGCGCTCCCGGCACACGCCGACCACCTCGTAGCCGCGTTCCAGTGCGTGCCCGACCATGTACTGCCCGAGCTTCCCCGAAGCCCCGACGATGCAGACCTTCTTCACACGATCCGTGCCCATGGCGCAGCCCCTTCGCCGGCATACTGACCTTATACTGTAAGGCAAGCTAGCCTTATGCTGTAAGGCAGTCAATAGGAGCGAAAAGGAGGGGCGGATGCACAAGGGAGGCAAGGGCCGGCGCGGGACGTCGGCGCGCACCCCGCTCAGTCGCGAGCGCGTGATTCGTACGGCGGTGGCGGTGGCCGACGAGAAAGGGTCGGCCGCGCTCACCATGCGGGCCATCGCCGAACCGCTCGGAGTCGAGGCGATGTCGCTCTACCACCACGTCGCGGGCAGGGAGGACATCCTCGACGGCATGGTGGACGCGGTGTTCGGCGAGATCGACCTTCCGCCGCGCGACACCGACTGGAAAAGTGCCATGCGGCACCGCGCCCTCTCCGCCCGCGCCGCCCTCCGGCGCCATCCCTGGGCCATCGGCCTGATGGACTCCCGCTCCCAGCCCGGCCCCGCGACCCTGCGCCACCACGACGCCGTCATCGGAGCGTTGCGTGCCGGAGGATTCTCCGTCCCGATGACCGCGCACGCCGTCTCACTGATCGACAGCTACCTGTACGGCTTCGTACTCCAGGAGCTCAGCCTGCCGTTCAAAGGCGCGACGGAACTGGACGAGGTCGCCGGCGCCATCCTGCGCGAGATGCCCGCCGACGCCTACCCCCACCTCACCGAACTGGCCACCGAGCACGTCATCAAGCCCGGCTACGACTACGCCGACGAGTTCACCTTCGGCCTCACCCTCATCCTCGACGCCCTCCACCCGGACGAGACCGCGAGCGCCTGATGCCGTGACCGCACAGGTTCGCCGGGTCGGTGGTCGTGGCGGTCGGATGTGAGATGACGTCCGATCCGACCGCTGGAGGCGCGGTGGCCGAGCCTGTCCGTGCGCGCAGACCGACCAACCAGCGGCTGCAGCACATGTGCGCCGGAGCAGCACAAGTTCATTGCGATACCGCCGTCAACCAGGCTGTCCGAAAGCGGGATCGTCATGTCTTCCTGGACCCCGGCCCACAAGGCCTTCACTGAGAGCGGCGGGCGGCCCTACTTCATCCAGCCGCGGGACAGCGGTGCCCGAGTGACTACTCGTTGGAGCTCGTGGTACGAGCCCACCCTACGGTGACCTCTCACACGACCCGAGTCGTCGAACCCCGGTCAAGACCACGGGGCATGCTGCACTACGGCTTGACATCCTCCCCCTCTTAAAAGAGGGGGATTCCAACCCAGGTGGGTTGAGGTTCACGGACGCTCGACCGCTGTGTGGGCGGTGTCGTCCCTCCGGCACCGGCTGATCGCCGGGGGCGGGGGATCCCGCCCTGTCCTGCCGCGACGTTGGTTGCTGCGTTCTCGTCCGCGTTGCAGGTGAAGCCGCAGGATACGCAGACGAACTCGGCTTGGCTCTTGCGCGAATTCTTCTCGATCCATCCGCAGGCGCTGCATCGCAGGGAGGTGTACGGGGCGGGGACGTCTTCGACCCGGCCGGGAGCTTTCTCCTCCGTCCTGCGGCGGAGAAGGCCCCAGCCCTGGGCGAGGATGGCCCGGTTCAGCCCGGCCTTGGCGCGGACGTTGTTGCCCGGCTGCCCGACCGTCCCCTTGGCCGAGCGGGTCATGTTCTTGATGTTCAGCTTTTCGAACCGAATCAGGCCGTACGACTGGGCGAGCATAGTTGAGGTCTTCTCGCACCAGTCCTTGCGCCGGTCCGATTCCCGGGCCTTGAGCTTGGCGACCTTTGCGTACTCGGCGGCCTTACGGCAGCTGCCCTTCCTGGCCCGTGCCGCCCGCCGCTCGTGCTTGCGGATCTTCGCACGTTCCTTGACTGTGAGCGGCGGGCAGTTCAACTTCCACCCGTCCGACAGAGCGGCAGTGATCGTCACGCCTCGGTCGATGCCGATGACCTCACCCGCGCCGGGGGCCTCGACCGGCTCGGGGATGACCGCGAACGCGACATGCCACTGGTTGTTACGGAACGTGACGCGGAAGGTCTTGGCCTTCGGCAGCCCGGCGCAGGTGAGGCGGAAGCGCACCCAGCCGCAGCCGGGCACCTTGACCTGCGCCCAGCGCCGGTTGAGTTTCTGCACGGCCACCGACCGGCCCATGACCTGCTTGCCGGTCCTGACGTTGAGCTTCGGCGACCCGTCCGGCTCGCACTCGGGAACACGGTCGGCCCCGATGACACGAAAGCCCTCGTGCTTGTACTTCTTGCGCCAGGTCGGCTCACCGAACCCGGAGGTGAAGCGGGCCGCCTTGGCCTTGGCGAAGTCCTTCAATGCCTGCTGCTGGACATCGGCATTCCCTGCGCCGAGCCATTCGTTCTCGCGCCGGGCTTCGGTGAGCTGCCGGCACTGCTCGGCGAAGCCGGGGGCGGGCAGTTTTCCCCTGCGCCAGTGTGAGTGCTGCTCGACGGCCAGGTTCCACACGTACCGCGCGTGCGCGCAGTGCAGCAGCATCTGCTGTTCCTGCTGCGGCGTCGGGTACATCCGGAACCTGGACATGAGGTCAATGTAAGGTCACTATGAGGTCATCAACTACAGGTTCCGCATCCCCGATGAGCTGTACGAGAAGGCGAAAGCCACCGCCGCCGCGCAGGATCGCTCCCTGAACTCCTACTTGGTGCACGTCGTGCGCCTCGCGGTCGAGTCGAGTGAGACGCCGGATCGCCCCGGCGGCGATCCGGCTGCCCCTGCCCCCCTACGCGGCAGCGGGCATTCACCCCGGCCCTGAAGGACCAGGCACCCTGCCCGAAAGCAAGGTGGAAACCACGCGGGGCAGCCGTCGTCTGATCACGGTCTCACCACTGGTCGGCCGCGTAGGGCTGGAGCCAGAGGGCGGTCTGCAGCGTCACCGACTTGAACCATGCCTGGTGCATGCGTTCCACTGCCTCGTCGGCGTGCCCCTTATTCGCCAGGAACTGGCGCATCGTGGCGGTGATCGGGTAGATGAACGCCACCATGTAGCGCAGGGGGACATAGGGTACGGAGTCCACCGCGTCGGTTTGGTTCTTCTTGTCCTTCGTGTGGCGCAGGCCGATCTCGTGGGCGTAGGAGAGCCAGTTCTCGTCGTGGGGGCGGCGGCAGGTGTCCATGATCCACTGGCCGAACCGTCCGCGGACCCGCGTCAGGTAGTCGTCCAGGACCGTGCCGTCCGGGGTGGCGAAGTAGGCGACGAGGTGGGGGTGCGAGGCGACGAATCCGTACCAGACGTCCAGGACGTCCTCGACCTGGTCCTCCAGCACGTCGCCCGCCATGCGCAGCGCCTGCTCGTCCTCGGCGGTGAACAGGACACTCGCCTCCAGCTTGGCCAGGTCGTCCCTGGTGACAGGGCTGGGCGGGGTCGAGCCGTAGGTGTAGCCGGCCGGGGTCTGCGTGTTCATGCACCCTCTCCTCATCCATGGTCATCACCATTGAAGGCGACATAACGACCGAAAGCAGACAACGGACGCCGTAGCGTGTCGAGTCGTGAGCGCATTCCCGCCAGGCCGCGAAACGGTCGCGGTGGTCTTTGCGCACTCGTCAGCCGGCGTCACCGACCACAGCCAGGGGTTGTGAACTGCTGTCGTGTAGCTGCGCACGAGTGTGTTCTGGCGTGGATGAGTGGGTGCCCGGGCCTTCGCGGAGGTCGGCCGATGGTGTG
>NZ_JBHWJT010000021.1:0-190276 GCF_042731325.1 Streptomyces sp. NPDC059866 | reverse complement strand
CGTTCCCTGCGCACTCACCACAACCCGGACACTCACTCATACACGCCAGATCACACTCGTGCGCTGTTCCGCGGCAGCAGTTCACACCCCCCGAATTGTGGTGTGGCGACACCGGCTGCATGGCCCGAACAGCGAACGTCTATCATATGAGCGCCGCCTAGCTCGAAAGATGTACTTGTGACTGTCAACGAAGACTCGTTCACCAACTGGAAGCACCGCGAGGAGATCGCGGAGTCGATGATCCCGGTCATCGGGAAACTGCACCGGGAACGGGACGTCACCGTCCTGCTGCACAGCCGCTCCTTGGTGAACAAATCGGTCGTCAGCATCCTGAAGACCCATCGTTTCGCCCGGCAGATCGCCGGTGAGGAGCTCTCCGTCACCGAGACGATGCCTTTCCTGCAGGCGCTGACCGCCCTCGATCTCGGACCTTCCCAGATCGACATCGGCATGCTCGCCGCGACGTACCGGACCGACGACCGCGGTCTGTCGGTGCAGGAGTTCACCGCCGAGGCCGTGGCCGGCGCCACGGGCGCCGGCAAGATCGAGCGCCGGGAGCCGCGCGACGTCGTCCTCTACGGCTTCGGCCGCATCGGGCGGCTCCTCGCCCGCCTGCTCATCGAGAAGGCCGGCTCCGGGAACGGACTGCGACTGCGGGCCATCGTCGTCCGCAACAACGGGAGCCGGTCCGCCGAGGATCTCGTCAAGCGCGCCTCCCTGCTGCGCCGTGACTCCATCCACGGTCAGTTCCAGGGCACGATCACCGTCGACGAGGCGAACAGCAGGATCATCGCCAACGGCAACGAGATACAGGTCGTCTACTCCGACGACCCGACGACGGTGGACTACACGGCGTACGGCATCAAGGACGCCATCCTCATCGACAACACCGGCAAGTGGCGCGACCGCGAAGGCCTGTCGAAGCACCTTCGCCCCGGCATCGAGAAGGTCGTCCTGACCGCGCCGGGCAAGGGCGACGTCCCGAACATCGTCCACGGCGTCAACCACGACACCATCAAGCCGGACGAGCAGATCCTGTCCTGTGCGTCCTGCACCACCAACGCGATCGTGCCGCCGCTGAAGGCGATGGCGGACGAGTACGGCGTCCTGCGCGGCCACGTGGAGACCGTCCACTCCTTCACCAACGACCAGAATCTGCTGGACAATTACCACAAGTCCGAGCGGCGCGGCCGTTCGGCGCCGCTGAACATGGTCATCACCGAAACCGGCGCCGCCTCCGCCGTCGCCAAGGCGCTGCCCGACCTCAAGGCGAAGATCACCGGCAGCTCGATCCGCGTCCCGGTGCCCGATGTCTCGATCGCGATCCTCAACCTGCAACTCGCCCGCGAGACAACCCGCCAGGAGGTCCTCGACCACCTCCGCGATGTGTCACTGACCTCGCCGCTCAAGCGCCAGATCGACTTCATCAGCGCCCCCGACGCGGTCTCCAGCGACTTCATCGGCTCACGCCACGCCTCGATCGTCGACGCCGGTGCACTCAAGGTCGAGGGCGACAACGCGATCCTCTACCTCTGGTACGACAACGAGTTCGGCTACTCCTGCCAGGTCATCCGCGTCGTCCAGCACGTGTCCGGAGTGGAGTACCCCACCTACCCGGCCCCGCTGTACTGATCTCGGCGCCTGCTGCGTCCCTGGCGAACACCGCGGGAGGTTCGCCAGGGACGACGTCGTTCCACGGCCTGTCGGAGCCGCACACACGTGAATTCGCGATGCGGTTGAACATGTCGGCGCTCGGCTGCGTATGTCACCGGAAGGCTTCCATGACCAGGTCGGCCATCAGGCGTAGGAGTACTCCGTGGGACGCAAGACGCGCAGACGCCCCAAAGGTGCAAGACGGGCGACATTCGCAGCTGTCGCCCTGATGTTGGGCGGTGGGGGACTGGTGGTGGCGAATGTCTACGCCTCCGCCACCGACGGCGGTTCGGGGGGTGCGAACAGCACGCTCGCGAACGAAGCCGGGGCCGGGACGGCCGCCACCATCGACTGCCCGGACGTGGGCACCCGGCTGACCGAGGTTCCGGACGACGCGCGAGCGGACGTGGACAAGGAACTCGCCCTGCTGGACCAGCAGGTGACGGAGGCCTACCAGCAGCTCCAGGAGTCGGCGGGCGCCGCGCAGGACGGCGACCTCGACGCGGACGCGATCATGACGCCGCTGCAGGAGCAGCGGACCGATGCGATCGAGCGCATCGCCGCCGCCATCGACCGGACGGGCGAGCGTCCGCAGGGTCTGGAAGACCTCGCGGCCTGCACGCTGCGACCCGCGGGCGACCAGGGCGGTGACGGCGCCGACGCCGGTCAGGGCGAGAACGGCGGCTCCCAGGACGACGAGAACCAGCCAGACGAAGGCCAGACCGGAAACGGCGGTCAGGCCGGCAACGGGCCCGTCGCCGCGGACTACGCGGACATCACCACCGTGCAGCCGAACGTCCAGAAACCGACCCGGCAGAAGAGCGCGTCCCGCGGCAGCTTCACCACCAGCTGCGGCGTCAACGAACAGGGCCTGTTCAACTCCGACAACGTGATCGTCGCCCCCGGCGTCACCAACGGAGCCCACCACTTCCACGACTACATCGGCAACCAGGCCAACGACGCCTTCGCCAGCGACCAGGACCTCGCGAACGCCGAGACGAGCTGCGAGAACCCCGGCGACAAGTCGTCGTACTACTGGCCGGTGCTGCGTCTTCAGAACGGGACCGTGGAGCAGGACGCCGAGGCCCCCGGCGGCGGAATCGAGGGCAACGCCGGTGAGATCGTCACGCCCGCGCAGGTCACGCTGACGTTCGTGGGCAGCCCGGTCGGTGAGGTCACGGCCATGCCGCGACTGCTGCGCATCATCACCGGCGACGCCAAGGCGTTCGTCAACGGCCCCGCCAACGCCAACGCCTCCTGGAGCTGCACCGGTTTCGAGGACCGGCAGCTCAAGGACAAGTACCCGCTGTGCCCGTCCGGCAGTGACGTGGTGCGCACCTTCAAGTTCCAGAGCTGCTGGGACGGCCGGAACATCGACAGCGCCAACCACCGCACCCACGTGGCCTTCGCCGACGCCGCCGGTCGGTGCCCCGCCGGATTCCAGGCGATACCGCAGCTGGTGCAGCGCATCGTGTACGACGTCGACGCGCCGAGCCTGAACGACGGAGGCCGGACGACCCCGCTGTTCGCCGTGGACTCCTTCCCGGAGCAACTGCACAAGCCGGTCACGGACCACGGTGACTTCATCAACGTCTTCGACGAAGACCTGATGGGCGAGATGGTCGACTGCATCAACGGCGGCCGGCAGTGCGATTCGGGCGATGCGGAGCCGGGCTCCGGGGCCGACCCCGACGAGGGTGCGGGGGAGCAGCCCACGGCGACTCCGGAGGAGCCCCAGGACGGCAATGCCGGGGAACAGCCCGATGAGGGCAATGGCGAGGAGCAGCCGGGCGACGACGGCGCGGACCAGCCCGGCGACAACGGCGGGGAGCAGCCCGACGACGGCGCGGACCAGCCCGGCGACAAGGGCAACGAGCCGTCTGCCGAGCCCTCGAACGGCGCGGGCGACGCAGACCCGGCGCCCTCCGCTCCCACGGAAACCGTCCCCGCCAGTGGCGCACCCAACGTCTACGCCTCGCCCTCGGCCACCTCACGACCGTCCGACAGCGGGGCGCAGGACGACTCGGACGCTGCCGCCGCCGAAGTGCCGCGGGAGAAGGAGTCCGGCAGCGATCCGTCGGCCTCCGGGCAGACCGAGCCGCAGGCCGTCCAGGGCGGACTCGCCGACACCGGTGCGCGCCTGTGGCCCGCGGCGGCCGGCGCCGTCCTTCTGATCGCCGGATTCGTCCTGCTGCGTCGCACCGCGCGCCGCTCCCTGTGACGCCACCGGGCCGTCGGCCGCCCGCCCAGCGGGTGGCCGACGGCCCGGGGGAACCCTCGCCGACCCGCTACTGACCGGCGTGCGGCTCGGCGACGACACGGAACGCCGCCTCCCCGACGGCAAGGACTCCGTCGGTCAGCGGTGTGGACCGCACACCGCCCTTACCGCGCAGGGCGCGCTGCGCGCCCGGACCGATGGTGACGTCCATCCACGCGCAGGGCCGGGCCGGACGGTTCAGGACGAAGGTCACGGGGCCCGCACCGCAGTCGAGAGTGATCGTCGAGCCCACCAGGGAGTCGACGTCGACGCCTCGCAGCAGGATGTTCCGGCGTGTCTGCAGAAGACCGATGGACGGGTTGATGTCGTAGGGGAGGTTCTCGACGGCCATGATGGTCACCGCCGCGTCGCGATGGACCCGCTGCCCGAAGTAGCGGTCGCCGACCAGACCGAGGCCGGCGCGCACCTCAGCCCGATGCCGCAGCTCGTCCGCGGACCCGGCCGACGGCCCGTCCGCGGGACGCCCCGCGAAACGGTGCGCGGGCGACACCAGCAGCTGCACCACCTCGACCTTGGTCATGAGGGCCAGCCTAAGCCACCCGTCCGGGTGGCGGCTCGCCACCGCCGAGACGGGCTGCCGCGCTGTCGATCAGCATGCCGAGCGCCGCAGGGTAGGCACTGACGTTCATCTCGGCGACGAGATGGCTGGCGGCTGCGGCGATCCGAGGGTGGGTGGACTCGGGCAGCCCGGCATAGGTGGCCTGCCACACCGCCTCGTCGGCCTCCCGGGCCGCTGCCGGCAGCGCGAGCGACGCCGCGTCGAGCGCCGCGAAGGCCAGGGCCTGGTCGATGAAGCAGTGGTAGATCCGCACCGCATCGGCGACCGGGAAACCGGCACGGTGCAGCACATCGAGCACGGCCTCGTCGGCCGCGATCTCGTGGGCGCGTCCCGAGACCCGGCTGGCGGTGAGCACCGCCGCCTGCGGATGGGCGAGGTACGAGCGGTGGATGCGCAGTCCCAGCGCGCGCAGGTCGGTCTGCCAGTCACCGGTCGCCGTCCAGCCGTCGAAAGCGCGTCCGATGAGCTCGTCGCCGACAGCGAGGACGAGGTCGTCCATGCCGCGGAAGTACCGGTACAGGGTGCTGGGGTCGGCGCCGAGGGCCAGCCCGAGGCGACGCACCGTGAGTCCCTGGCTGCCGTGCTCGCGCAGCATGCGCAGCGCGGTGAGCACGATGTGGCGCTCGGAGAGCACGGCGCCCTGCTTGGTGGGCCGTCTGCGCCGTCGTTCGCTCTCCGCCACGACCCGTTTGGGCATCGCGCATTCCTCCCTGGTGGGGATGTGGTCGGGGCGTTGCCGGGGACCTTATGCCAACGCCATTGACCAGGACAACGCCGGTGGCGTTCGATCGGCGGCGACAGGGCGAACGCGTGGTTCACCCTCTTTCATGGTGAAAGGACCTGCTATGCGCATCCTCTTGGTCGGTGCGGGCGGAGTGGGCACGGCCATCACCCGCATCGCGGCCCGCCGGGACTTCTTCGAGCGGATGGTCGTCGCCGACTACGACCTCGCGCGCGCCGAGGCGGCCGTGGCCACCGCGGCCGCCGACGGCGACCGGCGCTTCACCGCCACCCGCGTCGACGCCTCCGACGAGGAGGCGGTGGCCCGGCTCCTGGCGGCCGAGCGGTGCGACGTCCTGCTGAATGCGACCGACCCCCGGTTCGTGATGCCGCTGTTCCGCGCCGCGCACACGGCCCGCGCGCACTACCTGGACATGGCGATGTCCCTGTCCCGGCCGCATCCGGACCTGCCGTACGAGCAGACCGGGACGAAGCTCGGCGACGAGCAGTTCGCCCTGGACGACCGGTGGCGTCGGAGCGGGCGGCTGGCCTTGGTGGGCATGGGCGTCGAGCCGGGCCTGTCGGACGTCTTCGCCCGGTACGCGGCCGACGAACTCTTCGACACGATCGAGGAGATCGGCGTCCGTGACGGCGCGAACCTGACGGTCGACGGGTACGACTTCGCCCCGTCGTTCAGCATCTGGACGACGATCGAGGAGTGCCTGAACCCGCCGGTCGTCCATGAAGCGGACCGCGGCTGGTTCACGACCGCACCCTTCAGCGAGCCCGAGGTCTTCGACTTCCCCGAAGGCATCGGTCCGGTGGAGTGCGTGAACGTCGAGCACGAGGAGGTGCTGCTGATCCCGCGCTGGGTGAAGGCCGGCCGGGTCACGTTCAAGTACGGGCTGGGCGAGGAGTTCATCACGGCGCTCCGCGTCCTGCACCAGATCGGTCTCGACCGTACCGACCCCGTGACGGTCACCGCGAAGGACGGCACCCGGGTCGAGGTGTCCCCGCGCGACGTGGTGGCGGCCTGCCTTCCCGACCCGGCCGGGCTCGGCGACCGGATGCACGGCAAGACGTGTGCCGGCACCTGGGTCAGGGGCACCCGCGAGGGACGACCGCGCGAGATCTACCTGTACCACGTGGTGGACAACGCCTGGTCGATGCAGGAGTACGGCTGTCAGGCGGTCGTGTGGCAGACGGCCGTCAACCCCGTGGTCGCGCTGGAACTGATCGCGAACGGCACGTGGTCGGGCGCGGGCGTGCTCGGCCCGGAGGCCTTCGCACCCCGGCCGTTCCTCGACCTCCTGACGGCGTACGGATCCCCGTGGGGTATCCGCGAGCAGCAGAGCGTGTGAGGACACCCGCGACGGCCAACCGCCTTGAACGGCAGGTGATGCACTCGCGTCCGCGCCCCGTGACAAGGAAAGATGAGGAGGCAAGCCAAGGACCGAGCAATGTGAGGAGCGGGCGTATGCAGCACGAGCGAGCGGGCAGGCCGGCCGATCCCGAGGACCTCGTCGATGTCGCCCGGCTGGTCACCGCGTACTACGCGCTGCACCCCGACCCGGGCGAGCCGGGCCAGCGCGTCGCCTTCGGCACGTCCGGACACCGCGGTTCGTCACTGGCGAGTGCGTTCAACGAGGACCACATCGCCGCGACCAGCCAGGCCATCTGCGAGTACCGCGCCCGCCAGGGCACCGACGGCCCCCTCTTCCTGGGCGCCGACACCCATGCTCTGTCGGAGCCCGCGAGGGTCACCGCCCTGGAGGTGTTCGCCGCCAACGACGTGACGGTGCTCATCGACAGCGCGGACGGCTACACGCCCACTCCCGCCGTGTCGCACGCCATTCTCACCCACAACCGTGGCCGCACCTCGGGCCTCGCGGACGGGGTGGTGGTCACCCCCTCGCACAACCCGCCCGCCGACGGCGGCTTCAAGTACAACCCGCCGAGCGGCGGCCCGGCAGCCTCGGACGCGACCTCCTGGATCCAGGACCGGGCCAACCAGATCATCGCGGGCGGTCTCAAGGACGTACGGCGCCTTCCCTACGCCCGGGCGCTCGCCGCACCCGGCACCGGGCGGTACGACTTCCTGGGGACCTACGTCACCGACCTCCCGAGCGTGCTGGACCTGGACGCCGTCCGCGCGGCCGGCGTGCGCATCGGCGCCGACCCGCTCGGTGGGGCGTCCGTCGCCTACTGGGGGCGCATCGCCGAACAGCACCGGCTCGACCTGACCGTGGTCAACCCGCTCACCGACCCCACCTGGCGCTTCATGACGCTGGACTGGGACGGCAAGATCCGCATGGACTGCTCGTCGCCCTACGCCATGGCCTCGCTCATCGACCGGCGTGACCGCTTCCGGATCGCCACGGGCAACGACGCCGACGCCGACCGGCACGGCATCGTCACCCCGGACGCGGGCCTGATGAACCCCAACCACTATCTCGCCGCGGCCATCGCCTATCTCTACGCCCACCGTGACCAGTGGCCGGCCGGTGCGGGCATCGGCAAGACCCTGGTGTCGTCCGCGATGATCGACCGGGTCGCCGCCGATCTGGGCCGTCAACTGGTGGAGGTTCCCGTGGGGTTCAAGTGGTTCGTGGACGGGCTGGTCGACGGCTCGCTCGGGTTCGGCGGTGAGGAGTCGGCCGGCGCGTCCTTCCTGCGCCGGGACGGCTCCGTGTGGACCACCGACAAGGACGGCATCATCCTCGCGCTGCTCGCATCCGAGATCACCGCGGTCACCGACAGGACCCCCTCCGAGCACTACGCGGGGATGACCGCGCGCTTCGGCGAACCCGCGTACGCGCGCATCGACGCCCCTGCCTCCCGCGAGGAGAAGGCCCTGCTCGCCAAGTTGTCGCCCGCTCAGGTCAGCGCGGACACCCTGGCCGGCGAGGCGGTCACCGCGGTGCTCACCGACGCTCCCGGCAACGGTGCGCCCATCGGCGGCATCAAGGTGACCACCGCCAACGCATGGTTCGCGGCGCGTCCTTCGGGGACCGAGGACGTCTACAAGATCTACGCGGAGTCGTTCCTCGGGCCCGACCACCTGCGTCAGGTGCAGGAGGAGGCCAAGTCCGTGGTCCTGGCGGCACTGGGCAGCTGACGCGGCGATCGGGATTCGCGTCGGGGCGGGCGTCGTTGTCGCAGCGGCGGCGCCCCGCCTTGCTCGGGCCACCTCGATGCCGGCCGGCTCCGCGTTCCGCTCAGGTACGCGCACGGACAACGGCGGCGAAGTTGGCCGTCAGGCGCCGGGCGGCCCGGGCCGAGTCCGCCTCCGCTGTCTCCGCGCGGGCGCGCAGCATCTCCAGGTCGAGCCCGGCGTCGGCCAGGGCCGCCTCGTCCCACCCCGCGAGGCGGTCCGCACCGACCTCGGGATGGAACTGCACACCCCAGGCGCGCTCACCGACCCGGAACGCCTGCACCGGGCACTGCTCGTTCTCGGCCAGATGAACTGCCCCGGGTGGCAGTGCGGTTACCTGGTCACGGTGGTTCTGGATCGCCGGGAACCTCGGTGGCATCCCGGCCAGGAGCGGATCGTGCCCGGCCTCGGGGCGCAGCACGATCGTGCACGATCCCCGCTCGGGCCGACCGTACTCGCCCGTCACCTCGCCGCCCGTCGCCACGGCCAGCACCTGGGCGCCGAGGCAGATCCCGAGCAAGGGCACGCCATTGTCGGCGCATTGACGTGCGAGAGCCCGCTCGGCGGGCAACCAGGGGGCGTGCAGGTCGGCGTCGGGCAGGAAACCGCCGCCGAGCAGCACCACAGCGTCGAAGCCGGCCGAAGTGGTCGGCACCGCCGGGCCGGACACCTCGTCGACGGTCAGCCCCTCCGCGTGCAGCCACGCCCGCAGTCGTCCGGGACCACTGCGCTCCGCGTTGCGCACCATCAGCACCCTGCGGGCGTCCCGGCCGGTGTTCGCCGCTTCTGTCACGAGGCCCACACCATCAGGAGGCGGTGCCGGGACGCAAACCTGCCGGTGGTGGTCAGATGTCGCCGGCGACCCGGGTACCGGCCGAGGCCATGCCCAGCCAGGTGTGTGGGTTTCCCTCCCAGCACCAGCCGAGTTTCGGCGCCTTCTGGCTGATCCAGATCGCCGGGACCCTGCGGTCGCCGCATCGTGAACCACCGAGGGAGAAGCACTTGTTCTTGACCAGTACCTGCGGGAAGTGGGTCACGAGAGCGATGCCCTCCTCGATGGTGAGCAGCGTGCGACCCCGCTCGGCGATGACCTTCATCGCGTCGTGGGGTACGGCGCCGCAGAACTCCTCGCCGCGTTCGATGTCGAACAGCAGGTAGGCGTCCGGGTGCGGAAGTCCGGCCTCCTCGGTGGCGACGAACCGCTCCAGGGAGCCGGGCTCGAAGGAGCGGTCGACGAAGCCGGGCGTGCGCCCGCGGTGCAGCGTCGTGCGCGGCATCGTGTCCTCGATCGGCGCCACGTTCCGGGTGACGACGAGCACGAAGGGCACGCGGCCGCTCTCCGGTTCGTACGGGCCGATGGGAGCCGTCGCGGCACGGGCGCGCAGCGGGGCGACCAGCGCGCCCAACCGGTCCGGGCCGAGTCCGGACAGCGCCGGATACCCCAGCTCCGTGAGGTTACGGACCTGACGGTCGAACTCGGCTTCACCGTCGAAGGCGGTGTCGGTCAAGGCGGCCCCTTTCGGAGGCGAACACGACGGAAAACTTACAACGGACGTAAACTTATGCTCGAAGCACACAGGGTGTCAACGTAAAAATACGACGGGGGTAATATTCCGCCATGGGTATCGAGTCGAGCACCACGACCGCCGCCTCCGCGGCGGCCATCGGCCTGCGCGAGGCCAAGAAGCGCGAGACGCGGCAGCTGATCTCCGACCGGGCGACCGAGCTCTTCATCACGCAGGGCTTCGAGCGGACCACCATCGCCGAGATCGCCGACGCCGCCCGCGTCGCCAAGAAGACCGTGACGAACTACTTTCCCCGCAAGGAAGACCTGGCCTTCGACCACCAGGACGAGTTCGTGGCCGGTCCGGCACGCACCGTGGCCGCCCGCGAAGCCGGCGAATCCGCCCTCGCGGCACTGCGCAGCTCGTTCCTGTCGGCGGTCAGGGCACAGGACCCGGTCGCCGGCTTCGCGGGCCCGGAGTTCACCCGCATGATCGCGGAGAGCCCCACCCTCACCACCTGCCTGCGCGGCCTGCACGATCAGCGTGAGGACGCCCTGGCCGCCGCCCTCGCCGAAGCCACCGGCGCGGACCCCGGCGACATCACCCCACGCACGGCCGCGTCCCTGCTCGGCGGCGTCCACCGCGTCCTGTTCGGCCGTATCCAGGAACTCACCCTCGCCGGGCACACCAACTCCGAGACCGCCTCCGTTCTCTTGCAGGAGGCCACGGAGGCGTTCACCCTCCTCGAACCGGCTCTGTCCGACTACGCCCGATGAACGCGCGGGGCCGCCGCCGGCCGCTCAGCCCTCCGTGCCGGAGAACCTCTCCGCGAGGTCGCGATGCCTGTCCGCGGCCGTTCTCGCCTGGGCAGGGCTGATGGCCGATCCCGGCATGCGGCCCAAACGCTCGACGTTCTCCGCGAAGCGCAGGTGCTCGAGCCGTGCGTGCTCACGGCAGGCCAGGCAGGTGACGCGATCCGGACGCGGAGAGGTCATCGCATACGGCACCCGCAGCCCGCACCCCGTAGTGACATGGCCCGGCAGATCACCGGCCAGCCCGAAGGTGGACGCCATCAGGTTGCGGACGGCCGCATCGCCCTGCACCACCTTCGACTCCACGTGAACGTGCGGATCGAACCCGCCCATCAGTCCTCCCCTCCCGGCGACTGAAACGACCGGCAGGTCAGTTGCCGGTGTCGTCGGCGGTGTCCGGGCGGGCGGCGTCGAGTTCGTCGACCAGACCGCGCAGCAGGGGGCCGTACTCGGGGTGGGCGAGGGCGAAGGCCATCTGGGCGACGAGATAGTCGGCCGGGTTGCCGGTGTCGTACCAACGGCCCTGGATGACCTGCCCGTACACCGCGCGGGTGGAGGCGTAGGCGTTGATGGCGTCGGTGAGGTAGATCTCGCCGGTCCGGTGCTCGTACCAGCGGCGGGTCTGCTCGCGCAGCTCGTCGACGATGCCCGGCGTGATCACGTAGCCGCCGATGGCCGCGTACGGGGACGGCGCATCCTGCGGTTTCGGCTTCTCGACCAGGCCGGTGATGCGCAGCTGGCCGTCGCCGAGGTCCTCCTTGACGAGGGGCACGCCGTAGCGCTGGGAGTGGGCGGGGTCCATCGGCAGCAGGGCCAGTACCGGGCAGCCGGTCTGCTCGTAGGCGCGGATCAGCTGCTGGGCGCGGGGGACCTCGGCCACGAACACGTCGTCGGGCCACAGCACCAGCACGGGCTCGTCGCCGAAGGAGCGGGCGGCGTTCAGCACCGGGGTGCCGTTGCCGTACGGGCCGTACTGGTCGAGGTAGGTGATGTGCCCCTTGCGGGCCAGCTCCGCCACTTCCTCCACCGCGTCCGCGTACGCCGTCTTGCCGTCCTTGCGCAGCTGGGCGACGAGAGCGGGGTTGGGGCGGAAGTGGTCCTGGATGAGGCTCTTGCCGCCGGAGACGACGATGGTGATGTCGGTGATGCCGGAGTCCACCAGCTCGCGCACGGTGTGCTCGATGACCGGTTTGTCGCCGACCGGAAGCATCTCCTTCGGTGTCGCCTTGGTCAGGGGCAGGAGACGGGAGCCGAGCCCGGCGGCGGGGATCACGGCCCTGCGGATCCTCGGGGACATGGAATCTCCCTCGGTCGAACGGCACACCGCACCGGCCGGCACGGCATACGCCGACGCTACCAATGCCCGCCGCCGCTCTCGTTCGGGCACATGCCTGTGCTGCACTGTGATCCATGGACGCGCGGGTGGTCGGAGTCGATGTCGGTTCGGTGTCGCTGGGCAGGTTCGCCTGGGCCGCCGTCGACGCACCGTTGCCGGCGCTTGTCGGACAGGGAACCGACCCGGAAGCAGCGGTCCGTGCCCTGACCGCCGCCCTCGTCTCCGGCCGGCCTGCGGCGCTGGCGCTGGAGGCACCCATGTCCGTACCGGTTCCGGACGCCGACCGGGCCGACGCATGGCAGGCGCTGGGCCGGGCCCGCGGCGGTGAGGGGAACCGGCCGTGGTCGGCAGGGGCCGGCGCGGGGGTCCTTGCCACCGGCCTGGCCCAGGCCGCGTGGATGCTGGCGAGGCTGGCACTCCTGGCTCCCGGTACGGCGGTGACCACCCAGCCCGACCGGTGGGCGGCCGCGCACGGTCCGCGGCTGCTCCTCGCCGAGGCGCTGGTGTCGGGCGTCGGCAAACCCGTGCCCAGTGCCGCCGGACCGCACGCGGCCGACGCGGAGGCGGCGGCCCGCGCTCTGGCCGAGCGTCTCCAGGCCTCCGCCGCCCCCGAGTCCGACGTGCGGTGCGCCCCGCACCGTCCGTTCAACCTGCTCGCCTCCGCGGCGATGTGGGCGGGCCTGGACCTCGGCAGGGACGAGCTCCACCTGGACGTCCTCGTCGTCCGCGCCCGCCCCGTACCCCTCAGGCCCGACGCCTCCCGTGGGTAGGTCGGGGCGGACGGCAGCTTCGACTCGGGGAGGGGCTGCGCCGGACACACCAGGAGCTGGACGGTGCGCAGCTGCGCGAGCTGAGCCGCCCCGGAGCCCCCGCCTGCCGCCCGGCGTGAGCGTGCAGGAGCGGACGAACGGCGGCGCAGGCCCGGCAGGAAGCCGCGGCGGCGGAACGGGAGCTGCGGGCTGCCGAGAAGGACGCGGCAGCGGCCGGCCACGCGGCGAACGAGGCCACGAGCCGGGCGGACCACGCCCGGCAGCGCGTGAGCGAGCTCGCCGAGGAGCCGGAACGCGCCGGGGAGGAGCACCGGCAGGCCCGTGCCGCCGAGCGCCGGGCGCATGAACGAGTGCGGTTCGTCGAGCGCCGGGTCCGTGAGGCCGGACGCCGAGCCGAAGCAGCCGCCGGCCAGGTCGAACGGCTCACCCCACAGCACCGGTGACCGACGCGTCGCACGCCACGCCGGACCGAGAGCGCAGCAGCACGTCGGCAGCGAAGGCGTCGCCGCACGCGGAGTGGCCCGGCTCACATGGCGCGGCGGAGGCGTCGCCGACACCATAGAGCGCGTCACCGGCAGGCTGAAGGGATCACGCATGTTCCGCAAGGTGCTGGTCGCGAACCGCGGTGAGATCGCGATTCGTGCGTTCCGTGCCGGCTATGAGCTGGGCGCGCGAACCGTCGCCGTCTTCCCGCACGAGGATCGCAACTCGCTGCATCGGCTGAAGGCCGACGAGGCGTACGAGATCGGTGAGCCGGGACATCCGGTGCGGGCCTATCTCTCCGTCGAGGAGATCGTGCGTGCGGCACGCCGGGCGGGAGCGGACGCCGTGTACCCGGGCTACGGGTTCCTGTCGGAGAACCCGGACCTGGCGCGGGCCTGCGAGGAGGCCGGCATCACCTTCGTCGGCCCGAGCGCGGCGACCCTCGAACTGACCGGGAACAAGGCACGCGCGGTGGCCGCCGCCCGCGAGGCCGGCGTACCGGTGCTGGGCTCCTCGGCGCCCTCCACCGACGTGGACGAACTGGTCCGGGCCGCCGAGGGCATCGGCTTCCCGGTGTTCGTCAAGGCGGTCGCCGGGGGAGGCGGGCGCGGCATGCGGCGCGTCGAGGACCCCGCCCTGCTGCGCGAGTCCATCGAGGCGGCGGCGCGTGAGGCGGCGTCCGCGTTCGGCGACCCGACCGTCTTCCTGGAGAAGGCCGTCGTCGATCCGCGCCACATCGAGGTGCAGATCCTCGCCGACGGGGACGGCAACGTCATCCACCTGTTCGAGCGTGACTGCTCGGTGCAGCGCCGCCACCAGAAGGTGATCGAGCTGGCGCCCGCACCGAACCTCGACCCCGCGCTGCGCGAGCGGATCTGCGCCGACGCCGTGACGTTCGCCCGGCAGATCGGCTACCGCAACGCCGGCACCGTGGAGTTCCTGCTCGACCCCGACGGGAACCACGTCTTCATCGAGATGAACCCGCGCATCCAGGTCGAGCACACGGTGACCGAGGAGGTCACCGACGTCGACCTCGTGCAGGCACAGCTGCGGATCGCCGCCGGCGAGACGCTGGCCGACCTCGGCCTCGCGCAGGAGACCGTCACCCTGCGGGGTGCCGCACTGCAGTGCCGTATCACCACCGAGGACCCGGCCAACGGGTTCCGCCCCGACACCGGCCGGATCAGCGCCTACCGCTCGCCCGGCGGCGCGGGCATCCGGCTGGACGGCGGCACCACCCACGCCGGTACGGAGATCAGCGCGCACTTCGACTCCATGCTGGTCAAGCTCACCTGCCGGGGCCGGGACTTCGGCACGGCGATCGGGCGCGCCCGGCGTGCCGTCGCCGAGTTCCGCATCCGCGGTGTGGCCACGAACATCCCGTTCCTGCAGGCCGTGCTGGACGACCCGGACTTCCGGGCCGGACAGGTCACCACCTCGTTCATCGAGCAGCGGCCGCACCTGCTCACCGCACGCCACTCCGCCGACCGCGGCACGAAGCTGCTCACCTACCTCGCCGACGTCACGGTGAACAAGCCCCACGGCGAGCGGCCCGAGGTGATCGACCCGGCCACCAAGGTGCCGCCCCTGCCCGGGATCGAACCGCCGGCCGGGTCGCGGCAGCGGCTCGTCGAGCTCGGTCCGGAAGGTTTCGCCGGGTGGCTGCGCACCTCGCCGACGATCGGTGTCACCGACACCACCTTCCGCGACGCCCACCAGTCGCTGCTGGCCACCCGGGTCCGTACCAAGGACATGCTCGCCGTGGCCCCGGTGGTGGCCCGCACCCTGCCGCAGCTGCTGTCCCTGGAGTGCTGGGGCGGCGCCACCTACGACGTCGCGTTGCGCTTCCTCGCCGAGGACCCGTGGGAGCGGCTGGCCGCACTGCGCGAGGCCGTTCCGAACATCTGCCTGCAGATGCTGCTGCGCGGCCGCAACACCGTCGGCTACACGCCGTACCCGACCGAGGTGACCGACGCCTTCGTGCAGGAGGCCGCGACCACCGGCGTCGACATCTTCCGCATCTTCGACGCCCTCAACGACGTCGAGCAGATGCGGCCCGCCATCGACGCCGTGCGGGAGACCGGAACGGCCGTCGCAGAGGTCGCCCTGTGCTACACCTCCGACCTGTCCGACCCGTCCGAGCGGCTGTACACGCTGGACTACTACCTCCGCCTGGCCGAGCAGATCGTGGCCGCCGGCGCCCACGTCCTGGCCGTCAAGGACATGGCGGGCCTGCTGCGCGCCCCGGCCGCCGCGACCCTCGTGGCGGCGCTGCGCCGGGAGTTCGACCTGCCGGTTCACCTCCACACCCACGACACGGCGGGCGGCCAGCTCGCCACCTACCTCGCGGCGATCCAGGCGGGCGCGGACGCGGTGGACGGTGCGGTGGCGTCCATGGCGGGCACCACCTCGCAGCCGTCGCTGTCGGCGCTGGTGGCTGCGACCGACCACTCCGAGCGGCCCACCGGACTGGACCTGCAGGCCGTCGGCGACCTGGAACCGTACTGGGAGAGCGTCCGCAAGATCTACGCACCCTTCGAGGCGGGCCTGGCCTCGCCGACCGGGCGCGTCTACCACCACGAGATCCCCGGCGGCCAGCTCTCCAACCTGCGCACCCAGGCGATCGCGCTGGGCCTCGGCGACCGCTTCGAGGAGATCGAGGCGATGTACGCCGCCGCCGACCGGATGCTGGGCCGGCTGGTGAAGGTCACCCCCTCGTCGAAGGTGGTCGGGGACCTCGCGCTCCATCTGGTGGGCGCCGGGGTGACGCCGGAGGACTTCGAGGCGGCACCGAACAGGTTCGACATCCCCGACTCCGTCATCGGCTTCCTGCGCGGCGAGTTGGGCAACCCGCCCGGCGGATGGCCGGAGCCGTTCCGCACCAGGGCGCTGGAGGGCCGCCCCGATCCCAGGCCCGCGCAGGACCTGTCCGCGGAGGACCGTACGGGGCTGGCGAAGGACCGGCGGGCGACGCTCAACCGGCTGCTGTTCCCCGGGCCGACGCGCGAGTACGAGACACACCGTCAGACGTACGGCGACACCAGCGTCCTCGACAGCAAGCACTTCTTCTACGGGCTGCGGCCCGGCAAGGAGTACGCCGTCGACCTCGAACCCGGCGTACGCCTCCTGATCGAGCTGGAGGCCGTCGGCGAGGCGGACGAACGCGGGATGCGCACCGTGATGTCCAACCTGAACGGCCAGTTGCGGCCGATCCAGGTACGCGATGCCGCCGTGGCCGCCGACATCCCGGCGACCGAGAAGGCCGACCGCGCCAACCCCGGCCATGTCGCCGCGCCGTTCGCCGGAGTGGTGACGCTCGCGGTCGCCGAGGGCGACGAGGTGGCGGCCGGTGCCACGGTGGCGACCATCGAGGCGATGAAGATGGAAGCCGCGATCACCGCCCCGAAGGCCGGCAGGGTGGCCAGGCTGGCCATCAACCCGATCCAGCAGGTGGAGGGCGGTGACCTCCTCGTCGAGCTCGTGTGAGGCGGCGGACGCAGAGAGGCAAAGGGGAACGCAGTGGCCAAGGAGCAGGATCTCGCCGAGGGGCAGCACCGGCACTGGCAGCACACCTATGCCGCGCACCCGGGGATGTACGGCGGGCAGCCCTCCGCACCGGCCGTCCACGCCGCCGAGGTCTTCCG
Organism: Streptomyces sp. NPDC059866; assembly: GCF_042731325.1. Classification (NCBI taxonomy): domain Bacteria; kingdom Bacillati; phylum Actinomycetota; class Actinomycetes; order Kitasatosporales; family Streptomycetaceae; genus Streptomyces; species Streptomyces sp. NPDC059866. Next base: position 173,362 of record NZ_JBHWJT010000021.1, on the reverse strand, counting down.
CAGGGCCGGGGCGCAGCATGTGCTGGAACTCGGCGCCGGGCACGGCCGCGACACCCTGTACTTCGTCCGCGAAGGCTTCACCGTCCAGGCCACCGACTTCAGCGCCACCGGCCTGCAGCAGCTGCGGGACGCCGCCCGCGCCCAGCAGGTGGCCGAGCGCATCACCACCGCGGAGCACGACGTGCGCGAGCCACTGCCGCTGCCGGACGCCTCCGTGGACGCGGTCTTCGCGCACATGCTGCTGTGCATGGCTCTGTCCACCGAGGAGATCCACGCCCTGGTCGATGAGGTCCGGCGGGTCCTGCGGCCGGGCGGCGTCTTCGTCTACACCGTGCGGCACACCGGCGACGCACACTACGGAGCCGGCACCGCGCACGGTGACGACATCTACGAGCACGGCGGCTTCGCCGTGCACTTCTTCCCCCGCGAACTGGTCGACGCCCTCGCGCACGGCTGGACGCTCGACGAGGTCCACTCCTTCGAGGAAGGCGATCTGCCCCGCCGCCTGTGGCGCGTGACCCAGACTCTGCCCCGTAGCTAAAGAGCCCGCGCGACGAGCAGGGCGACGTCGTCGTGGTCGTCGGGGTGGCGCAGGCCGTACAGCAGGAGGTCGCAGATCTCCTCGAGGGGCCGGTCGGGTTCGTCGAGGAAGCTCAGGAGGACGTTCAGACGGTCGTCGATCGCGTGGTGCCGGGTCTCGACGAGGCCGTCGGTGTAGAGGACCAGCAGATCGCCGGGGCCGAGCTCGGTCGCGGTGGTCTCGAACGGGACGCCGCCGACACCGAGCGGGGCTCCGGACGGCAGCTCCAGCAGTGCGGCGTCCCGGCCGGGGCGGGCCAGCGCGGGCGGCATGTGCCCCGCGTTGGCGATCCGGCACTGCCTCGTGCGGGGGTCGTACACGGCGTACAGGCAGGTGACGATGTAGTGCTCCAGCTCGCAGGTGATCTTGTCCAGGTGCTGGAGTACGGCGCCGGGTTCCAGGTCGAGGTCCGCATAGGCGCAGGTGGCGGTGCGCAGCCGGCCCATGGTGGCGGCGGCGTCGATGCCGTTGCCCATGACGTCGCCGACGACCAGGGCGGTCTTGTCGTCCTCCAGGCCGATGACGTCGTACCAGTCGCCGCCGACTTCGGTGGTGGCCTGGGCGGGCTGATAGCGGGAGGCGAGTTCCAGACCGGTGTGGTGCGGCGGGTGGTCGGGCAACAGGCTGCGCTGGAGGGTGAGGGCGGTGTTGCGCACGCTCTGGAACCAGCGGGCGTTGTCGATGGCGACGGCGGCGCGGCTGGCCAGCTCACAGGCCAGGATGACATCGTCCTCGTCGAAGGGGAGCGGATTGCGGGTGCGCTTGAGGTCGAGGGCGCCGAGCACCTCGCCGTGGGCGATCAACGGCGCGGCGAGGTAGGAGTGGACGCCGGCGCGGGCCAGGAGCGTGGTGGCTTCGGCGTCGCGGGCGATCCGCGGCAGATCCTGTTCGCCGACGTGGCGCACCAGGACCGGCCGGCCGGTGTGGACGCACAGGGTGACCAGGCGGTCACCGTCGTAGGCGATGAGGTCACCGGGAGGGTCGGCGGCGCCCAGCGCCACGGTGGGATGAGCCGACTTCAGGGCGAGGGCACGGAAGAACTCCGGGCCGTTGTCCGGCCTGGCCTTGCGGCGACAGGCGAGGGCGGAGTCGAGGATGTCCACGGTGACCACGTCGGCGAGCGCGGTGCTGGCGATGTCGGCCAGTTCGCGGGCGGTCTCCTCCACCTCCAGCGTGGTGCCGACGCGCGCGGAGGCGTCGGCGATGAGGGCCAGGCGGCGCCGGGCCCGGTCGGCCTCGGCGGCCGCGCGGTGCCGTTCGGTGACGTCGACGACCGAGGTCGCCGCGCCCAGCACCCGCCCGCCGGGGTCCTCCAGCCGGTAGAACGACAGGGACCAGGCGTGCTCGTGGTCGGGATCGCTCCGGGGGCGGCCCACGTGGTACTGGTCGAGCAGCGGGGTGCCGGTGGTGAGCACCTGACGCAGTGCGGACTCGATGGTGTCGATGTCCGGCAGGGGGAGTGTCTCCCGCAGATGACGGCCGACGTGGTCCTCGGCGGGGATGCCGTCGATGCGCTCCAGCGCCGGATTGACCAGGAGATACCGCAGGTCCGGGTCCATGAGGGCCAGACCGATCGGAGACTGGTTGATCAGCCGCTCGCACAGGGCCAGATCGGTCTCGACGCGCTGGAGCAGGCTGTGGTCGGCCGCGATGCCCAGCGCGTAGACATCTCCGACATCGTCCAGCAGCCGCATGTTGCGGAACTCCGTCAGGCGGGTGCTGCCGTCCTTGTGCCGGATCGGGAAGGAGCCTGCCCAGCTCCGGCCCGTCTTCAGCACCTCTTCGAACAGCTTCACCACGGACTGGAGATGCTCGGGGTGGACGAACAGCCGCGCCGCGTACGTGCCGAGAGCCTCTTCCGACGTGTAGCCGAAGAGTTCCTCGGCCTGCGGGGTCCAGAACACGATGCGCCCGTCGACGTCGAGGACCACCGCAGCCACGCTCAGCACATCCAGCAGGCCGGTCGGCCGGGGCTGCTCGGGGCCGTACCCGTCACTGCGGGACTGGAAGGATTCGGCTTTCATCCCTGATCCTCCTCCGTCGGCCGACAGGACGCGCGTGCCTCTGTCGGCGTCGCCGCGCATCTGGCTCTGATACCCGGACTTCCCTGCTGCCTTCGGCCCACACGCGTCGGCGATCAGCACATCCGGAAGGCCGGTCCGGCCATCAGCCGCCGGGATCGTGCACATCGGGCGGACAAGCAGGACCATAGTCATGAAGAGGATGGGGCCAATGGATTCTGTGCGAAAAGGTTCCGATGTGCGCACGTCCGCAGGGCCGCGCGAGCTGTTCGACGCGTCCACCGACGCGGCAGCGGTGGTCTCCGCCGACGGCATCGTGGTCGGCTGGACCCGGGGCGCCGAAGAACTCCTCGGCTACCCGGCGCCCGAGGTGGTCGGCGGCTCCGCCGCGCGGCTGCTGGCGGTGCCCGGGGACCCGGTACGTGTGACCGGCGTCGCCGAGCGGTGTCGCACCGGAATGGGGTGGAGCGGTCTCCTCCCCGTACGACGCCGCGACGGCGGCCGTATCGAGGTCGACCTGCGGGTCTCGGCATCCTTCCGCATCGGCGGCGACGAGTGCTTTCTGATCTCGGCACGGGAGCAGAAGCCGCAGTGGACGATGGGCGAGTCCGTCCTCGACGGATTCCTCACCCGCTCGCCGGTCGGCATGGCGGTGATGGACACGCAGCTGCGCTACGTGTGGCTGAACGACACCCTGGAACGCTTCGGCGGTGTGCCCCGTGAGCAGCGACTCGGGCGTCGCCTGAGCGAGCTGCTGCCCGGGCTGCAGGCGGACACCCTCGAGGGACTGATGCGCAAGGTGCTGGCGACCGGCGTCCCGGTGACCGACTACGAGTACGTGGGATGGAGCTGGGCCGACCCACACCGCCAGCACGCCTACTCCACGTCCTTCTTCCCGCTCGTGGACGCCGACGGCTCCGTGACCGGGGTCTGTTACATGGTCCTGGACGTCACCGAGCGGTGGAACGCCCGCCAGCTGTTGTCGCTGGTCAACGAAGCCGGGACCAGCATCGGCAGGACCCTCGACGTGATGCGGACGGCTCAGGAGCTGGCCGACTTCGTGGTTCCCCGCTTCGCGGACTTCGTCGTCGTCGATCTCCTGGAGCCCGTCCTGAGCACCGAGGGGCACGGCGCGTGGCTGACCGATGCGGGGCCCGCACCGGCAAAGCCGGTGATGCGCCGTGCCGGGATGAGTTCGGTGCGGGAGGGCTGTCCGGAGGCCGTGGCGCGGGTCGGGGACCGAGTCGACTTCCTCCCCCCGCCGCACGACGTGAATCTGCTGATCAGCGGTGAGCCGATCCTCATCCCGGTCCTCGACCCGTCCGACGCCCTGTGGGTTGCCGAACAGCCCGCGAGGACGGCCAGCATCCGCGAGTTCGGGCTGCACTCCCTGATCTCCGTGCCGATGCGGGCGCGGAACACCGTCCTGGGCCTCACCACGTTCGTACGGTCGCTCAATCCCGTCTCGTTCCAGCCCGACGACGTCCTGCTGGCCGGTGAGCTGGTGGCACGGGCGGCGCTGTGCGTGGACAACGCCCGTCGCTACACCCGGGAGCACACGGCAGCGGTCACTCTCCAGCGCAGCCTGCTGCCGCAGGCCCTGTCGGGCGGCACAGCGCTGGAGGTGGCCTCCTGCTATCTGCCGGCGGGTCCGACGGGCGGGGTCGGTGGCGACTGGTTCGACGTGATCCCGCTGTCCGGTGCCCGGGTGGGCCTCGTCGTCGGCGACGTGGTCGGACACGGCATCCCCGCCGCGGCGGCCATGGGCCGGCTGCGGACCGCGGTGCAGACCCTCGCCGACATGGAGATGCCTCCGGACGAACTGCTGGCTCACCTGGACGACCTCGTGCTCCGGCTCAGTGAGGAGAGGACCGACGGGGAGGCGGACAACCAGAGCGCGACCGTTTTCCTCGGAGCAACCTGCCTGTACGCCGTCTACGATCCCGTCACGAGGCGCTGCACGATGGCCCGGGCCGGGCATCCGCCACCTGTCGTGGTCGCACCCGACGGGCACGTCTCCTTCCCGGAGCTCCGCGCGGGTCCTCCGCTGGGGCTGGGCGGGATGGCGTTCGAGACCACCGAGATCGAGCTCGCCGAGAACAGTCTGCTCGGTCTCTTCACCGACGGTCTCGTCCTCTTCACCGACGGCCTCGTCGAGGGAGCCGACCGCGACATGGAACTGGGCATGTCCCGGCTCGGCGCCGTGCTCGCCCAGCCGGATCCCCACCTCGGAACGCTGTGCTCGTCCGCGGTGCAGCAGCTCGTGCCCGTTTCCCAGCCCGACGATGTCGCCCTCCTCCTGGCGCGCACACACGCGCTGGGGGCCGACCAGGTCGCCTCGTGGGACGTGCCGGTGAACCCGGCCGCCGTCGCTGACGTCCGCGCCCGCGCGACCCGCCGGGTGGAAGCCTGGGGCCTGGGGGAGCTGGCCATGACGACGGAGCTCATCGTCAGCGAGCTGGTCACCAACGCGATTCGCTATGCCGCACCGCCCATACGCCTGCGGCTGCTCCGCGACTCCCGCCTGACCTGCGAGGTCGCCGACGCCAGCAGCACCGCCCCACGGCTGCGGCACGCCCGCAGCACGGACGAGGGCGGCCGCGGCCTGTTTCTGGTGGCCCAGCTCGCCCATCGCTGGGGTGCCCGGTTCTCGGCCGGCGGAAAGATCATCTGGGCGGAACAGGAGATCCCGTGAGGGTGCTGAGGTTGCCGTCACGTGTCCTGCACCACGACCGCTGTCATGGGTGAGGAATATGCTCGATCGTCCAGCTGTCCATTCGCGGCGACATCGCCTTTGCGGTGTCGGTTGTGACCGAGCGCCGGTCGGGAGTGCCATGGCCCTCACACGTGCCGCCAGCACACCTCTGGCCTTCGGACTTCTCCTTCTCGTCACAGGATGTGCCGGCGCCGACACGCTCGGCACCTCCCCGCCCGTTCCCCACCATGCCCCGGCCCGTACGTCCTCGTCGCCGGCCGTGACGCCCGAGGCGGCAGCCCCGTCCTTGCCTTCGTCCAGTCCGCTGCCGGACGCCGATCCGCGCTCCGACTCCGCCTCGCTGAGCATCCCTGCCATCGGGGTGCGGGACCTGGAGGTCGTTCCGTACGAAGGAACGACGGACGACGCACCGGGGACGCGCATCCAGGACCGCGGCGTCGCCGCCAGCCCCTACGGTGACCAGGGCGGTGTCGGACCCGGCGAAACGGGCAACTACCTCGTCACCGCCCACCGCCTGAGCGCCGGCGGCCCGCTGCGCGAGCTGCTCGAACTCGACAACGGTGACACCGTACGCGTCGAGTTGGGGAGCACCGTCTACACGTACAAGATCACCGAGACCCGGTGGACGTCCTTCCGTTCGGCGCGCTCACTCGCCGAGCAGCGCGCCGCCGTACCCGGCTCGCCCGGCGAAGTGCCCACCCAAGCCATGATCACCGTATCGACGTGCGCCACCCCCGAGGACAACGCGGCGGGGAACTTCTGGCGCGACGACAGGAACAATCCCGAGCACCGCATAGACAAGATCGGCGTACTCGCGTCGGCGGAGCGGTCGGCGGGCAGCAGCTCCGCTCCGCGGGGCTAGGGCCTGTCCGGCGGATCAGGTCGCGGAGAAGTAACGGTGACTGATCAACGCAGGTGAGCGGGGTCTGGTGCGTCCGGCTGCAAGGCGGAGGAGGGCGTCGACGCGGAGCGTCGGCAACCGACGACAACGCCGCAGCCGGGCGTGCCAGACCCCGCGTCCGCGGCATGATCCGCCGGACAGGCCCTAGGACCGGGCGGGCTGATTGGCGATCAGAAGAGTGGTCCCGGCCGGGCGGAAGCCGAGGCGGGTGTAGATGCGGGCGACGGCATCCTCCGCGTAGGCGAGAAAGACAGTATCCACGCCGTGGTTCCGGGCGTGGATCGCCAGCGCCGCCGTGACGGCGGCTGCCAGTCCTTGGCGGCGAGCGGTGGGGAGGGTGCCCACACCGCCGATCTCGGTGGTGCCGTGAGCGGGGTGGTGGTGGCCGACGGCGATCGGAGTGCCGTCAGGGGAGAGAGCAGCGATGAGCGTTTTGTGCCCGGCGCGGATGGCGGGACGAGTTGTTGCCGACGCGCCGTCCGCGGTCACCTCTGCGGCCACCCTCGCCAGTTCCGCGCGGCCCGCCGAGCCCACCGAGGTGCCTGCCGCGGCGAAGGCGAGGCGGGGGAGAGCGAGGGCTGCGGGCAGAGCCGGGTCGTCGGCGGTCAGCTCGCGGATCGTGACGCCGTCCGGCAGCGGCTGCGGGCGCATGGGGGACTGCGGGTCGAGGGCCATCAGCGGGCGTTCTTGCACGGGGAGGCCGGCGGCCTCGATACGGGCGCGCAGCGTCGGTGCCGCCTCGGCGAGCCACTCGAAGGCTTCCGGTACGCCGAGTTCACGCTGCCGGGCGCGGACCCGGGCGATGTCGGCGGCGGTGACGGTCGCGGCTCCTGCGGTGGGCTGAGCGTGGCCGGGACCGCCGTAGTACGGCGTGCCTGGTTCTGTGCGCACAAACAGCCGCAGTGGTCCGAAGTCCTCGGCGCCGGCGAACAGAAGCGGCACGGTGGCGTAGTACTTCTCGATGCGGGCACGCAGCGCTGCAACGCTCATACGGCGCATCCCACCACGCAGCGGCCCGGTACCGCATCCGAGAATTCACGGTCCGGCACCGCTGTGCCGGGGGCGGACCCGGCACGGCAGTGCCTGCGTGATCTACGCGTTCTTCGGTGCTGCCTGTTGCACGACGTCGAAGGACCACAGGGTGGAGTGGGTTGCCGCAGGCTGGGGGCGTTCGCCGCTGTCCGCGCCGGTGCCCTGGTGGGCTGCCTTCATGGGTCCCTCCATCCAGGCCCGGAAGGACTCCTCGTCGCGCCACCGGGTGTAGACGAGGTAGGTGTCGGTGCCTTCGACCGGCCGCAGGAGTTCGAACCACTCGAACCCGTCGGAGTTCTCCACGGCGTGGGCACGGGCGGCGAAGCGCTTTTCCAGTGTCTCCCGCTGCTCGGCGGGAACGGTCAGTACGTTGATCTTGACTACGCTCATGCTCCTCATCCTGCCGCACGGCGGGCAGGCAGACGGGGAAGGGGTGAGGCCATGAGGGCCAGTGGGTCAGCGCTGGTACAGCCCCACGAGGGTGCCGCTGGCGAGCTGCCGCTTCTCGACGGCCTCGTGCACCTGGTCGGCGCTGGGCGCGTCGGGGAGGACGCATGGTTCTGCCAGGGCGTAGAGCCGGAAGAGGTAGTGGTGCGGGTTGTCTCCCGGCGGCGGATGCGGTCCGCCCCAGCCATGGTCGCCGTAGCCGTTGACGAGCTCGGTGCCACCGGGCGGGTGCTGTCCGGTGCCGACGCCGTCGCTGTGGGGATCGATGCCGACGACGGCCCAGTGCACGAAGGTGCCCGACGGGGCGTCGGGGTCTTCGCACAGCAGGACCAGCTCCGCCGCGTCGTCCGGCACGCCGCTCCAGGTCAGCGGAGGGGAGGCGTTGTCTCCCTCGTACGCGTAGCGGCGCGCGATGAAGGATTGGTCACTGAATGCGCTGCTCTTGAGGTCGATGCCAGCCATATGGCCCGGGGTACCCAGGCCGGGGCCGGACATGCGTGATCGTCGCGCGAGCCGGCCGGCCTGCTCATGTGAACGGCACCGCATAGGTGCGGCCCTCGACGCCCCACTCCCCGCTCGGCGGTTCCGCCCCGTCGTCGATCGCCCGCAGTGTGGGCCGGCCGATATGGGCGTAGACCAACCGCCGCACCCCGTGCCGTACGGCCTGCTCGGCAACGGTGTGCACGGGTGCGTGGCCGCCGACACCGCCTCGGAACCGTATCGGCCGGTCCCACGCGGCGGCCTCGGCGAACATCAGGACCGCCCCCACGGCCCAGTCCGGGAACTCCCGGAATTCCGGCGCCCACACCACCCTCACTGCCCCCGCTTCGATCCGGTAGCCGTATGCGGGATGCGAGGTGTGGACCACCGGACAGCACCGTACGTACACGTCGCCCAGGTCCAGGTCGCCGGAGCGCAGCCGGACGCCCCGTGCGGCTGCGCTCCGGCGCAGCGCGGCCCGCAGTTCCGACTGCTCGTCGGTGACCAGCCAGCCGTCGAGCCGCCCGGGCGGCGGTTCGGCGCCCGGCCCGCCGTCGAAGGCCACGCGGTGACCGGCGCAGCGCAGCAGCAGACCGGCGGGCCCGAACCGCGGCGAGTTCATCGCCCCGATGCCGAGCAACGTCAGCCGCAGCCGGCGGGTCATCGGCCGGTCCGCGTGCCGGGACGCAACACCAGTGTCTCGTCGGGCTGCAGCGCCACGTGCACGCCCGCACTGATCCGGTCGAGCGTCGCGCACAGCCATACGCGGTCCTGGCCGGCCGCGGGTTCCAGCCGCATCCGCCGGGCCTGCAGGGGCACCATGCGCAGGCCGGCCAGCCGTCCGGTGTCCGCCGCAACCGTCACGAAGTAGGCGAGGCGGAGATCGTCGCGGTACTCCTCGTAGCCGGAGATGCCTTCGTAGTCGTCGATGAAGTCGCCGCAGCCGTAGAGAATCAGCCGGTCCCGGTACACCTCCAGGGGACGCGGATGATGCGAGGAGTGGCCGTGGACAAGGTCCACGCCGCCGTCCACCAGGACGTGCGCGAAGCGGACCTGGTCCCGGGGAACGTGGTAGCCCCAGTTGGAGCCCCAGTGCACCGAGACGACGGCGATGTCGCCGGGCCGCCTGGCCCTTCGTACGCGCTCGACCACGGCGTCGGCGGAAGCCTGCGAGAAGCCGGCCACGTACGCGACACCGGGCAGGCCCGTGGTCGCCTCCCAGTCGGACGGAATGCCGCTCGACGCCGCTCCGAGGGCGAACACCAGCACGCGGCCGGCGCCGTCGAGGGGCACCACCGCGGGCGCGTACGCCTCGGTGGCGTCGCGTCCCGCGCCCGCCGTACGAAGTCCCGCACCGGCCAGGGCGTCCAGGGTCTCCGCCAGGCCGGGGCGACCGAAGTCCAGGACATGGTTGTTGGCCAGGACGCAGACGTCGGGGCGGGCCACTGCCAGGGCGGGCAGGTTGGCCGGGTGCATCCGGTAGTGGACCGCCTTGTCGTGCGCAAAGCCGGCACAGCGGGTGATCGCCGTCTCCAGGTTGATGATACGAACGTCCGGAGCGGCTTCGTCGAGCACGCGCAGCGCCTCGCCCCAGGGCCAGGACGCGGAGACCGGCGCGGGGATCGGTCCGTTGGCCGCCTCCGCCAGCTCCACGTAGGAGCGGGCGTCCACCACGTAGCCCTCCCGCAGCGCCGGGTCGCCGGGGTGGGCAAGGATCTGGTCGACGCCGCGCCCGAGCATCACATCGCCGCACAGGAACAGTGTCACCAGGCTGCCGCCCATGTCCCCACCGTAGGCCGCCTCGCCGCGGGCGTCGTCCGCCACCGCGCCGGTGAAATCCGCGCCGCCCGGACGGGTACCCGGTCCGCAGGACCGACGGCGCATCGGCCATGGGGCCGACAGCCCTGAGGAAGAAGATGATGTCAATGATCTCCCAGGTGGTCACGGTGCCCGCTGAGGGCGCGTCGCTGGTGGGTGACCTGGTCGTGCCGGCGCCGGCACACGGCGTGGTGCTGTTCGCGCACGGCAGCGGCAGTTCCCGCCACAGCCCGCGCAACCGCATGGTCGCCGCCGAGCTGCGCACCGCCGGACTGGCCACGTTGTTGATGGACCTGCTCACCGAGCGGGAGGACCGATATGACGCGCTGACCGCCGAGCACCGCTTCGACATCCCGCTCCTGGGACGCCGAGTGGTCGCCGCGATCGACTGGCTGGAGCAGCAACCGGACGTCAGGGGACTGCCCGTCGCCCTGTTCGGTGCCAGCACCGGTGCGGCAGCGGCCCTGGTGGCCGCCGCCGAGCGGCCCGACCGCGTGGTGACCGTGGTGTCGCGAGGCGGCCGGCCCGATCTGGCCGGCGACGCCCTGGGCGCCGTACAGGCGCCGGTGCTGCTCATTGTCGGCGGTGACGACCAGCAGGTGCTGCGGCTCAACCAGGAGGCGGCCCGGCGGCTGCACGCCCCGCACACCCTGCACGTGGTGCCTGGTGCCACCCATCTGTTCGAGGAGCCCGGTGCGCTCGAGCAGGTCGCCGACACGGCGCGGGAGTGGTGCACAGAGCGACTGCGGTCCGCCCAGGAGGCCACGAAGGGGCGTTGAGCGGCGGGTGTCCGGGCCGTGGGCCGCCCATGGGTTCGCCGGAGGCGGCCGCGGCCTCGGACCGCGGAGCCGCAACGGGCCGCTGCCTTGCCTGCGCCTGGCACCTGGCGCAGGCTGGTCGCATGGGTGCTCATGACGGCCCGACGCTCATCACCTCCGTGCAGCGGGCCTTCCGCCTGCTGGAGGCGGCGAGCGCGCACGAGAACGGCGCGCCGGCGAAGCAACTGGCACGCGAGACGGGTCTGCCCCTGGCCACCGCCTATCACCTGCTGCGGACGCTGGCGCATGACGGATACATACGCAAGCTGGACGACGGCGGGTTCGTCCTGGGCGACAAGCTGCAGGCGCTGCAGACCGCGGGCAGCGGGCAGGCGCTGCTCAGCCGCGTCCGTCCCACACTCGCCGCTCTGCGGGACGAGTTCGCGACCGCCACCTACCTGACCTTCTACGAGGAGGGGGAGATCCGGGTCGCCGAGATCGTCGACAGCCCGCGGGCGCCCCGCGTCGACCTCTGGGTGGGATTCCAGGACGCTGGACACGCCACCGCGCTGGGCAAGTCCGTGCTGCGAGAACTGGACGACGAGTCGCGCAAGGAATACCTCTCCCGGCACACCCTCGCCGACCTCACCCCACGGACGATCACCAGCCCTTCGGAACTGCTCCGGCGGCTCGACACCTCACCCGCGGCCCCGGCCGTCACGGACCTGGAGGAGTACGCCCTCGGTACCGTGTGCGTCGCTGTGCCCGTCTACAGCGGGGACACGCTCGGCTCGCTCGGTGTCTCACTGCCGGTGGACCGGTTGTCCCGACTTAAGGAGATCCGGGCGCGGCTGCTTCCTACCGCGAGTCGAGTGACCAGGAGCCTTTCGCTCACTATCTGAAAAGCGTGGCCTTGTGACGCCCGAGCCGAACCCGTTTCCTGGATGAAGTCGGACAAGTCGGGAGCGCCCCTTGTCGCTCCCTCGCACAGGTGAGGATTGCGGACGAAGCATGCGTCATGCCCGGGACCATGGTGGCGGCCACTGGCCGATGAGGCCCTTCAGGAACCGAGCATCAGCCCACCGGCACGCCGCACAGCTGGCCGCCGGTATGCCCGTACTTCCCGTGCTGATCGTCTCGGTGGCCGTGTTGGTCGCCCTCTTCTGCGGCGCAGGGATGATCTGGCTGCCGCTGCTGGTGGCCGGGCCCGCGCTGGCCGCCACCACCAACGGGCCGCGCGGCGTCCTCTGTGTCGGTCTCCTCGCCCTGGCGCTGGGCGCCGCGCTCGGAGCCCGGGAGGGTGTTCCGGGCTCCGAACTGGCGGCCGTACTGTCCGCTGTGGTGATCGTCACCCTGGCGGGTGGCCTGGCCAGCGTGCTGCGCGGACGTCGTGAGCGCGTTCTTGCGGCCGTTCGCTCGGTTGCGGAGGCCGCTCAGCATGCGCTGCTCAAACCCGTACCGGAGACTGTCGGCCCGTTCCGGGTGGCCGTGCGCTACAGCGCTGCGGCGGCGGAGGCTCGTATCGGTGGAGATCTCTACGCGCTGGTGAACACGCCGTACGGGGTCAGGCTGATCGTCGGCGATGTGCGCGGCAAGGGGCTGCCCGCCGTGAGCACCGCCGCACTGGTGCTCGGTGTCTTTCGCGAGGCCGCCTACGACGAGCCCGATCTGCTTGCCGTCGTCGACCGGATCGAGCGCAGCCTGGCGCGCAACCTCGCCCATGACGACTTCGTCACTGCCGTGGTCGCCGGATACCCGCAGACCGGGCAGCTGGAGGTGGTCAACTGTGGACACGCGCCACCGCTGTTGGTACGCGGGTCGGGCAGTGTTGTGGCGGTGGAGCCCACCCGTCCGACGCCACCGCTCGGACTGCGTGCCCTCTCGGGCGAGGCCCCCAGCCTCCAGGTGCTGCCCTTCGCCGAGGGGGACCAGCTGCTGCTCTACACCGACGGGGTCACCGAGGCCCGCAACCATGGGCGTGAGTTCTACCCGCTGGCCGAGGGGCTTGCGCGACACGTGTGCGACGAACCGGCACGCACCCTCACCGGGCTCCATGACGAACTGCTGGCACACGTGGGCGGCCGGCTGCATGATGACGCGGCGCTGCTCCTGCTCCGCAAACCGGCCCTTGCCGAGACCGGCGAAGGGGCGGCGGACCCGGTGTCTCCCGCGCTGTGTTCATCCGGGGCCCCATCGGCCCCGCTCAGCCGCGCCGATCAGGCTCCGTAGTCACGCCGCGACGAGATCGGCCCACCGAGTGACCCCGCCGGAGTGGACGGACATGCCGTGACGGGTCGCCAGGGCGTGGACGATCTCCTCGCCCCGGCCGTGCTCGTCCGGGTCGATCTCCGCAGCCGACTGCCCCGCCGGACACGCGGGTCCCGCGTCGGTGACTTCGACACGCAGGGTGCCGAGTCCGTCGCCCCGGGCCCAGGACAGCCGCAGCTCCGCCGGGGGCAGGGCGTGGACGATCGCGTTGGTGAGCAGTTCCGACACCACGAGGAGACAGTCCTCGACGAGCTCCGGGAAGACGTTCCAGTCTGCGAGCAGCGCCCGCACGCGTCCGCGCATGACCGAGACCGCCCCCGGGGCGTGCGGGAGCGGGCAGACCATTGCGCATGCCGCCCGAGGCGATGTATTGAGCTGTACCGCCATCTGCTCTCCTCCGTGAGCGCTGTGGGCCGGACGCCGGGCCACAGCGCGCGCAGCCGGGCCTCGTTGCACGCTAAAGAGCAAAACGAGGCCGGTCAACGAATGACGGTCGGCATTACCGAACATCGACGCCCATCCGCTGATGAAGCGGCGCCCCGCACGTACAGCGGACGCCCCATGGCGGGGCTACGCTCGCTTTATGGCCGGCCCGGTTCAGTCGATCGAACGGGCGGCGGCGATTCTGCGTCTGCTCGCCGGTGGGCCCCGTCGACTCGGTCTCGGCGAGGTGGCGGCCTCGCTCGGGCTGGCGAAGGGCACCGCCCACGGCATTCTGCGCACACTGCAGCACGTGGACTTCGTGGAGCAGGACGAGGCGACCGGAAAGTACCAGCTCGGGGCCGCCCTGCTGCACCTCGGCACCAGCTATCTCGACGTGAACGAGCTGCGGTCACGCTCGATCAACTGGGCCGACGCCCTGGCCGCCCGCAGCGGTGAAGCGGTCCGTCTGGGCACCCCCTTGGAGGGCAAGGTCCTGATCGTCCACCATGTGTTCCGGCCGGACGACACACTCCAGACCCTGGACGTGGGCGCGCTGCTGCCCCTGCACGCCTCCTCGCTCGGCAAGGTACTGCTGGCCTTCGGGACCGAGCCCGTGGAGTCGGCCCTGGAATCCGGGCTGGAGGCGTACACCCGGCACACCCTGGTCGCCCGGGAACAACTCACCCGGGCGCTCGTCGAGGTCCGGGAACTGGGATGGGCCGCCGAGGTCCAGGAAATGAGCATGGGCGAAGCCGGCGTCGCCTCGCCGATCCGGGGGCACGGCGGTCTCGTGGTGGGCGCCATCGGACTGTCCGGCCCGGTCGAGCGGATCTGTGACAACCAGGGCCGACCCCGCTCCAGCCTGGTCACCCTGCTGCGCGAGGCCGCACGGGCGATCTCCAGAGACCTGGGCGCGGCCCGCTGGTAGTCCCACCGCCTCTCGATACATCGGAAGGAAGACCCGATCATGGTCGAACGGTATGTGATGTCCATCGACCAGGGCACCAACTCCACCCGATGCATTCTGTTCGACCACCACGGTCGGCTGGTGTCGGTTGCCCAGCGGGAGCATCAGCAGCACTTTCCCCGCCCCGGATGGGTCGAGCACGACGCTCTCGAGATCTGGCGCAATCTGCAGCGCGTCGTACCCGAGGCCTTGTCCGTCGCCGGTGTCGCCGCCGGAGACGTCGTCGCCATCGGCCTCGCCAACCAGCGCGAGACGACGGTGCTCTGGGACCGGCTCACCGGTGCCCCGCTGGGCAGGGCGATCGTCTGGCAGGACACCCGCACAGCACCGCTCGTCGAGGAGTTCAGACACCGGCCCGGAGACGACTTCTTCCTCGAGCGGTGCGGCCTGCCGCCCTCGACCTACTTCTCGGCGCTGCGCATCCGATGGCTTTTCGACCATGTCAACGGGCTGGAGCAGCGCGCCAAGGACGGCGAGGTGCTGTTCGGCACGATGGAGAGCTGGCTGATCTGGAACCTCACCGGCGGTGCGGACGGCGGCCTGCACGTCACCGACGCCACCAACGCCAGCCGCACCATGCTGATGAACATCCGCACCCTCGCCTGGGACGAGGAGCTACTGGCGTTCTTCGGGGTCCCCCGCCCCATGCTGCCCGGGATCCGGCCTTCCGCCGAGAGCTACGGCGATGCCCGCACCGTCCTTCCGGGGATCCGGATCACTGCCGCCCTCGGCGACCAGCAGGCCGCCCTGTTCGGCCAGACCTGCTTCTCCCCGGGCGAGGCGAAGTGCACCTACGGAACGGGCAGCTTCCTGCTGCTCAACACCGGTACCGATGTCGTACGGTCCCGGCACGGGCTCCTCACGACCGTCGCGTACAAGATCGGGGACCAGCCCCCCGTCTACGCCCTGGAAGGTTCGATAGCCGTCACCGGCTCGCTGGTCCAGTGGTTCCGTGACCGGCTGGGACTGATCAGCAGCGCCCCCGAGATCGAGACCCTCGCACGGACCGTCGAGGACAACGGCGGCTGCTACATCGTCCCCGCGTTCTCGGGTCTGTTCGCACCCCGCTGGCGCAGCGACGCGCGCGGGGTCATCGTCGGCCTCACCTCGTACATCACCAAGGGACATCTGGCCCGAGCCGTCCTGGAGGCCACCGGCTGGCAGACCCGCGAGGTCGTCGACGCCATGAACGCCGACTCCTCCGTCGCCCTGAAACAGCTCAAGGTGGACGGCGGGATGACCTCGGACAACCTGCTCATGCAGTTCGTCGCCGATGTACTCGACGTGCCGGTGGTACGGCCCATGGTCGCCGAGACGGTCTCCCTCGGCGCCGCCTACGCCGCCGGGCTCGCCGCAGGCTTCTGGCCGGATCTGGAAGTCCTGCGCCGCAACTGGCACCGGGCCGCCCAGTGGCTGCCGGACATGGACCCTGAGCGTCGGGAGTCGGAGTACGACAACTGGCAACGAGCTGTGGAGCGGTCACTGGGGTGGATCAAACCGCCGAGGCGCACTTGAGGGTGAAGGCGGTCCTCGGATGCTGTGTGCATGCGATCTGTACAGGTACCCGCGCGGCAGAAGGAAGCCGTACGCACTGTTCCAGCTGCTGCAGCGGCAGCACTGACCGACGCCGGAGTGACCCCCGAGACAGCCGTACGCGGCTACCAGAAGGTGCGCGAACCGGCCGGCCGGCCGAGCTGACGGCGGGCGTCGCCGGCCGACGCGGGGCCGGGGCGCAGGGGGGTGAGGGACTCGGTGCGGTCGAGGTAGCAGAAGGCGTCGTAGCGCTGGGCCAGGACGGTGGGTACGTAATTGCCCACAGGCTCGTACTGCGCCTGGTAGACGACGCCGATGGCCCGGTGGCCGCGCTCCTGGTGGAACCACTCGCGCCGGCCGGTGACGGGCGGCCTCTGCAACTGCACGTGGGGGAAGACGAACAGCGCCCGCTGTCCGGGCAGCGCCTGGTGCAGCAGGTCCTCCAGGCTGCCGGCGTGCGCGGCCGGAACATTCATGATCCTCGGCACGTCTCCCCACTCCTCCGCGGCGATCACGGTGCCGGAGTGCGAACCGAAGCCGACCAGCACCACGCCGTCGCCCATATGGCGTTCACGCACCAACTGGCCGACGTTGACCAGGCCCCTGTCGGCCATGTCCGTGGCGCGGGCGTCCCCGATGTGGGTGTTGTGCTCCCACACCACCGCCTTGGCGCCGGAACCGTAGCGCTCCATCAGACGGTCCAGGGTGTCGGCCATGTGGTGGTCGCGGATGTTCCAGGACTCGGGGCCGCTGCTGAGCATGGCCCGGTAGTAACGCTCGGCGCCGGCCAGCACCTCCGCGTTCTGCCGCGCGGCGAACTCGGCGAGGGAGCCGTCCGGCACCGCTGTCTGCGCGGTCCGCTGCCGCAGCTCGGTGAGCAGGGACACCACCTGCGCCTCGCAGCCCTCGGGCAGGATGCGGGTCGCCACCGCGTAGGACTGCGGGTCCTCGGCATACGGCTCGAAGCAGCGGTATGCCTCCAGCGCAGGGCCCACCCGGTCGGGGTCGTGCTCGCGCAGGTGCTCGAGCACCGCGTGCAGCGACTCCCACATGCTGTAGACATCCAGTCCGAGGAAGCCGACGCGCCGCTCCGGCGGCCGCTCCTCGTTGTGCCGGCGCAGCCACCGGGCGAAGGCGGCCACGTCCGTGTTGCCCCACAACCACGCCGGCCAGCGCCGGAAACCCGCCAGCACGTCTCCGGGATCCTCGGGCGAGCCCGGCGCCCCGACGACCGAGCAGTGCACGGCCTGGCAGTCGGGCCAGTCGCCCTCGACTGCCACGAAGGAGAAGCCCTTCTCCTCGATGAGCCGACGGGTCAGCACATCACGTACCCGGTAGTAGTCGGCCGTTCCATGGGAGGCCTCGCCCAGCAGCACATAGCGGGCATCGCCGATACGTTCCAGCAGCGGGTCCAGCGACGCCGCATCGGACAGGGGCAGGGCCTCGTCCCGGATGCGGACCTGGTCGGTGTCGGACACGGCTTGTTCCCCTTCCGCGCGCTTGTCCTATCCCGCCCATTCGAGGAGGGGCTCGTGGCGTTCGGGAGCACGTAGCTCTGCCAGCGCCTGCTTCTCGAGCTGGCGCACCCTCTCGCGGGTCAGCCCCAGGTGCTCGCCGATCTGCGTGAGCGAGCGCGGTCGGCCGTCGTGCAGGCCGTACCGCAGGGTGAGGATCATGGCATCTCTCGGCGGGAGCGTTCCGATGATCGCTCGCAGTTGTGCTGCGAGCGCGCGATACTCCACGACGTCGGCGGCCTGCAACACCTCGGTGTCCTCGATCAGGTCGCCGACCACGGTCTCGCCGCTCTCCCCCACAGGGGTGTCGAGGCTGATCGCCTCACGCCCCACACGGCGCAGTTCCGCGACCCTCTCGACCGAGAACCCGGTCTCCGCAGCGACTTCCTCCACCGTCGGCTCGCGCCCCAGCCTCCCCAGCATCCGGCGTTCGACGCGGCCGAGTTTGGACAGGTTCTCCACCACGTGCACAGGCAGCCGGACGGTGCGTGCATGCTGGGCCAGTCCGCGTTCGATGGCCTGCCGGATCCACCAGGTGGCGTACGTCGAGAACTTGTAGCCCTTGGTGTAGTCGAATTTCTCCACCGCCCGGATCAACCCCATGTTCCCTTCCTGGATGGTGTCCAGGAAGGGCAGGCCACGGCGCGCATGCCGTTTGGCCATCGCCACGACGAGCCGGAGGTTGGCGCGGATCATGTGGTCCTTGGCGCGCTGTCCGTCACGCGCCACCGCCTCCAGGTCCCGGCGCCACTCCGGGGCGAGTTCGCGCCGGTCGGCCTCTGCCTCCCGCAGCAGCTCATAGGCGTACACTCCGGCCTCGATACGCTTGGCCAGATCGACCTCCTCAGCAGCGGTCAGCAAGGGAATGGATCCGATCTGGGTCAAGTACTGGCGTACCAGGTCCGGCTCCTCATGGGGTTCGCCTGGTCGCGCCTGGCGACTGGTGGTACCAGCGTTCGTCTCGGGCGGCATGGTCATCAGCCTCCAAGGTGGAGCACCGCAATCGCCGTTCGGCTCCTGCCCATCATGAGTCCGCCTGATCTCCGGATACCCCGCCCAGCCCTTGTCACGCAGTACCACTCGTCGTACCGCCACGGGCGTGATGCGCAGGGTGGGCTCAGTCAGCCGGGTGCCGGATGATCTCGTCATGGGCGTTGAGGGCCGCAGTGCGCTGCCGGTCCTCGGCGCCGGCCAGGCCGATGGACTCGGTGCCGTGGGCGCCGAGCCGGTGCGCATGGCCGGCCAGGGGCCGAGCAGGAGGAACGACTCGACCAGGAGGCGGTTCGCGGGCAGGCCACGATCTGCGTGCCGGCGGCGGTAGAGGCCGGCGACGGCGGCCGGGGCGTGAAGGGCTCGGTCAGCCGATCTTGAGGAGGCCGGCATCGACGACCGTGCGGCCGAAGGGACGCGCCAGTTCTGCGAGGCGTTCGCAGTCGGCATCACCCAGGGCGGCGTAGGCGGGAAGGGCCAGGCGGTCGGTGCGGTCCTCGATGTGCCGGCGCAGACGTACGCCTTCCGGGCTGAGGGAGTCGCCGTCGAGAAGACCTCGGGTGCGCAGGGCCTCCTCGGTGTCGGCCCATTCCTCCTCGGGCCACGCGCGACTTCCCTTGAGGAAGTCGACGGGAACCTCACCGGTGGCAGCATGCAGAATCAGGGCCTCCAAGCCCCCCACGCCTTCGCTCAGCAAGCACGCGACATGGCCGTCGCCACGGAACTCCCGGAGCAGCGTCTGGGCGTGCCACAGCTGCAGCACCGGTTCCTGCGGCCAGGGCAGCGCGGTATGGGCGGCGAACAACGGGCGGCCCTGCGCCTGTTCGCAGGCCGCCTCGGCGGCCCTGCGTGTCAGGGCCAGAACCTCGTCCAGAGCGGGGAGTTCGTGGATCCCGGCCCGCCGTAGGGCCTCGCCCGCGGCGGCGTGCCGCGCGTCCAGCACCTGCTGCGGCGTCGCCGCGTCCCAGGCCCCGTCGACCGCCTTCCGTACGAAAGCGGGGTTGAAGTTGTAGAAGGTCGAGATGACCAGATCGGCAGATGCCCGGCCGAACGCGGCGCTCCGGGAGGCGAAGTAGCCGGCGCGTCCGCTGAGTCCGAGGTCCGCGTACCGTCGCCTTCCCTCGGGGACGAAGTAGATCATGGCGTGTACGGGCTCGAGCCGGCGCCAGGCTGCTCGGGCTGCCTTCATGGGGTCACCTCTTCGGAGAGTCGACAGACGGGGTATTCGCTTGGGTTCCGGCGGTCCCGGTGGTCCCGTACTCGCCGTGCGCTCGCAGATGTTCGAGCAGCAGGCGACTCAGCGTCTCGGGCGCTTCCTCGGGGACCCAGTGGCTGACGCCCGGGAGGGTTTCGAACCGGTACGGCCCGTTGACCCACTGCCCGGTCTCCTGCGCGGCCACCGGGCCGAACGCGCTGTCCTCCGTGCTCCAGACGTACAGCGTGGGCACATCGATGACGCCGATCGCGCCGTCGGGGCGGCCGGCCCTGTACCAGTTCAGCGCCGCGGTGAGAGCGCCCGGCTGGGACAGGTGCCGCACGTAGGCCTCGACACTGTCCTGCGGGATCTTTCCGGCATAAGCGGCGCGAAGCGCCTTGGCGTCGCCTGCGAGCATGCGCTCTTCGGTTGCGGGTGTTTCGCGCCAGTCGATCATGTAGTGCGATCGTTCGCGCTGGTCCGGGTCGGTGCGCAGGGTGGTGGCCAGAGCGCCGGGGTGCGGGGTCGAGACAACTGTCAGGGTGCGTACGCGGCCGGGGTGGGCATCGGCGGTCCACCATGCCACCGCGCCGCCCCAGTCGTGGCCGACCAGGTCGAACGACGCCCAGCCCAACTCCTCTGTGATTGCGACGACATCCTCGACCAAGACGCTGATGCGGTAGTCCTCGGGACGCTCGGGGCGGACCCCGGGGGAGTACCCACGCTGGTCGGGTGCCACCACCCGGTAGCCGTGCGCGGCCAATGCCGCGATCTGCCGTTGCCAGGCGAGGCCCGTCTGCGGGAAACCGTGCAGCAGCAGCACCGGGCGGCCCTCGGGCGGACCCGCCGCGATCGCGTCGAACACGCCCGCGGCAGTGGAGATGCTCAACTCGGTCATGATTCGACCTTTCATACCGACTGGTCGGTCAGCCTACCGTGCCGCGATTGAAATTGACGCCGGGTTCAACTATAAACGGTCGGGAGGTGAGGCGACATGAGAGAAGTGGCCATCGTTTCGACGGCAAGGGCGCCGATGGCGATTGCCACGGCCGCCAAGCAGATCGTCGGCGGCGGCATGCAGGTCGCTGATCGATTCGGAGCCGTTCAACGTCGATGGTGGAGGGATCTCGGTGGGTCGTCCATACGGAATGACCGGTGTCCGCATGGTGGGGCACGCCCTGATCGAGGGCAGGCGCCGCGGCATCCGGTACGTGGTGATCTCGATGTGTGCCGGCGGCGGAATGGGCGCAGCCGGACTGTTCGAGGTGGCCTGAGGTGTCGAGCGTGACGGAAAAGGCGCGAACCGCGGTCCTCGTGGACTTCGGTGGGGTCATCACCTCCAGTGTGTTGCAGGCTTTTACCGACTTCGGCGCCTCGCTCGGCGGCGATCCTCGGCTGCCGCTGGACCTCCTCAGCCGGGACCAGTCATCACGCACCCTCCTCGCCGACCATGAATCCGGCCGTATCGACGCCGCAGCCTTCGAGCGAGGGTTCGCCGAGCGCCTCCGCGCCCACGGCGCCGACGTACGGGCGGAGGGGCTCACGGCCCGGATGCAAGCGGGAATGTCGATCGACCATGACGTGCTGGCCCTGCTCGGCGATCTCCGCGCCGCCGGGTATCCCGTTGCGCTGGTGTCCAACTCGTTCGGAACCGGAACCTACGACGGCGTCGACCTCGCCGCTGTGGCCGACGCGGTCGTCATCTCCGCCGAGGTCGGGATCCGTAAGCCTTCCCGGCGGATATACGCGATCGCATGCGAACGCCTCGGCGTCGCCCCCGAGGAGGCAGTCATGATCGACGATCTGCAGCAGAACCTCGACGGAGCGGCGCGGCTCGGAATCGGGGGCGTGCTGCACACCAGCGCCTCCGACACCCGCCGCCGACTCGCCGAACACTTCGGGATCACCGCTTGACCGAGCGGCCGGTCGCAGCAGACCGGTTGTGCGGGATCCGCACCGCATCATCTGCTCACATCCCCGGAAGGGACCGCTCACGGCCGGTGTTCTCGACCCGGTCCGCCGCCATGCGTCGGCCCGGTGGAGCGGTACTTCCCGCGGCAGCGGTCGTCGAGCGCCTCGCCGGTGCGTACGCCGAGGCGAAGAGCCCGCTTCAGTGCTGGTAACGGTGTGCGTCACAACCGCACGAGCCCGTGCACCCGTGCGCACTTATGAGTCTGGCGTCGGATTCAAGTACACTTCCGGGGATGGACACCACTGCGCCCGAGGACAGCGAGCAGGCGCCGCCGATGGCGCCCCTCTCGCCGTTTCGCGAGCCGCCGACGACAAAGCGCGGAGCGCGGACACGTGCCGCTTTGGTGAAGGCCGCGCGGAAGGTGTTCGAGCGGGACGGCTACCTCGACACCCGCCTGGCCGACATCACCAAAGAGGCCCGATGCGCGGCGGGATCCTTCTACACCTACTTCGCCAACAAGGAAGAGGTGCTTGCCGCCGTCCTTCTGGAGGCGCAGGAGGACATGCTGCACCCCGGCATGGGCCGGGTGCTGGGCACTGACGATCCGTATGCGGTACTCGAGGCGAGCAATCGCGCGTATCTCGAGGCATACAAGCGGAACGCGAAGCTGATGGGACTGCTTGAGCAGGTCGCCCAAGTGCAGCCGGAGTTCCGAGAGTTCCGAAGCCGGCGCTCGGATGCGTTCATCCGCCGCAACGCCCGTGGCATCGCCGACCTGCAGGCGCGGGGCGTCGCAGACCGTGAGGTCGATCCGATGATGGCTTCCCGTGCGCTCTCGGGCATGGTCAGCGTCATGGCCTACAACGCCTTCGTGCTCGGCGAAGGGCAGGACGAAGGTGCGCCAGTGGACTTCGAGGAACTCGTGTCCACCGTCACCCGGCTCTGGGCGAACGCCCTGCGGTTCCCCGGCCACTGCTGACCCGGCCTTCTCCTTTCTCTCCTCTCCACCCTTTCTCTGCGGATGTGGCGGTCGATTGCGCCTTCTCCGTGTGGTGACGCCTGCCCAACAGTTGAACCTGACGTCAGTTTCAACTATACAGGTGGGCGGAGACCACGGCTGCAGCAGCGCGAGGGCCGTGGCCCGGCACCGCACACCCGCCACGGAGAGGGTTCGCTGTGAACGTTGCACAAAGAGTCGCCGTCGTCACCGGTGGCGGTGGTGGCATCGGCGGCGCGCTGGTCGCACGGCTCGCTCGCGAGGGTGCCCGGGTCGTCGTCGCGGATCTCGACGCGGACACCGCGCGGGCGGTGTCCACGACAGTCAACGCCGATCATCCGGGAAGCACCGTCAGCGCCGGCGCGGACGCGTCGGACACCGCTCAGATCCAGGAGTTGATCGACCTGGCGGAGCGCACGTTCGGTCCGGTCGACCTCTACTTCGCCAACGCGGGTGTCGCCGGGGCACCCGGCCTCGACGCGGGCGAGCAGGACTGGGACCTCTCGATCGACGTGAACCTGCGAGCCCACATCCGTGCGGCGAAGCTGCTGGTGCCGCGGTGGCTCGAGCGCGGCGAGGGCTACTTCGTCAGCACCGCCTCTGCGGCCGGGTTGCTCACCCAGATCGGCTCCGCCACGTACGCCGTCACCAAGCACGCGGCCGTCGCCTTCTCCGAATGGCTGAGTGTCACCTACGGCGATCGCGGGGTCCATGTCAGCTGTCTGTGCCCGATGGGGGTGAACACCAGGTTGCTGTATTCCGGGAAGGACTCCGGGGACGTCCTGGGGAGAGCGGCCACCCAGGCCGTCACGTCCGCGGGTGACGTCCTCGAGCCGGCCGAGGTGGCCGACGCCGTCCTCGCCGCGATCGAGGACGAGCGCTTCCTGATCCTGCCGCATGAAGAAGTTCTGGACATGTACCGGCAGAAGGGCTCGGACTACGACCGGTGGCTGCGCGGGATGCGCCGCTACCAGAGCTCTCTGCCGGCGCAGACATGACCGGCGCGCCGGGCGAGGGCATGGTGGAGGCGCTCTACTGCGACATCCGCTTCGGCTCGCCCTCGGCACGGTTCACCACGGCATTCGCGCAGCGCGGGCTGATCGCCGAGTACGGGATCTCCTGGCTGTTGCCGCGGCTGGTGGGGCACAGCCGGGCAACGGACCTGTTGCTGTCGAGTCGCATGGTGGATGCCGAGGAGGCACTGCGTATCGGTCTTCTCGACCATCTGGTCCCCACCGGCAGTGTGGTCGATGCCGCTGTCGCGTACGCCACCGATCTGGCGACGCGCTGCTCCCCGGCATCCATGGCCACCATCAAGAGCCAACTGCAGGCCGACGCGGACGGCACCTACGCCGATTCCGTCACCCGGGCGGAAGGCGTCATGCTCCAGGCCTTCCGCGGGGCCGACTTCGCCGAAGGCGTGGCCAGCCACCTCGACAAGCGCCCACCGAGTTTTGCCTCTCTACCCGTCAGGAGTTCGGATGTCCCTGTTTGAGATGTCGGACCGCGCCAAGAAGTACCAGGCGGATCTGCTCGAGTTCATGGATTCGCACATCTACCCCGCTGAGGCGGTGTACCACGAGCAGATGCGCGCGTCGGGTGACCCGCACTTCCAGCCCCCGATCATCGAGGAGCTCAAGGCGGAGGCGCGAAAGCGCGGGCTGTGGAACCTCTTTCACCCGCACCCCGAGTGGGGTCCTGGGCTGACGAATCTCGAGTACGCACCGCTGGCGGAGATCATGGGGCGCAGCCACATCGCCTCCGAGGCGTGCAACTGCAACGCTCCCGACACCGGCAACATGGAGGTGCTCACCCTCTTCGGCACCGACGAGCACAAGGAGAAGTACCTCAAGCCCCTGCTCGACGGGACGATGGCCTCGGCCTTCGCGATGACCGAGCCGCGTGTCGCCAGTTCCGACGCCACCAACATCGAGTTGCGGATGGAGCGTGACGGCGACGAGTACGTGCTCAACGGCCGTAAGTGGTTCGCCTCGAACGCGATGCACAAGAACTGCAGGGTGCTCATCGTGATGGGCAAGACCGACCCCACGGCGGCTCCGCATCGCCAGCAGTCGATGATGGTCGTCCCCATAGACGCCCCCGGGGTCACCGTGATCCGGAACCTCCCGGTGTTCGGGTACGCGGATCGCGAGGGGCATGCGGAGATCACCTTCGAGAATGTGCGGGTGCCGGCCAAGGACGTACTCAAGGGCGAAGGGGAGGGTTTCGCGATCAGCCAGGCCCGGCTCGGGCCCGGCCGTATCCACCACTGCATGCGGGCGATCGGCGCGGCCGAGCGGGCGCTGGAGCTGATGTGCCGGCGCGCCCAGTCCCGGGTGACGTTCGGCCGTCCGGTTGCCGACCGGTCCAACATCCAGGACTGGATCGCGGAAGCGCGTATCGACATCGAGATGATCCGCCTGCTCACGCTCAAGGCCGCGTATCTGATGGACACGGTCGGGAACAAGGAAGCGCGCACCGAGATCGCGGCCATCAAGGTGGCTGCCCCGAACATCGCGTTGAAGATCGTCGACCGTGCGATCCAGGTGCACGGGGGAGCAGGCGTCACCGAGGACTTCCCGCTGGCGATGATGTACGCGCATCTGCGGACGCTGCGGCTGGCGGACGGTCCCGACGAGGTCCACAAGCGGGCCATCGCCAAGCAGGAACTGCGGCAGCACCGCGACGCCGCCGCGGCAGAGGTGAGCTGAGAGGGCAGGACTCGATCTCACCGGTCGCACCGCCGTCGTCACCGGCGCCTCGCGCCGTATGGGGCCGGCGATCGCCCAGGCCGTTGCTGCGGCCGGCGGAAACGCCGTAAACGCGCAAGCCGGGCCCAGCCGTGAATCGGCTGAGTGAAAGGCGCCTGACGGGTAAAGCCCAGATCAGGCGCCTTTCTTCGGGTGCCTGGAAGAAGCCCGGCCTCTTCGGCGAGTACGACACCAGCAGATTCTTCGCCCGTTGGTGGTACACGAGCGTGATGCCCGATGACCTGACCCTGGCCGTACCCCGAGTGGTCCGCTGGGCGCTGCACCCGCAGCTGGTTGGGGTGCTCGGTCGTGCGGCGCTCGGGTCACCTCGCTTCAGGACGGGCGTGGGCCAGTGCGTCGCCCCCCCCGGCGCGCAGAGACCCGATCATGGGAATGACGAAGTACGTCCGCCGCCGCACAGCCTTTGGCTTCATGCCGCTCGCCCGGACCGCGGCGGCCCTGGCTTCGAGGACAGTCGTGCCCTGCGCCGTGTCGTCTCCGGTTACCCGTCCACGTGCTCGGCCGCCAGGGCCCACAACAACTCGATCAGGAACCGGCCGGGGACCGGAGGGGCGAGGGGACGGGATCGGGCCCGGCACCGTGAAGCGCCGGTGAAAACCCTGTGGAAGCGGTGTCGGTGGGGCCGTTTATGCTGCACCGGACGATCACGCGGGACCAGGGGAGGGCGCGGCATGTTGGGCAAGCTGTTCGGTAGAGGTGCGGAGAGACCGGCGGCGGATCCGCACGTCCTTCCCGTCCCGCGCAGGCAGAGGAACGGGATGTACACGCTGCGCGCGCTCGGGGACGCGCGGGTGCTCGCGCTGGTGGAGGCGGCCGACGCGGGTGACTGGGAGGCGGTCAAGGCGGCGCTGGCCCCTTTCGATCTCGGCCGCCACCACCAGGTCCTGGGTGAGCTCGCCGATTTGGACGGTGTGCAGGACTGGATCGGCCGGGCCGTCGAGGAGGACAAGGAGCACCGGGCGACGGCCCTGCTGATATCCGGGACGCGCTACATCAGCTGGGGCTGGGAGGCGCGCACCGCCGAGCGTGCCGTGAACGTCACGCAGGAGCAGTGGCGTGTCTTCCACGAGCGGCTCCGCATCGCCGAGGAGCAGCTGCTCGAGGCCGCCGAGTTGCGGCCGGAATGGGTCACCCCGTGGCGCCACCTCCTCACCTCCGGTCGCGGCATGTCGCTGGGCTCCGCCGTCAACCAGACCCGGCTCGACGCCGCCCTGCGTCGCGACCCGCTGGACCTGGAGACCCATCTCGCGTGGGTGTCGCAGTTGCAGCCCCGTTGGGGCGGCGAGCCGGGGCAGGCGCTGGCGTTCGCCCAGGAGGCGTTCGCCCGCGCCCCGGAGGGGCACCGCCTCGGCTGCGTGATCGCCATGGCGTACATCGAGGAATGGGTCGAGGCGGAGCGCGGGGACTACCTCGAAACCGACGAGATCCGGGCACAGTTGCGGGAGGCGGCGGACCACAGCATCCTCCACCCCGCCTACGTGTGGCGCCCGGGCTGGCAGCACGACTTCAACATGTTCGCCATGGCCCTGTCGCTGGCCGGTGAGCGCCACACGGTCCGGCGCGTCTTCCAGACACTGGACGGTGCGTACACCAAGTGGCCCTGGACCTACTTCGCGGAGCCCGAGAAGCAGTTCGCGCGCGGGCACCGCCGCGCCTGAGCGCACACCGGCACCGCCGTGCCCGAGCACACACCGCCTGCCGGTCCCGAACGCCAACTGCCCCTCCTTGCACCCCGGACTGCCCGATGACTCTGCCCGACACCGCCACGAACCCGGCCGGCGCCGACCGCACCTTCCAGGTGGATCTGCGCGGCCTCGTCGATCTCCTCTCCCACCACCTCTACTCCAGCCCCCGCGTCTACCTGCGCGAACTCATGCAGAACGCGGTGGACGCGCTGACCGCCCGGCACGGCCTCGAACCGGCCGCCTCCACCGCCGCCTTCGGTGTCCGCCTGTACGCCGACGGTTCGGTGGTCCGCGTCGAGGACGACGGTGTCGGTCTCACCGAGGCCGATGTGCACAGCTTCCTCGCCACCATCGGCCGCAGCAGCAAGCGCGCCGAACGGCTGGCCGAGCAACGCGGCGACTTCATCGGCCAGTTCGGAATCGGCCTGCTCTCCTGCTTCCTGGTCGCGGACGAGATCCACGTCCTGAGCCGCTCCGCCCGCACTCCCGACGCCCCCGCCGTGGAGTGGCGGGGACGCGGCGACGGCAGCTACACCGTCCGCACCCTGCCCGCCTCCGCCCGCCCCCGGCCCGGCACCACCGTCACGCTGACACCGCGCGCCGACGCGGGCGAGTGGACCCGCCCCGCGCAAGTGCACGCGCTGGCCCGCCACTTCGGCTCCCTGCTGCGCCACCCGGTGACCTTCGACGACGGCACAGGCGGCCCGGACGCCCCGGGCGCGTCCGTCAACCCCGAGCCCGCCCCCTGGGCGCGTACGTACCCCACGCCGGGAGCCCGATCCCGTGCGCTGGCCGCGTACGGCGAGGAGGTCTTCGGGTTCACGCCGCTGGACACCATCGAGCTGGACCTGCCGGCCGTGGGCCTGAAGGGCATCGCGTGCGTGCTGCCCGAGACGGTGCCGGCCGGGCGCCGCCACGGCCACCGCGTGCACGTCAAGGGCATGCTGCTGTCCGAGCAGGCCGAGGAGATCCTGCCCGAGTGGGCCTTCTTCGTCCGCTGCGTCGTCGACGCCGAGAGCCTGCGCCCGACGGCGTCCCGCGAGTCCCTGTACGAGGACGACACCCTCGCCGCCGTCCGCGACGCCCTCGCCGAGCGGCTGCGCGCGTGGATCGCCCGGGCCGCCGCCAGCGACCCGGACCTGCTCGCCCGCTTCCTCCGGGCCCACCACCTGGCCGTGAAGTCGCTCGCGGTGCACGACGACGAGATCCTGCGGATGCTGCTGCCCTGGCTGCCGTTCGAGACCACCGCCGGGCACACCACCCTCGACGAGTTCGCGCGCACCCATCGCACCGTGCTCGTGACGTCCAGCGTGGAGGAGTTCCGGCAGGTCGCGGCGATCGCCTCGGCCGCCGGGCTCGGCGTCGTCAACGGCGGCTACACCTACGACCGTGAACTGGTCCACCGGCTGCCCGAGATCAGGCCCGAGGTCAGCGTTGCCGACCTCGACCCGGCGACCCTCACCGCCCACCTCGACCCCGTCGACCGGGAGACGGAACTGGCCGCCGCGGCCTACCTCGCCCAGGCCCGCGACGCCCTCGCCGTCTTCGACTGCGACGTCGCGCTGCGCACCTTCCAGCCCGCCTCCGCACCCGCCCTCCTCGTCGACAGCCGCGAGGCCCGGCACGAGCGCACCCGCTCCCAGCTCGCCCGTGAGCAGGAGGGCGGCCTGTGGGGCGACATCCTCGGCGCCCTGCGCCAGGAGGCACCGCGGGCCCAGCTGATCCTCAACCAGCTCAACCCGCTGGTCCGCACCGCCGTCGCCATCGACGAGCCCGAACTGGCCCGTACCAGCGTCGAAGCCCTCTACGGGCAGGCCGCGATGCTGTCCCGGCGCCCGCTCAGGCCCGCCGAATCGAGCCTGATCAACCGCTCCTTCCTCGACCTTCTCGCCCACGCCCTCCGCAAGGACAGCTGACGATGCCCACCGCACCCCATCCCCAGAACACGGACGAGCTGTACCAGGCGCTCCAGGAGAACGACCGGCGCCCCTACGGCCGCACCCGCACCGTCACCGCCGAGGAACTCGTCGACGCCGCCGAGCAGTTCGCGGAGCCCGTCCCGCTCGTCCACGCGCTCCTCGAACTCCAGGAGGCCTACACCTACGGCTCCGAACCCAGAAAGTCGCCCGTCGTCTTCGCCCGCCTGCTCACCCTCTTCGACGAGCAGCCCGACGTCTTCGACGACCGCCTGCGCCACATGCTGTTCTGGCGTTTCAAGTGGGTGGGCCACGCCCTGCGCCAGCTGCCCGAGATACCGCTGGCCAGCCTGCGCCAGTGGCTGACGGAGATGCGCGACCGGTACGAGAAGGCCGGTCTCGGCCTCCAGCCCTACTACGGACAGGCGTACCAGCTCGCCGCCCACGTCGGCGAGGACACCACCCTCGCCTACGAACTGTGGGCGGGCCGCACCCGCACCCGGCTCAGCGACTGCGAGGCCTGCGAGATCTGCGAACGCGCCCTGTACCACCTCGCGGCGGGCGACGACGAGCGGGCGCTGAGCGCCTGGGAGCCCGTCCTGGCCGGGAAGGAGTCCTGCCAGGAGGAGCCGGCCCGCTCCGTCTCGTACGCGCTGCTGCCCCTGCTGCGCACCGGCCGCACCGACCGGGCCCGCGAACTGCACCTCGTCGGCTACCGCAGCTGCCGCCGCAACCCCTCGATGTCCCAAGAGGTCGGCCGGCACCTGGAGTTCTGCGCGCTGACCGGCAACGAGGCACGCGGCCTGGAACTGCTCGCCGAGAACCGGAGCCTTTTCGACGAGGTCGACTCGCCGCTGGACCTGCTCGGCTTCCTCACCGGCGTGGAGGTCCTCCTCCAGCGCGTCGAGCTCCTCGGCCACGGCGAACTGCCCGCCGCCGGGTACGCGGGCCGCACCTGGACGGTGGCGGGCCTGCGCGCCGAGGTGCGCGGCCGCGCCGACGACCTCGCCGCCCGCTTCGACGCCCGCAACGGAACCACGGCCCACACCGACCGCCGCAGGGCCCGCCTCGACCGTGCCCCGCTCCTGGACGCGCTGGAACTGACCCTGCGCACCCGCGGCCTCGACGACGTGGCCCCGGCCGCCCCGGTTGCCACCTCCGCTGCCCGCACGGCTGCCGCCGTCCCCGAGTCGCTGCCCGAACTCATCCTTCAGACAAGGAGGTTGGAGGAGCAGGGCCATCCGGACGCACGGGCCTGCTGGGCGCGACTGCGTACGCTCGTCGCCGCCCGCGACTACACCCACCCCGACGATCCCGACGTGGGCCCGCTCGTACAACTGCGCGCGGACCTGCTGGCCGACGAGGCGAGCCGGGCGGGCGACAAGGACGAGTTCGCCGACTCCGCCGTCCTCTACGAGGAGGCCGCGGCCCTGTACGACGACGCCGGCCTGCCGGGTCATGCCGCGGTCGCCCGCGCCGCTGCCCTGTTCGCCACCGCCGAGATCCCCGCCGAGGGCGCGGAAAGGGCCGAGGCGAAGGCCGCCGCGCTGACCGCCGCCCACGCGTCCATGGTCCGCCTGCAGGAGGAGACGCCCGGCCTCGCCCCGCACCAGGAGTCCCGCCTGCTGCGGATGAGGGCGACCGCGCTCGGCCTGCGCCTGCAGACCTCGGGGAGCGAGGAGCACGCCGCTGCCGCCTTCGCCGAGGTGGACCTGCTGCACGCGTTCGCCACCCGGCACGACATCGTCGGGCAGATCTCCGGCGCCCTGCTGCTGCGGGCCGGCACGTACGCCATCTCCGGCGACCTGCCGACCGCCGCCACCGAGATCGACGCCCTCCTCGACCGGCTGAAGGCGCACGGCCCCGCCTGGCACCTGCCCCGCACGCTCGGACTGCGCGCCCGGCTCCAGCTCGGCCTCCGGGCCGCGCAGACCGCGCACGCGGACCTGACGGAGGCTCTGCGGCTCGCCACCGACTGGCCGGCCGACACGGTCGACACCGCCCGTCTCCACGGTGAACTCGCCGAGGTCTGCATGCACCTGGGCCGCCCCGACGAGGCGCTGCGGCACCTGACGCGCTCGGCGGAGCTGGACCTTCGCCACGGCAGCCGTACAGACGCGTTCTGCACCTACAGCAACGCGGCCCAGCTCAGCCTCGACCTGGGCCGTGTCGAGGACTGCATCGCTCTGCTCGACTCGCTGCTGGCCGAACCGGACGTCGCCGCCGGGGAGATGGACGACCGGCTCGTCGCCCAGCTGCGCCTGACCCGCGCCCGCGCGCTGCACGCGGGGGAGGACCTCAAGGCCGCCACGGCGGAGCTCGTCGCCCTCGCGGCCGAGTCGGCCGGCTGGGACGACGACCCGGGCAGCCACGCCATGATCGCCGCGGAGACGGCCGTACTCCTCGGCGAGTCCGCTGAGTTCGGCCGGGCCCGTGAGGCCGCGGACCAGGCACTCGCCGCCCACGCCCGGGCCCCGCGCTACGAGCAGCTCAGCAACTGCCTGCGCGAACTCGCCCGCCTCCAGGCCCAGAATCAGGGCCCCGACGGCCTGGCCGACGCCCTTGCCTACCTCGCCGACGCCGGCCGGATCGCCGAAGAGGCCCGCGCCGCCGCATACGAGGCCCACGGCCGCTCCCTGGACACCGCCCTGGCCTACGAACACGGGCGGGTCAACGCCTACGCCGGCGAGTACGAGGACGCCCTGGCCGCCCTGGAGAAGGCCCTCGCCCTGCTCGGCGAGCCGGGACCGGATGACGACCGCGCCGGCGAATGGGCCGAGTGCGTCCGCCTCGCGGGTGCGGTGGAGGGCATCTACCTGGAACGCCCCGCCCCCGCCCTCACCCGCCTCGACGCGGCGGTCTCCAGCCTGACCGCCCTGGGCCACACCGAGGAGACCGAGCCGCTGATCTCCTTGGCGGCCCGGCTGCGCGGCGAGGAGTGACGCGGCGGTGCCGGGGCGACAACCCGCCCCGGCACCGGGGCCCACTTCTCCGGGCCATCGACGACGAGCACGCCCTGGAGCCGGCGAAGCCGCGTGTTTCGACTCGCTGTTCAGGTGCGCGCCCAGAAGGGCGCCTGACGGGCATCTGCCCTGGTCAGTCGCCCTGCGTATCCACGACGGCGCGTTCTCCGCCATGGACCTCACCGCACGCCACCCGCGTACCGGAGAACTGCTGTCCACCGTGAAGTTCATGGTGCAGACCCTCGCCGCCGCCGGCGAACTCCAGCGGGACCTCCAACGGGAGCTGACGCACGACGGACTACGCGCCGCCGAAGCCAAAGGCAACAAGGGCGGCCGCCCGGTTGTCACGGCAGCGAAGGCCGCTGCCGTGCGCGCCGCATACCTGGGCGGCCGGTCCATCGCCGAGTCGGCGTCCTCTGGGACCAGGCTGACCACCGTGGCCGCCGCGCTGGACAGCGCGGCCCGGGGCGCGACCTCCTCCAGCGTCCTCCACAGCGCGGCCACCTCGACATCGCGGCCGGTCTCTTCCAGCAGCTCCAGCTCCTCGATGAACACCTTCGAGGCCCTGGCCACGATCCTCGACGCCTTCTCCGGCTGCGGCAGGGTGGACAGGCGTTCCTTGTCCGTGGCCCGCTTCGTGGTGCTGATCAGCCTCGTCGCCATCAGCACCTCGAACAGGTCCGGGGCGTCATCGATCGCCGTCGCCTCCAGGTGCCGCATCACCGCGGTGCACGACCACCGAAGTTTGGTGGTCGACTCCGAAGCCGACTCCACGTATCGGTGGGGAGGCCGCGTCGAAGGTCTGCGGCGTAGGTGCGGCGATGCTGCCGGGGCAGGCGGGGGACTCCATCAGACCCGGAGCGGTTCGACTGGAACTGTCCCCGCACCCGTTGGTGCTGACGAAGCGCCCTGTCCGGCGCAGCCGGAACGTGGCGGAGCCCGGGAGTCGTATCCAGCTCCCGGGCCCCTGGGGATGCCACCCAATTGCGCACGCCGGCGGCGTTTAAGAGGACGGATCAGTCATCATGCCGTCGTGTTCTTCCTTTGAACTACCGCACCGCGCAAGAGGTGCAGGCGAGAGTCGAACTCGCATCCGACGGCGTTCGTCCGGCCTCGGTCGATCCGGCGATCGGCGGCGATGCTGAGACTGGAGCGAGAGTCTGAGATTGATCGTGGCTGCCTCTGCCATGTTGGGCTACCCCGGCCCGGATGGGTGTCGTGATGCCGGGGGAAGGACTCGAACCTTCACTGTCACCGCTTCTTCAGGCTGAACTTCAGTGTCAGCTTGCGCTCATCGCGCGAACCGGTCCTCAATCCGGCCCGCGCCTGTTGCGCACCCCCGCGCTCGCACGCGGGGGCGATCGTGGATGCTACCCGTGGCCGGCGTCAGCCGAACAGGTAGCCGAACACCGCGTCGCCGACCCGCTGGTCGGTGACCTCTGTACCGTTGGCCTCCTCGCGGGCGAACTTCACGGCCTGCTGAAGCTTCTCGACCCGCTCCACCAGTTCATTGACCCGCCGCGCCGGAAGCGCCCCGGAGAACTTCACGGTCGTCCAGTAGCCGATGGGCACGTCCTCGTAGTACACCTCGACCTGCGCCGGGTGCTTGTCGGTCGCCTCCGCCTTGACGTGGTTGCGCGGGACCTTCTTCGTGCGGATCGTGCGGACCGGGTCCGTCTTCCACCAGTCCGTGGACGGATCGTGGGACCAGGACTCGGCAGCATCGAGCGTGGGGAGCTTCTTGACGAAGGTGTGCAGGTCGGTGAGCTGCTTCTCCAGGAAGAGGAGGTAGCTGACCGGAACGTCGGCGACGATCGCCCGCCCGTCGACCGTGACGTCGGCGCGCGCCGTGCAGTTGGCCCAGTCCTTCGTGGCGGTCACGTCGAACAGCCGGGTCAGCGACGCGGACATCTCACGCAGCACGTCCTCTGCCTGCACCTGCACGCGCGTGGACTCCGGCGGCAGCTGCTCGCCCTCCTCGTCCTTCGGCTGGTACGTACGCGAGATACCGGCCAGCAGCGCGGGCTTCTGCACCTTGTGGTGCGCCACGGTGATGTCCTGGAGCGACTTGCTCTTGACACCCTTTTCGACAGCGATGATCTGGTTCAGCTTCGCCACTTGGTCCCCCTTCGAACAGGCAGAAACGTACCTCACCAGCTCGAACGCCCGCACTCCTTTTATGGTTGGTTGAACAGCGTGCCTTTCGTGGTAGGCGCCAGGACTTGAGTGGGGCGAAGGCGTCGTGCTATCTGCTCAAGGATTCAAAGGGAAGTTCGATACGTCCCCGGCGGGGGAGGCGGGCAGATGAGAGGCGAGCGCGGCCTGCAGGGCCTGGGGCTGCTCGGCGGCGAGGTGTCCGCAGCCGATGACCTGCAGGACGGCATGCGGGATGCCCGCCGCGAGTTCCCGGGCGTGCTCCACAGGAGTCGCCACGTCGTGGGAGCCCCCGACGACGAGGGTGGGCGCGATGATCCTGGCCAGGCCGGGGCGTAGGTCGTACGAAGCAAGGGCATCGCAGCAGGCCGCGTAGCCGACCGGGTCGGTCTCGGCGAGATTGCCGATCAGTCTGCGGCCGAAGGAGGTCTTGGCGATCTCCGCGGTGGCGAACCAGCGGTTCGGGCTGGTCACCAGCAGGGGAGCGGTGCCCTTGAGCCGTACGAGTTCCGCGCGCTCGTGCCAGGGTTGCGCCGCCCCGAAGTGCGCGGAGGAGCAGACCAGTGCCAGGGACGCGACACGTTCGGAGTGGTGCGCCGCCAGGTGGGCGCCGATGGCTCCGCCCAGGGAGATGCCCGCGTAGTGGAAGCGGTCCCAGCCGTGGTGGTCGGCGAGTTCGAGCACCAAGGACGCGAGGTCCTCGACCGTCGTGCATCCGGGCTTGGGATCGCGCAGCAGCCCGGTGGTGGAACCGTCATGTCCGGGCAGATCGAAGCGCAGGACCCGGAAACGGCGAGCCAAGGAGGGCAGTTGGGGTTCCCAGACAGCCTTGGAGGTGCCCAGGGACGGGCCGAGGACCAACGGCGGTGCGTCGGCCGGACCGACCAGGTGGTGGTTCAGCACGTGTGGTGTGGGCACAGCGGCTCCTGGGGATTACTGGCGTTCGAGGACGAGGGCAAGGCCCTGGCCGACGCCGATGCAGAGGGCGGCGATGCCGGTGCCGTTGCCCCGGCGGGCGAGCTGGTGAGCCATGGTGCCGACGAGACGGGCACCGGAGGCGCCGAGGGGGTGGCCGAGGGCGATGGCGCCGCGGCACCCGGTACGGAGGTGGGCGCCGTTGGCGTTGCCGAAGCAGACGTCCTCGATGCGGGGCGGGTCCAACTCCGGTGTGCGGGCGAGGAGTTCACGGATGGCGTGGGCGCCCAGGTCGTCGGGGCGCACCGAGGCCAGGCCGCCGTTGTAGCGGCCGATCGGGGTGCGGACCGCGTCGACGATGTAAACGGGGTTCACAGCAGGTCCTCCGCGACGGTCAGCTTGGCGTCGGTCTTGGCGATGACGCCGTCCACGGCGACGCCAGCGCGACCCCGCCGTCACCGTCGTAGCGCCATGGCAGCCCGCCCTCGGCGACCTGCGTCCCCACCCCGGCCGGGGTGTAGAAGGCGGGGACACCGGCCCCGCCCGTTCGCAGCCGCTCAGCAAGCGTGCCTTGCGGGATCAGCTCCACCTCCAGCTCCCCGGCCAGGTACTGACGGGCGAACTCCTTGTTCGCCCCGATGCAGGAACCCATCACCCGGTCGATCCGTCCGGCGGCCAGCAGGATTGCCAACCCGGTCTCCATCGCCCCGCAGTTGTTGGAGACCACACTCAAGCCTGCGACACCGCGCTCGTACAGCGCCCGGATCAGCACGTTCGGCACACCGCTCAGCCCGAAACCGCCCACCGCGAGCGACGCGCCGTCCGGCACGTCGGCCACCGCCTCAGTGGCTGTGGCGACCACCTTGTCCATCACGCGGCCGCCAGATCCGAGGGATGCTGTGCCAGGGGAGTGACCTCGACCTTCATGTAGGGGAAGAGCGGCAGGTTCCACAGGATCCGGTGCAGTGCCTCGTTGTCGGCGACATCGAAGACGCTGATGTTGGCGTACTGCCCGACGCACCGCCAGATGTGCACCCACTCACCGGACTTCTGCAGGTCCTGGCAGTAGGCCTTCTCGCGGGCCAGCAGGTCCGCGCGGACCTCAGGGGCGAGGTCGCGCGGAATGTCGACGTCCATGCGTACTGCGAACAGCACCGTTCATCACGCCTTGTCGAGGACGAAGTCGTACGTGACCTCGCGGCCGCTGCCGTCCGCCGCCGGGCCGGGGTCGAGGATGAGTTCCGGCTTCACGGCGGAGGCGATGTCGTCGGCGACGTGGTTGTCGCCCTTGAAGTACAGCTGGGTGGTGATGAGCTGATGTCCCGGGGCCGAGACCTTCAGGTGCAGGTGGGCGGGGCGCCAGGCGTGCCAGCCCGCGGCGGCGATGAGCCTGCCGCAGGAGCCGTCCGTGGGGATCTGGTACGGAGCCGGCTCGATGGTGTGGATCCAGAAGTGGCCGGTGTCGTCGGCGACGACCGCGCCCCTCAGGTTCCACTCCGGCAGACCGGGCGCGAACTGTGAGTAGAGGCCGTCGTTGTCGGCGTGCCAGATCTCGACGAGCGCGCCCGCCAGCGGCGCGCCGTCCACACTCGTCACCTGGCCCTGGAAGAGGAGTGGGGTGCCCTCCTCGGTCTTGCGCGTCGGCAGCTTCGCCTCGGCGGGCAGACGCGGGGCGTCGGGAACGTAGTAGGGGCCCTCGATGGTGCCCTTGCTGCCCTCGCGGTTCTCGTTCGCGACCTCCTCGACGACGTGCTCCAGCCACACATCGAGGAACAGCGGCCACTCGCCGTCCTCGCCGACCTGGATCAGCCAGGACTTCAGCACGTCGTACTCGGCGTACGTCACCTTGTGACGGCGCATGATGTCGTGCGCGGCGGCGAGGAGTTCGGAGACCAGCGTGTCGACACGCTTGGTGTCGACGTCGGCCGCATCCGTCCGCTGCTTGGAGCGGAACTGCTCGGTGGCGGCGGCTCCCGACGCGGCTGCGGTGGCCTGCTCGATGGTGGTGTCGGTCATGGTCGTCCCGTCCCTTGGATGAGTTCTGCGGATGAGTTCTTGACGGCTCGTCAGCGATCCTGGCGGTAGCGCGCCAGCTTGTCGGAGTCGATGTCGATGCCGAGTCCGGCGCCCTCACGGATGCGGAGCGTGCCGTTCTCGATGGTCAGCGGTTCGGTGAGGAGGTCGTCGGTCATGTCGAGGAAGTTGGACAGCTCGCCGGCCTGGCGCGAGGAGGAGCGGTGCGCGGCGCCGAAGGCGACCGAGCACAAGGTGCCGATCTGGCCGTCGATCTGGTTGCCCATCACGACCTCCACGCCCAGTCCCTCGCACTCGTGCAGCACGCGCTGGGAGGCGGTGAAACCGGTGCGGGCGGTCTTGATGCTGATGGCTGTGGCGGAGCCGCCCAGGAGTTCGCGGGTCACCTCCGCCGGGCGGGTGGCACTCTCGTCGGCGATGAAGGGGACCGGGCTCTGGGCGACCAGCCAGCGGCGGCCCAGGACATCGTCGGCGGGGCAGAGCTCTTCGGCGAAGGTCAGCCCCAGGTCGGCCATCTCGCGCAGCGCTCGTGCGGAGTCGGAGGCCGTCCAGCCGCGGTTGCCGTCGATGTAGAGCTCCACGTCGCCGCCGAGGGCCGCGCGCAGCGCCCGGCAGGCCGCCACGTCCTCCGTATAGGGCTGCCGGCCGACCTTCACCTTGAAGGTCGTGACGCCGTACGTGTCCCGGATCCGTTCGGCCTCCGCCACCATCTCCTCGGCCGGAGCGAAGCCGACCATGTGGCTGACCCGCATGCGGTCCGTGTAGCCGCCGAGCAACCCGGACACCGACATCCCGGCGGCCTGGCCGAGGACGTCCCACAGGGCCATGTCGAGCGCCGCCTTGGCGGTCGGGTTGCCCACCGTCCGGTCCAGCCGCGCGTGCACTGCCTCCCGCTCCAGCGCCGACAGACCCAGAAGTTGCGGCGCGAAGATCTTGCCGATCACCGCGATGATCGACTCCTGGGTCTCCCCGTAGGTGTACGGGCGGGGTGGTGCCTCGGCCGTTCCGACGATCCCGTCGTCGGTGTGCACTCGGATCAGAACGTGGTCGGCGGTGCGCACTTCGCCGCTCGCGAATTTCAGCGGTTTCGCATAAGGAATGGCAAAGGGAATTGCCTCCACCTGGACGATCTTCATGCCACTCCTTCAAGTCCTTCGATAAACACGTCGTTCCGCTCGAGAACACCCAGCAGATTCCGCAGCAGCGGCGACTCGTCGTCCGCGCGCCAGGCCAGCACCAGCGGCACGGTCAGCGCTCCCTCGATCTCCTTGCACATCACTCCCTCGCGGGGCGCGGAGCGAACGGAGTCCGGCAGGACGGCGATGCCCAGGCCGGCGGCGACCAGCGCGAGGGCGGCCGAGGTCTCGGTGATCTCGTACGCGCAGTGCGGATAGAAGCCGGAGGCGAGGCAGCTGCGGACCACGGCGTCGTTGACGACGGAGCCGAGCGTGGCGCCGTACATGATGAAGTCCTCGTGGCGCAGCTGTTCGACCCGGACGGTGTCGGCCTCGGCGAGCCAGTGTTCCTCGGGTACGGCGACGATCAGCGGCTCGTTCGCCAGCGGGCGATGGGCGAGGCCTTCCTGCCGGATCGGCGGGCGCAGCATGCCGACGTCGAGACGCCGCTCGATCAGCCCCAGCTCCTGGGCGGGCGTGAGCATCTCGGTGTGCACCTCCATCATCACGTGGGGCATTTCGTGCTTGAGCAGCCGGGCGAGTACCGGCAGCTGGCGGTAGGAGGCGGAGCCCGTCAGGCCGACCCGCAGCACCCCCTCCACCCCGGAGGCGAAGCGACCGACCCTCGCCGCCGCCTCGTCGACGGCCTTGAGGATGCGCTCCACGTCGGTGCGGAACACCTCGCCGGCGCCGGTCAGGGCGACCTGCCGGGTGGTGCGGATGAAAAGGTCCACGCCCAGTTCCGTCTCCAGGCGACGGATCGCCTGGGAGAGCGGGGGCTGGGCCATGTGCAGGGCTTGTGCGGCCTTCCCGAAGTGCCGGGTCTCGGCGACGGCCAGGAAATACCGAAGATGCCTGAGCTCCATCGGGCTGCCCCTTTCGATTCCGGGGCCCTCGAATGCGCTTCAGCGTAGGCAGCGGACCCGATATCCCACAAATATCTGGTTCCAGCATATTGAGACGATCGAGATATCAATACCCCCCTGGGTCAACCCTGGGGGAATGCCTGGGGCCGACTCTTCACCGCACTGTCATGGTGCTGAAAAGCAATGGCAACGACATCGCCGAGCAGGTCGGACGGCTCGGTCGAGGCGAAAGGGACGGGATCATGGCGGAGGACTTCAGCCGTGCGCGGACCATCCTCGAAGACGCCCTCGTGGAGGACCCGGACAACGGTGTGTACCGGGTCCGGCGGAGTGTCTTCACCGACGAGGAGCTCTTCGAGCTGGAGATGAAGTACATCTTCGAGGGGAACTGGGTCTATCTCGCCCACGAGAGTCAGATCCCGGAGATCGGGGACTACTTCACGACGTACATCGGCCGCCAGCCCGTCGTCATCTCCCGGGACAAACAGGGCGAGTTGCACTGCCTGATCAACGCGTGCAGCCACCGCGGCGCGATGCTGTGCCGCCGGAAGACCGACAACCGCACCACCTTCACGTGCCCGTTCCACGGCTGGACGTTCAACAACAGCGGGAAGCTGCTGAAGGTGAAGGACCCGCGCGAGGCCGGCTACCCGGAGCAGTTCAACACCGACGGCTCGCACGACCTGAGGAAGGTCGCCCGCTTCGAGAGCTACCGCGGGTTCCTGTTCGGCAGTCTCAACCCGGACGTCAAGCCGCTGCGTGAGCACCTCGGTGACGCGGCGGTCGTGATCGACATGGTCGTCGACCAGTCGCCAGAGGGCCTGGAGGTGCTGCGCGGGTCGTCGACGTACCACTACGACGGCAACTGGAAGCTCCAGGCGGAGAACGGCGCCGACGGCTACCACGTCTCAGCCACGCACTGGAACTACGCCGCGACCCAGGCGCGCCGTACGTC
This sequence comes from Streptomyces sp. NPDC059866, assembly GCF_042731325.1. Classification (NCBI taxonomy): domain Bacteria; kingdom Bacillati; phylum Actinomycetota; class Actinomycetes; order Kitasatosporales; family Streptomycetaceae; genus Streptomyces; species Streptomyces sp. NPDC059866. Next base: position 133,376 of record NZ_JBHWJT010000021.1, on the reverse strand, counting down.
GGGCGAGTCGAAGAACGACGCCAAGACGATGGACGCGGGCGGCTGGTCCAGGCAGAAGGGTGGCTTCTACTCCTTCGACCACGGCCATCTGCTGCTGTGGACGAAGTGGCTCGACCCCGCCAACCGTCCGCTGTACGAGAAGCGGGACGAGCTGGCGGCCGAGTTCGGGGCGGAGAAGGCCGACTGGATGATCGGTGTCTCCCGCAATCTGTGCCTGTACCCGAACGTCTACCTGATGGACCAGTTCAGCTCGCAGATCCGGCACTTCAGGCCGATCTCCGTCGACAAGACCGAAGTCACCATCTACTGCATCGCCCCCAAGGGCGAGCCGGCCGAGGACCGGGCCCGCCGTATCCGGCAGTACGAGGACTTCTTCAACGCCACCGGCATGGCCACCCCGGACGACCTGGAGGAGTTCCGCTCCTGCCAGAAGACCTACCTGGCCGAGTCCATGCCGTGGAACGACCTCAGCCGGGGCGCAGTGCACCAGATCGACGGCCCTGACGAGGACGCCAAGAAGATCGGCATCAACCCGATCGCCAGCGGTGTGCGCACCGAGGACGAGGGGCTCTACCCCATCCAGCACGGCTACTGGGCGCAGACCCTGCGTGAGGCTCTGGAGGTGACCAAGTGACCACGGCAATGGATGAGTTGACTCTCGAAGGCGTCCGCCAGTTCCTCTACCGCGAGGCCCGCTACCTCGACGACCGCGAGTTCGAGAAGTGGCTGGAGTGCTACCACCCGGACGCCGAGTTCTGGATGCCGGCCTGGGCCGACGACGACGAGCTCACCCGCGACCCGCAGCGCGAGATCTCCCTGGTCTACTACCCGAGCCGGGCCGGCCTGGAGGACCGCGTCTTCCGCATCCGCACCGACCGCTCGAGCGCCACGAGCCTGCCCGAGCCGCGCACCGGCCACAACATCACCAACGTCGAGATCACGAGCCGCGACGGCGATGTGGTGGAGGTGCGCTTCAACTGGTTCACGCTCTACTACCGCTACCAGACGGTCGACACGTATTTCGGCACCTCGTTCTACACGCTCGACGTCTCCGGACCGGAACCGCTGATCACCCGCAAGAAGGTGGTCCTGAAGAACGACTACGTGCACCACGTCGTCGACATCTACCACGTCTGAACCTCTCGAAATGAGCTCCCGTATGTCCTTCCAGGTCGCCCTGAACTTCGAGGACGGCATCACCCGGTTCATCGAGTGCCGACCGGACGAGACGGTCGCCGAGGCCTCGTACAAGGCCCGGATCAATATCCCCCTCGACTGCCGCGACGGCGCCTGCGGCACCTGCAAGTCGCTGTGCGAGTCCGGCAGTTACGACGGCGGCGACTACATCGACGAGGCACTGTCGGAGGACGAGGCGGCGGCCGGTCACTGCCTGCCCTGCCAGATGACCCCGCACAGCGACCTCGTGCTGCGCATCCCGTCATCGTCCGCGGCCGCCAAGACCGGCGCTGCCACCCACACCGCCACCGTCGTCGACATCAAGCGCCACTCCGACACCACCGTGGAGTTCACGCTCTCCGCCGACAACCGGGAGGCATTCGACTTCCTGCCCGGCCAGTACGTCAACGTCGCCGTGCCCGGCACCGACCACACCCGCTCGTACTCGTTCAGCTCAGGACCGGGTCAGCGGCACCTTTCCTTCCTGGTCCGCATCGTCGAGGGCGGGGCGATGTCCGGCTACCTCACCGAGCGCGCCCGGGTCGGCGATCGCCTGGAGTTCACCGGCCCGATGGGCAGCTTCTACCTGCGTGAACTCACCCGCCCCACCCTGCTGCTGGCGGGCGGCACCGGCCTGGCGCCGCTGCTCTCGATGCTGGAACAGCTGGCCCAGCAGCCGCCCGGCCACCCCGTCCACCTGCTCTACGGCGTCACATCCGACCAGGACCTCGTCCACCTCGACACCCTGGAGGACTACGCCGACGTCATCCCCGGCTTCACTTTCGACCACTGCGTGGCCGACCCGGCAAGCACCGCCTGCAACAAGGGCTTCGTCACCGGGCTGATGGACTCCGAAACCCTCCACGACGGAGACACGGACGTCTATCTGTGCGGCCCGCCCGCCATGGTCGAGGCCGTACGCGCCCACCTCGCGTCGCTCGGCGTGACCCCGGCGAGCTTCCACTACGAGAAGTTCACCCCGGCCGCCGTGCGCGAGACGGCGGAGGCGGCATGATCGCGCACAGGGAGAGGTTCGCCGGCAAAAGGGCCGTGGTGACCGGAGCCGCGCAGGGCATCGGCCTCGCAGTCGCCCGCCGGCTCGTGGCCGAGTCCGCCGAGGTCGTCCTGGTGGACCGATCGGAGACCGTCCGGGAAGCCGCCGACGACCTCAAGGGCCACGCCGTCCTCGCCGACCTGGAGACGTACCAGGGCGCGCAGTCCGCCATCGCCGAATCCCTCGAACTGCTCGGCCGTATCGACGTCCTCGTCAACAACGTCGGCGGCACCATCCGGGCCAAGCCCTACGAGCACTACGCACCCCACGAGATCCAGGCCGAGATCCAGCGGTCCCTCTTCCCGACCCTCTGGACCACCCGTGCCGTCCTGCCCCACCTCATCGAGCAGCGCTCCGGCACGATCGTCAACGTCTCCTCCATCGCCACCCGCGGCATCCACCGCATCCCCTACTCGGCGGCCAAGGGCGGCGTCAACGCCCTCACCGCTTCCCTCGCCATGGAGGCCGCCCCGTACGGCATCCGGGTCGTCGCCGCCGCGGCCGGCGGCACGGAAGCGCCGCCCCGCCGGGTGGGCCGGGGACCCGCTCCCCGGACCGAGCAGGAGAAGGCCTGGTACCAGCGGATCGTCGACCAGACCATCGACTCCTCGCTGCTCAAGCGCTACGGCACCCCGCAGGAGCAGGCTGCCGCGATCTGCTTCCTCGCTTCCGACGAGGCCTCCTACATCACCGGCACGGTGCTCCCCGTAGGCGGCGGCGACCTCGGCTGACCGCTGAACCCCACCCCAGTACGCCGCTGCCCGGCCACCTCCCCTTCACGCGGCCCGGCCAGCGGAGCACACCCATCCGCTCACACGAACATGGGGTCCCCTCAATGAACACTCAGGAGCACGGCACCGCTCAGGAACACAGAGCCACCGACCCACGGCACCGCGCCACGCTGCGCTGGATCGTCGCCATCGCCACGGTCGCCCTCGTCTTCGACGGCTACGACCTCGTCGTCTACGGCACCGTCGTCCCCGTCCTCCTGCGCGACCCGGGCCAGCTCGGCACACTGACCGTGGCCCAGGCCGGCGCCCTCGGCTCGTACGCTCTCATCGGCGTCATGGTCGGCGCCCTGATCGCCGGTGCTGTCGGCGACCACATCGGGCGGCGGCGGATCATGCTGACCGGCATCGTGTGGTTCTCGGTCGCCATGGGACTGAGCGCATTCGTCACCGACCTCACCGTGTTCGGCGTCCTGCGATTCCTCACCGGCATCGGGGTGGGCGCGCTGGTGGCCACCGTCGGAGCCCTGATCGCCGAGTTCGCCCCGCCCCACCGCCGTAACGTCTACAACGCGATCGTCTACTCCGGTGTCCCCGCGGGCGGCGTCCTCGCGGCCCTGCTGGCGCTGCTCGCCTCCGACGGCGATGGCTGGCGTGCCCTGTTCCTCTTCGGTGCCGCGCCGCTGGTCGTGCTGCTGCCGGTCGCCCTGGTGCGGCTGCCCGAGTCGCCGAAGTGGCTGCAGGCCCGCGGCCACACCGCACGGGCCCGTCAGGTCTCCGAACGCACGGGAGTTCCCTTGCCCGAGGCGGCACCGGACCCGTCCGAGAAGCAGGCCAAGGTCGGTTTCGCCGCCCTCGCCACCCGCCGCTACGCCCTGGCCACCCTCCTCCTGGGCCTGACGAGCTGCTCCGCCTTGCTGCTCACCTACGCCCTGAACACCTGGCTGCCGGAGATCATGGGCCAGGCCGGCTACGGCAAGTCGTTCTCGCTGGTCTTCCTTCTCACCCTCAACGGCGGGGCCATCCTCGGCGGCCTGACCGCCTCACGGGTCGCCGACCGGTTCGGCCCGCAGCGGGTGATCGCCACGACGTTCGTCCTGGCCGCCGTCTCCCTGGCCCTGCTGACGCTGGGCCTGCCGCTCGGCGTGCTCCTGTTCCTGGTCGCGGTCGCCGGTGTGGGCACGATCGGCACCCAGGTGCTGATCTACGGCTTCGTGTCCCACTACTACGACACCGTGGCCCGCGCCGCCGGAGTCGCCTGGTGCGCCGGGTTCGGTCGGATCGGCGGCATCGGCGGTCCCGTGGTCGGCGGGGCCCTCATGGGCGCGGGGCTGCCTCCTGCGTACGCCTTCCACGTCTTCGCCGGCGTCGCCGTCCTCGGCACGCTGGTGACCATCCTCGTCCCGCGCCGGGCCGCCGCATCCGCCCGCGCCCCCGAGGCCTCCGCTCCGGGGGCCCTGACCGGTGGTGGTGCTAGCGTGCTGGCACATGAATAACCGCCCTGAGCTGCAGCGAAGCCTGATCGGGCGGGTCGGCGAGGTCGCCGCGCTGGCCCGCGCGATCGACGCTGCCCGCTCCGGCCGCCCCGGGCTGGTCGTGGTCGGGGGCCCGGCGGGCATCGGCAAGACGGCACTCGTCGAGCACGTCCTCGCCCGGCACGGATCCGACGCGGAGGTGCTGCACGTCGCCGGGGCGTCCTGGGAGTGCGACCTGCCGCTCGGCATCGCCGGCCAACTCCTCCACGGCAACGGCACCGCCCTGCCCGACGCCACGGCACCCGAGGCCGTGCTCGACACCGGCCGCCTGCTGGGGCGCCAGTGGGCGGCCCGGCAGGAGCGGCAACCGGTGATCGTGGTCGTCGACGACGCCCACTGGGCCGACGTGGAGAGCCTGCGCGCCATCCGGTCGGCGCTGCGCAGGATGTCCACGGAGCGGGTGCTCGTCGTCCTGGTCGCGCGGGACGAGCCGGGCGAGCTGTACGAGGTGGGACCGGCGCCCGAGGGACTGCCGTTGTCGGTCCTGCAGACCCTGGAGTTCCTCGACGGCTGCCAGGGCGACGCCGTACGGCCCGGGCCGCTGAGTCCCCAGGACGTCAGGACCCTCGCTCGTGAGGTCCACGGCCTCGCTCTGGACCTGCCCACGGCACGGCATCTGTGCCGCCACACCAGGGGCACTCCCCGGTACGTTGCACAACTGCTGCGGGAGCTGCCCACGGAGACCTGGCAGGACTGGCGTCCCGAACTCCCCGCGCCGGCCCGCTATGCCGCGGCCGTCCACCACCGGCTCACCCACTGTGGTGAAAACGCCCAGCACCTGGTGGAGGTCTGCTCGGTTCTCGGCGACGACGCCTCCCTCGCGGAAGCCGCCGAACTGGCCGGCCTCGACGAGCCCCTGGCCGCGGTGGACGAGGCGCGAGCGGCCGGCCTGCTCACCGCCACCATCGACTCCGGGCGCGCCCAGCTGACTTTCACCCACCCGCTCGTCCGCGCCGCAGTCCTGACCGGCATCGCACTGACCCGGCGTGCCGAGCTGCACGGCCGTGCGGCGGAGATCACCGACAACCACGGACGGCAGCTCGGCCACCGGGTGGCCGCCACCACGACGGCCGACGAGACGCTCGCAGACGAACTCGACCGGTATGCCGGCGAGCGCGCTTCAGCAGGAGAGTGGTCTGCCGTCGCCGACGCTCTCGTCCGCGCCGGCAGGCTGAGCACCGGGCGCGGTCCGCGGGAGGACCGACTGCTGCGTGCCGTCGACGCGATGATCGGAGCCGGGGACGTACCCCAGGCCGCCGCGTTCGCCGCAGAGCTGGAGAGCTTCCCCGCAGGCACCCTGCGAGATGTGGTCCTCGCCTATCTGGCCATCATGCGCGGACGTCCTTCGGAGGCCGAGGCCTTCCTGACCGATGCCGAGGAACGCTGCGACACACAGCGTCAGAAGGACCTGATGGCCAGGATCTGCCAGCGCCGGGTGCTGCACGCCCTGGGCCGTTGGGACGGCCGCGATCTGGTTTCCTGGGCCCGCAGGGCACTGGAGCTGGCGAGGACGGACGACCCGTCGGGCATCGAGGCGGAGGCCGTGCTGGGCTTGGGACTCGCGATGACGGGTCGTTCCGAGGAGGCCCTGGCCGCGTACGAGGCGGCCGCCGCGAAACTGCCCCGCGGAGCCCAGCCGCAGCGCTTCCAGGTCGGCCGAGGCTGGATCGACCTGGCGATGGACCGACCGGAGGATGCCCGCCGCAGGCTGGAGGCTGCCGTCCCGACGGGCTACCGGATGGGATCCACCCGTATCTCGCTGTGGGCGCAGGGTTGGCTGGCCCGCACCCAGTTCGCGCTGGGGGCGTGGCCGGAGGCGCTGGAGACGGCGCAGCGCGCCGCGGCCAGACTCACGGAAGTCCGCATCGAACTGGTCCGTCCCCTGGTGCATTGGACCGGCGCTCAGATCAGCGCTCTGCGCGGGGACTGGGCGGCGGCCGACCAGCATGTGCGAGAGGCGGCGGCCGACCGCCATCACTACGAGGTCATGCTGGTCCCGTCCTGTCTGGCCCGCGCCCAGGTCGCCGAGGCCCGTGGCGACTACGAACGCGTCGTCGAGGCCCTTTCCCCGGTGGTCCAGCTCACCTCACGCGAGTCGATCGACGAGCCCGGGTTCTGGCCCTGGCCGGACCTCTACGCGAACGCACTGGTGATGACCGGCCGCCTCGACGAGGCCGACACCTTCCTCGCCCCGAACGAGGAACGGGCGATGCGCCGCGGCCGCCGCTCCGCGATGGCGCGCCTGGGCCTGGCCCGCGGCCGGCTCACCGCCGCGCGTGGTGACATCGACGGCGCCCGCAAGGAGTTCGAGCAGGCCCTCGTCCACCTCGAGAACCTTCCTCTCCCGTATGACCGCGCCCGGGTCAACTTCGCCTACGGCCAGACCCTGCGCCGCGCCGGCAAGCGGCGCGAGGCCGACAGCGTCCTGAAGAACGCGAGTGACGCCTATGCCACCTTGGGCGCTCGTACGTACGTCGAGCGCTGCGAACGTGAGTTGCAGGCGGGCGGTCTGCACATCCCCCGTGCCGTTTCTGGCATGGCCCGGCTCACCCCGCAGGAGCAGGCCGTGGCACGGCTGGTCGCTGCGGGGGCCACCAACCAGCAGGCCGCGCTGGAGCTGTTCATCTCGGTCAAGACCGTGCAGTACCACCTGACTCATATCTACTCCAAGCTCGGCATGCGCTCTCGCAGTGAACTGGCGGCACGATTCAGGGAGTCGACGCCTGCCGAGTAGGCCCATGAGCTCGTCGGGGCCGGCATGGCGCAGCTCGGTGCCGACGTCCCAGGCAGTGTGGGTGCAGCCGGCCACGAGCTGGGGCTTGCGCACCCGCCCGTATACCGGTCAGCACTTGGCGCAGGACTCGGGATGCCGCTGCATTGATTTCCTATACGATTCTGGGACTCAATCCGAGTCGATGATGCTGATCGGTGGATCGACGTGACCGGTTCTGGTGTGTCTGCGTCACTTCTGATCGACTGTCTTGCGAGGCTGTGAGCTGCTGTGTCGAGGCGATCGTCATCGATCGTACGGTCAGGGGGGTTGACGGCGGCGGCCTGCGCCATCAAGTCCTCCGATGCGTCCTCGGATACTCAGGCCCAGACCCCCGCATCCGGCAAGGCCGGTACGGGCACTGCCGAGTTGGCCGACGGGTCGGGCGCCAAGGTCGCCCTCGTGCCCGGCGGTGCCCATCCGTACTTCCAGCCCTGGAAGACGGCGGGGGCCGCCGCGAAGAAGGAGTACGGCCTCGGGGACGTGACCTTCGCAGAGACGGTCCTCGCCGCCTTCGGACCGGACCGGGTCATGTACGGCTCCGACTGGCCCGTGTGCTCGGTGGCCGCCGACTACGCGGAGGTGCTCGGGGCGGCCCGTGCTCTGACGGCCGGGCTCAGCGTGGACGACCGGGTCGGCGTTTTCGGCGGCACGGCCGTGCGGGCCTACCGGCTGCGCGTGCCGTGACGCCGCCGATGCCTGGAGCCCACCGGGAGTGGCAGGGGCAGGTCTTCGCCGCAACCGAGGCGGCGCCAGGCGGCGTTCTCACCTCGGTAAACTGATCCCGTCCCGACAACCCTGGAGCAGCAGGAGCAGGAGAACGGATGCCACCGCATGACAGTTCCTCTGCCGGGACCCTGGAGTCCGAAGGAAGAAGCCAATCCGCCGGTCCTGGCCGCCAGGTCCTTTCGGACAGTGTCTACGAGCAGATCAAGGCCATGGTCATGGACCATGAGATCGCTCCTGGTGCACGCGTGGGGATCGAGGCGCTGTCGCGTGCTCTCGGTGTCTCGCCGACGCCCGTCCGTGAGGCGCTTGCCAGGCTCGAGTCGGACGGACTCGTGGTGAAGAGGTCGCTCTCCGGGCACCGGGCGACCGAGTTGCTGACTCGCGAGGGCCTCGAGGAACTCTTCGAGATGCGGCTCCTCCTGGAACCGAGAGCGGCGGCGCTCGCCGCCCGCAACGCCACCGAGGAGCAACTCGACGCCATCGAGCGGCTTGTGGAGGAGATGCAGACTCACCCGGGGCCGACGGGGCGGTACGCGGACTACCGCGACTTCGCAGCTCTCGACCAGCGCTTTCACGACGCGATCGCAGTGGCCTCGCAACGTACACTTCTCGCCGACGCGGTGGAGCGGCTCCATTCCCATCTGCATGTCTTTCGACTCAGGAGTGTCAGGAGCGCCGACGACCCGACGCTGACCGAACACGAACGTGTCGTACGTGCGATCCTGCGCCGCAAGCCCGACTGTGCCGCGGAAGCCATGGCGGAGCACCTCACATGCAGCCTTCAGCGCCAGCTCAGCCAGGAGCCGAAGTCCTGACCGGCGTCCCGGAGCTCCGACACCTGCGCCGTATGGGCGAGCGCTCGGCGCCGAACCGCAGAGCGGCTCGCCCGGCCGAGGGAGTCGACGTAGGCCGTGGCGTGCCCGGACTTACGGTCACCGGAGTCGTCCGGAAACAACGCCCCGTCGTCGTGGGGCGCGGTCGCCGGCGCGGGCATCAGCAGGTCGATCCGCCGGTCGCTGACCGGCTCGTGGTCCCACGGGGACCGGGACATGAACCACTGCTGCGCATGGCAGACAAGAAGGTCACCGAAAGCAGGCCGGGCAGTCCTCAAGCAGTCAAGATCCGGAACACCATCTACCGATCACGGCAGAGGACCGCAGGTCGACCGGACGCGGTGGGCGTGTGACCGGCCGGTCGTCGCCCGCGGTGCTGCCCCCATCGCTGCGCGGGTGGCTCGGGCTGATTGCGGCCCTCGCCGCCTTGGTGGTCGTCGTGCTCGGGGTCCTCCATGCCGACGACAGCAAGCCCGGCATGGTGGACGCGCGGATCTGGACGGCGGTGGACGGTGTGGAGCCACCGTGGCGGTACGTCGCTCTGGCCACGGACTTCCTGGGTGAGCCCGTGGGAGCGGCGACGCTGGTCGCGGCCACCGTGACGGGCTGTCTGTTGCTTCGGCGTCCTCGCGGGGCGGTGCTCGTCGTCGCCGGCGCCGGGATGACCGTGGCGACGACGAAGCTGCTCAAGCCCCTGGTGGGACGCACCATCCACGGCGACGGCAACCTGTCCTACCCGAGCGGGCACACCGCCTTCCTCACCGCGCTCGCCCTCGTGGTGGCGCTGCTCGCGACCGGCCGGCTCGGCCTCGGCAGGACGGCCGGCACGTCACTCGTGCTCGCCGCGGCGCTGGTTGCCGGCGCCGCCATGGGCTGGGCGCAGGTCGCCCTGGGCGCGCACTACCCGACCGACGCCCTCGGCGGCTGGTGCACCGCGCTGGCGGTGGTACCGGCGACCGCGTGGCTGGTCGACCGGATGGCCGACGCCGGTCGGCGGGAGCGCCGCTGACGTCACGTCACGCCAGGCGGCGGAACACGGGCTTCACCGGTCGCCCGCCCAGCCAGGGGGTGGGGTCGGCGGCGTCCAGTGCCTTCCGGTACACCGCACATGCCTGGGCCACCACGTCCACGGTGTGGTCGATGTCGGCGTCGCTGAGCGCGCTGCTCACCACGAACGACGGGGCCAGCACCCCGCCCGCGAGGAGCCGGCGCAGGAACAGGGTGCGGTACTGCTGCGACGGCTGCCGGTTCTCGTCGAGGGTGGCGAAGACCAGGTTGCTCGCCCGGCCCCGGACGACGACGTGGTCGCCGACACCCATGGCGGCCGCGGCGTCGCGGACACCGGCGGCCAACCGCTCGCCGAGGGCGTGCAGTTGCGCGGTGACGCCCTCCTCGACGTAGGTGGTCTGCACGGCCATCGCGGCGGCCAGCGAATGAGTTTCCGCACCGTGCGTGGTGGACAGCAGGAACACCCGGTCGCCGGAGTGACGCAGCCCGCCCCGCTCCATCAGCTCGCGGCGCCCGGCCAGCGCGGAGACGGCGAACCCGTTGCCCAGCGCCTTGCCGAACGTGGAGAGGTCGGGGACGACGCCGTACAGGCCCTGGGCGCCCGCCTCGGACCAGCGGAAGCCGGTGATCATCTCATCGAAGACCAGTACGCAGCCGTGCCGGTCGGCCAGCTCGCGCAGGCCGGCGAGATACCCGGGCGGCGGCTCGGTGTGGGTGGCGGGTTCGAGGATCAGGCAGGCGACCTCGTCCTGGTACCGGGTGAGCAACTCCTCCGTGGCGGCCAGGTCCCCGTAAGGGAAGGCCACGGTGAGCTCGTTGGTCGCCGCCGGAACACCGGCGGACATCGGCGTGGTGCCGATGAACCAGTCGTCGACGGAGAAGAACGGATGGTCGGCGCAGAGGGCCACCCGCAGGCGCCCGGTGGCGGCGCGGGCGAGGCGCACCGCGGCGGTGGTGGCGTCGGAGCCGTTCTTCGCGAACTTCACCATCTCGGCGGTCGGCACCGTGGCCAGGAAGCGTTCCGCGGCCTCGACCTCCACGATGGACGGCCGGACGAAGTTGCTGCCGCGGTCGAGTTCCCGCCGCACCGCCTCGGTCACGCGTGGGTGGGCGTGGCCGAGGCTGACCGACCGCAGGCCGGAGCCGTACTCGACGTAGCGGTTGCCGTCGATGTCCCACACGTGCGCACCACGGCCGTGGCTGATGACCGGGGCCAGGTTCTCGGGGTACTGGTCGTCGCCCTTGGCGTAGGTGTGCGCGCCGCCGGGGATCAGGGCGTGCAGCCGTTCGTTCGCCGCCTGTGACTGGGGGAGGAGGAGCTCTTCCACGCCGACTTCATCCTTCCTGGTGCTTCAGGACCTCGGCGAGGCTCGGCGCCTCCCGGTCCCGCTGGGACATCGATGTGACCGGCAGCGGCCAGGGAATGGCGAGCTCCGGGTCGTCGAAGGCGATCGTCACGTCCTCGGCCGGATCGTGTGGGCGGTCGATCCGGTACGAGGTGTCGGCGATTTCGGTCAGCGCCTGGAAACCGTGCGCGCACCCCGCCGGGATGTACAGGGTCACCTGCGTTTCGCCGGACAGCTCGAAGAAGGCCACGTTGCGGTAGGTCGGCGAGTCCCTCCGCAGGTCCACGACGACGTCGAAGATGCTCCCGTACGAGCACCGCACCAGCTTGGCCTCGCCGGCGCCGGAGCGCAGGTGCAGGCCGCGCAGCACGCCCCGGACCGAGCGGGACAGGCTGTCCTGAACGAAGGCGTCCGGGTCGAGGCCCACCGAGCGGACCACGTCGGCGTCGAAGGTGCGGCAGAAGAAGCCGCGTTCGTCGGCGTAGGGCGTCGGCTCGAAGAGGAACGCGCCGGCGACCGCCGGGACTTCGGTCACTTTCATGGAGTCTCCTGCCGGGCGTGGGCGTGGTCGGTCGCCGGGAACAGGGCTGCGGTCAAGGCGGTGAATTGGTGCTCGAGTTGCCGGGAGGCGACCTGGTTCCGCTCGGTGAGGGTCTGCCGCAGCTCCGGCGATCGCTTCTCCAGCGACCGGAACTGCTCGAGCAGCCGGTCGGCGTCGACCTCGCGAGCCGGATGGCAGTACGCGGCGAGGCCCATCTGCGCCATGAGTGCGTCGCTCTTCGCCGCGTAGCTGAGGGCGAGCGTCGGCGTGCCGACCTTCAGCGCGCAGATCAGGTTGTGGTAGCGGGTCGCCACCACGGTGTCGGCAGCCGCCATCTCCTTCATCAGGTCGGCCAGCGAGGCCGCCCCGGCGGCGGTGACCAGCGGCGAGTCCACCGCGTCGAGGATCGCGGCGACCACCGGCGCATCGCACGCGTCGCCGGTGAGCAGCCGGACCGGCCTGCCCTCCTCGACCAGCGCCCGGACGAAGCGGGTCGTCCCGTCGAGGTAGCGCCGGTGGATCTCCTCGGCCCGGGCGCGGTCGTCGTTGCCGCCGTGGAAGTCCATGACGCCGACGCAGACTTGGCCCGGCGGGCCCGAGGACGTGCTCGCCGGCAGCGTCGGCAGGGCGAATGCGAGGTCCGGGTAGACCTCGTCGCGCGCGGTGTCCACGCCCATCGCCCGCATCGCGTCGCGGGACAGGGTGTCCCGGTACGACCGGTACGCGGCCAGCCGCGCCGACCAGCGCACCAGGGTTCGGGTCGGCCGGTTGCCTATCGGGGCGGCGCCGACGCCGACCAGCGCGACCCGGGTGCGAAGCAGCCGGCCACTCGCGCAGAGCAGGAACAGCGAGTACGGGAAGCCCCACGGCCGCAGCGGCAGCGTGGCCTCCAGCACGCCCATGCCCGGCACGATCACCACGTCGTGCCGGCGCACCCAGGCAGCGGTGCGGACAGCGTCGACGAGTTTGCCCAGACCTTTGGCCACGATCGCGCCCGCACGCGACGCGGTCCGGTACTCCCCGCGGTACCAGTGCAGCCGCGTCGCGGGGATCCCGTACCGGGCCGCGACGACCTCGGGTCCGCCGCACAGCGCGTCCACGACCGCCTCCGGGTGCTCGGCGCGGAGGTACCCGAGCACGGCCTCGAGCGACCCGTCGTTGCCGAGGTTGCCGGAGCCGAGCAGGCCGAACACCCCGACACGCACCGGAGTTTCGTCCGCGGATGTCATGCCTGCCTCCCCTCACGGCCGGCGACGAGGGCGTCGACGGAGACAGTGAACCGGTCCGGGTCGACCGGGGCGCGGTCCTCGACCCGCTCGCCGGCGCCCGGCCGGATCCGGCTGGTCATCCATGCGGCCAGGTGGCGGTAGCACGCGCGCCGGTCGGCCGGGGACAACGGCGCCCGCCGGATGGCCGCGACGAAGCCCCAGACGTACTCGGTGAGCAGCCGGGGTGTCGGGTGCAGCGGGCCTGCTCGGCGCGGGTCCAGGTTGACGCACCGGGAGCGCTTGGACGGGTTCGCCCGCTCGGCTCGGGTGGGGTGGTCGCGGCGGAAGTACAGCAGCTCCGGCACCTGGTGGAAGGGACCGTGCAGGGTGATCTCGGCGACGAACGTGCGGTCCGCGTGGTGGTAGCTGTCGTGCGGCTTCACCCGGCGCAGCACGTCGGCCCGCATCACCCCGTAGAAGTCGTCGCCACCGGGCTCGAACAGCAGACTGCGGAAGCGCTCCGGCGCGTGCGGCGAGTCGGTGGCGAGTCCGTACTCGTACGGGACCTTCACCTGGCCGTCGCCGTCGATGACCGCCTGGCTGCTGTGCGCGAGGATGACGTCCGGCCGCTCGTCCAGCGCCTCAACGCAGCGCAGGAGCAGGTCCCGGGCGTACAGGTCGTCGTGCGAGGCCCACTTGAACAGCTCGCCGCGGCACTCGGTGAACACGTAATTGTGGTTCGGCGCGGCGCCGATGTTCCGGGGCAGCCGGAGGTACCGGATGCGCGAGTCCTGCGCGGCGTACCGGCGGCAGATGTCCTGGGTCCCGTCGGTCGAGGCGTTGTCGGAGATGACCAGCTCGAAGTCCTCGTAGGTCTGGCCGAGCAGAGCGTCGAGCGCCTCGGCGAGGTACTCCTCGCCGTTGTAGACGGGCAGGCCGATGCTCAGCCGGGGATGGGCGGTCATGGAGTCCTCACTTCGGGGATGGAATCGTGGTGGCGCTCGCGAGGGCGGACCGCAGGTGCAGCCACCACACGGCCGAGCCGCAGACGGTCGCGGCGGCGACGCCCCAGGCCGAGCCGACCGTGCCGCCCACGGCCGCCCCGCCGAGCCCGCCGCCGACATAGCAGGCGGAGGCGAACAGCTGGGAGCGCAGGCTGCGCCGGGCCGCGCCGAGCGCGCGCAGCCCGGCCGCCGCGCCGGTGCCGAGGCCGGCGCCCGCGACGCCGAGCGTGGCCGGCACGATGAGATCAGAGGCGCCGTGCCAGACGTCGCCGAGCACGAACTCGCCCAGCTGGTCCGGCATCAGCAGCAGCGCCCCGCCCCAGAGCAGCGCGGCGACGGCCTGTCCGCCGCCCAGCAGAAGGCAGAACTTGCCCAGCCGGTGCGGGGCCCGCCGCAGCACCCGTGCCGCCTCCGCGACGGTGACCAGCGAAAGGCCCATCAGCACGGCGAGGAACGGGCCGAGCAGCAACTCGGCGCCCCGGACCACACCCACCGCGCTGACCCCGACGATCGCGCCGAGCCCGTACGCCCGCAGCTGGCTCGCGCCGCTGACGCTGGTGTTCTCGACCAGGTACCGGTAGCCGAGGTCGCGGTGCTCGCGAACCCACTCGCGCACTCCGCCCATGTGGGGCCGGATCCCGGACTGGAAGCAGCCGTACACCGCGGCCACCGCGGCGGACCCGCCCCAGGCGAGCAGATACGCGGCCACGCTGCCCACGCGCGCCGCCACCACCATGGCCGGGACGAGCGCGACGCCCCACACGAGGTCGTTGACGAACGCCTTCCGCCCGGCGCCGGCGGCGAAGAACGAGTACCGCCAGGCGTCCTGCAGCAGCAGCCCCGGCAGCATGACGCCGAGGCAGACGAACGCGGGCCCCACGCCGCCGCCGAGAGCCGGCCCGACCACCAGACACGCCGCGCCGACGGCGGCACCGACGCCGAGCGCGGTACCCGACGACCGGGCCACCGCCCCGCGCCAGGAGGCGTCCGACACGCCGCTGAAGCGCACCACGAGCGGATCGGTGGCCAGCCCGCGGGAGACACTGAGCACCACGCCGTAGGTCACCCAGGCCAGGCTGAACACGCCGAACGCGGTCAACCCCAGCGAGCGGGCCACGTAGATACCCACCACGAAGTTGCTGATGCTGGAGGCCGCCTGGTCGGCGAGCCCCCAGGACAGCCGGCCGGCGATGGCCCGCCGGGCGGAACCGGCCTGTGCCGTCGTCTTCTCCCTCTCGGTGGCCATCCGCGTCATGCCTTGATCAGCCCGGCGCCGTGCAGGGCGCCGGCCGCGGCGGCGACGGTGTCGAACGGCAGCCCGGACCGCTCGGCGACATCCAGCAGACTGTGCTCGCCGTCGGAGAGACTGAGCACCCAGAGCATGGCCATCTGGGCCTGCTTGGTGTCGCTGCGGCCGCCGAGTGCGTCGTACAGCCCGCGCCGGCCCAGCTGTGGTTCGCCGTAGGGGCTGAGGTTGACGTACGTGCGGTTGCGGTCGAGGACGGCGAATGCCTCGCGGCACACGGCGAGCGTGTCCGCCATCGCCTCCGGGGAGACGAAGTCCAGGTTGTCCGCCGAGGTGTGGTACTCGGGGTAGCCCGCGTACGGGGTCCGGCTGAGCGAGCCCACGCCCAGGTTGAATCCCGGCGAGCAGAACTGCCGCTCGTCGTAGCCGTACGGAGTGAACTCGACGACGCGGTGAGGGCGTTCGGAGGCGGCCAGCACGTGCCGCATCACCCGGTCGATCTCCGCGTCGCCGCGTCTGCTCTGCTTGTACGTCAGTTGACCCGGGTCGCCGGCGCAGGCGAGCACAAGCCCGTGCTTGACCCGCTCCACCCGCTCCACATTGCGGGCCAGCCAGGTGATCGCCCCGATGGTGCCGGGCGCGAAGATGAACCGGTAGGTGTAGTACGGCGTTTGCTCCGCCAGCGCTCGGGCCAGGAAGGTCGCCACCGCGATGCCTGCCAGGTTGTCGTTGGCCAGCGACGGGTGGCAGACGTGGCAGGAGACGATCACTTCGTCGGGGACCTGCCCGGGGACCACGTGCTCGGCGTAGGTGAGGTGGCCATCGGTGAGCGTGGAGTCGATGCGCACCTCGTACTCGCCGTCCGGCAGCGCGTCCAGAGTCTCCTGGGCCAGGCAGAATCCCCATTCCGGCTTGTAGTAACTGGTGCGGTACGGCACCCAGTTCGGGTGGTCCGGCAGGGTGTGCAGGTGCGCGCGAAGCTCGGCCAGCGGCATGCTCGCCGACACCGGCACGCTGTAGCCGAGCACGTGCAGGCTGGACGCGGCGAAGTCGACGACCCGGTTGCCGGCGGTGTCGGCGATGTACGCGTCCCGGATGTTCCACTCCTGCGGCACCGTCCAGTCGAGCACTTGCGTCCCGGTCGGCACCTCGTGCACCTGCAGCGGGACGTACTCGCCGACGATCTCCAGGGTGGCGCGCACACCGTCGCCGGTGATGCTCCGGCACAGCGGGTACAGCCGCTCCACCAGGGCGTACATCTCTTCGCCGGGCACGGTCACCGGCGCCACCGCAGGGTGTCGTCGACGGTGCCGGCGTCGGACGCCGCGCGCAGCACGGCAAGCCGGGTGAAGCGTCGCTCGAAGTCCTCCCGGGTCAGCCCGTGTTCGCGGTAGGCGTCGGCGAGTTCGAGCGCGCCCTGCTTCACCGTCCACTCGCAGTCGAAGCCGGGCACCGCGGCGCGGAATCGGGAGAAGTCCACCCGGTAGGAGCGCGGATCGGCGCCCGTCTCCCCGGTGATCACCACCTTCGCGCCGGACACCGCCTCGGCGACCTGCCCGGCGATCTCGGCGACCGTGACGTTGTTGATCTCGCTGCCGATGTTGAACGCCCGGTCGTGCACCGCTTCCCGCGGCGCGGTCAGCGCGGCCGCGAAGGCCCGTGCGATGTCGGCGGCGTGCACCAGCGGGCGCCAGGGGGTGCCGTCGGAGAGCACCAGCACCTCGCCGGACAGCAGCGCGTGGCCCACCAGGTTGTTCAGCACGATGTCGGCGCGCAGCCGGGGCGAGTAGCCGAAGGCGGTGGCGTTGCGCATGAACACCGGGCTGAAGTCGCCGTCGGACAGCGCGTGCAGGTCGTCCTCCACCCGCACCTTGGACTCCGCGTACGGCGTCACCGGGCGCAGGGGGGCGTCCTCGGCCACCAGGTCGTCGCCGCCGGCGGCGCCGTAGACCGAGCAGGTCGACGCGTACAGGAAGCGCCGCACTCCGGCGTCGCGGGCCAACTGGGCAAGGCGTACGGACGCGTGGTGGTTGATGTCGTAGGTGAGCTCCGGCGCCAGCGATCCCAGCGGGTCGTTGGACAGGGCGGCCAGGTGGATCACGGCGTCCACCCCGGCCACGTGTTCGGCCGTGACGTCGCGCAGGTCCACCCGCTGTCCTGGCGGGTCAGCGGGCGACGGGCCCAGCACGCAGTCGGCGAACAGGCCGGCGTCAAGCCCGACGACCTCGTGCCCGGCGGCGGCAAGGACCGGGGCCATCACGGTGCCCAGATAGCCCTGGTGTCCGGTCAGTAGTACGCGCAAGGTTCAACCCCCCAGGTTGAGCGTGAGTTTGGTGACGGCGAACGCCTCGGCGTAGCGCGCGTGGCATTCGATGCCGCGGATCCGCGCAAGGCCGAGGAAGGCCTCCCGGTCGTACCAGGGCCGGTGCCGCTGCGAGGGGTAGTGCTCCTGCAGCAGCCGCACCTTCTGTTCGGCGATCTCCGGCGACAGCGGCTGGTACGCCGCCGGACGGCCGAGATCGCCGTCCCACTTGACGATCTCGTAGCCGAGCACGAGGTGGTCGCGGAAGGCGGTGGGTATCAGCTTCGCCAGGCCGCGGTGGTCCTGGTGCGCGTCGTCGGTGCGCGGGGCGAGGATCAGATCCGGGTCGGTCCGCTCGCGCAGTTCCTCGACCGTGGCCTTGGCCTCGTCCCAGTGCACGGGCATCCGGCCGTCCGGCAGTTTGAGCACGGTCAGCCGCAGATCGGCGTCCGGGCAGAAGGCGGTGAGCGCGGCCCGCTCCTCCTGCTCGCGTTCGCTGCCGCCGCCGGAGAGCACCAGTGCGTCGATACGGAGACCCGGCCGCGCGTGGCACAGCGTCAGCAGCGTGCCGCCGGCGCCGATGGCGATGTCGTCGCAGTGCGCGCCCACCGCGACGATCCGGTCCAGGCGCCCGGCGCCGAGCCGGATCACGCGGTCCTCACCCCGGCGTTCGCCCCCGCGCCGTCCCGTTCCCACACGGCCCACGGGCGGTCGCCCCGGGCGTAGGCGGCGTCGAGCGCGGCCCGCTCCTTCACGGTGTCGGTCGGCTTCCAGAAGCCGCGGTGCTGGTGCGCCACAAGGCGGCCCCGCTTGGCCAGTTGGGCGCATCCGTCCGCGACCAGGTCCCCGTTCTCCGGGATGTGGTCGAAGACCTCCTGGCGGAGCACGAAATAGCCGCCGTTCTCCCACAGCGGCAGTTCGCTCACCGCGGTGATGCCACCCACCAGGCCGTCCTCGCCCAACTCCACGCAGTGGAACGACGACTGCGGCGGCACCACCATCATCGACGCACCCGCGTCGCGCTGCGCGAACCGGTCGATCATCTCCGGCAGCGGGGCGTCGGTGAGCACGTCGGCGTAGTTGGCGAGGAACATCTCGTCGCCGTCCAGGTGGTGCCGCACCCGGCGCAACCGCTCCCCGATCGGTGACTCGATGCCGGTCTGCGCGAACGTGATCGTCCAGTCCGAGATGTCGGTGGACAGCAGCTCGGTCCGCCCGCCTCGCAGTACGAAGTCGTTGGACGTCGTCTCCTCGTAGTTGAGGAAGAAGTCCTTGATGTGGTGGGCCCCGTAGCCGAGGCACAGGATGAACTCCGTGTGCCCGAAGTGCGCGTAGTAGCGCATGACATGCCAGATCAGCGGCCTCGGCCCGACCATCGCCATCGGCTTGGGCACGTCGTCGGCGGCTCCGCTGCGCATCCGCATCCCGTAACCGCCGCAGAACAGAACGACCTTCATGCTGTGCCCTTTCAAGACGCGACCTCGACAATGCTCAGTTCCGGGATGGGAAAGACAAGGCGACCGCCCCAGTCGTGTACGAAGGACAGCTGCTCGACCAGCTCGACCCGCAGGTTCCACGGGAGGACGAGGACGTAGTCCGGTCTGTCGACGGCTATCTGCTCGGGCGGCAGGATCGGGATGCGGGTGCCCGGGGTGAACCTGCCGTGCTTGTAGGGGTTGCGGTCGACCGTGTACGGGAGCAGGTCGGGCCGGATGCCGCAGTGGTTGAGGAGGGTGTTGCCCTTGCCCGGGGCGCCGTAGCCGACGACCGTCTCGCCGCGCTCGGCCGCCTCGATGAGGAACCGCAGCAGGTCACGGCGCACCTTGGCCACCCGGGCTGAGAACTCGGTGTACCCGGACAGCTCCTGCAGCCCGGCGGCCTTCTCCCGGGCCAGCACATCGGCCACCCGCCGGCTCGGCTCGCCGGCCACCTCGACCGGCCGGGCCCACAGCCGGATGGAGCCACCGTGCGTGGGCAGCAGCTCGACGTCCACGAGCGCGAGTCCGCCGCTCGCCAGCGCCCGGGTCGCGGACGCGACCGTGTAGTACTGGAAATGCTCGTGGTAGATCGTGTCGTACTGGTTCTCCTCGATCAGGGTCAGCAGGTGCTGCACCTCGATGGAGACCCAGCCGTCGTCGGCGACCAGGGCGCGCAGCCCCTGGGTGAACCCGACCACGTCGGGGATGTGTGCGTACACGTTGTTGGCCACGACCAGGTTTGCCGGACCGTGCTCTTCGCGGACGGCGGCGCCGGTGGCCGGGTCCAGGAACTCCGTGAGCGTGGGCACACCCGCCTTCCGCGCCGCGGCGCCGACGTTCACCGACGGCTCGATGCCGAGGCAGCGGATCCCGCGGTCCACCACGTGCCTCAGCAGGTACCCGTCGTTGCTCGCGACCTCGACCACGAAGGCGTCGGGGCCGAGATCCAGCCGCTGTACGGCGTCGGCGACGAACGTGCGCGCGTGCTCCACCCAGGAGGTCGAGTAGGAGGAGAAGTACGCGTACTCGCTGAACGTCTCCTCCGGCGTGATCAGCGGAGGAATCTGCGCGAGCCGGCAGTCGGTGCAGACCCGTAGGTGCAGCGGGTACGTCGGCTCCGGCTTGTCCAGTTGGTCCGCGGCGAGAAAGCTCTCACACGGTGGCGTCGCCCCGAGATCGACGACGCTCGTCATCGCTTCCGAGCCGCAGAGTCGGCATCGTGTCATCTACTGTCCCCATCCCCCCTGCTCGCGCGGGTGTCCCCGCCGCGAGCCAGTGCTGACCGACCCGCGATCGCGGTGCGGTACTCCTCCACCAGGCGTTCCAGCCCGACGACCGGGCTGAAGTCCTTCTCGTAACGGCGCCTGGCCGCCTGGCCCATCTCCTGGTTGCGGGCCGGCTCGGCCGCGATCCGGCGTATGCAGGACGCGAGCGAGGCGGGCTCGCCCGGCTGGTGCAGCAGCCCGGTGACCCCGTCCTCGACGAGCTCGACGAAGGCGCCGTGGCCGGCGGCGACGACCGGGACCCCCGCCGCCATCGCCTCCACGACCACCAGGCCGAACGCCTCCAGCCACGTCGAGGGAGCCACCACGGCGACCGCCCGCGCGACGGCCTCCCGGCACTGGGCCGGGTCGTACAGACCGACGTAGCGCACGTCGTCCCGGCCCGCCGCCCAGGCGGTCACCTCGCGCTCAAGTGGCCCCGCGCCGGCGATCACGAGCGGCACGCCCACACCGCCGTCCGCTGCGACCTCGTCCCACGCGGCCATGAGCAGCCGCACGCCCTTGGCCTCCGCCAGCCGGCCGAGATAGAGCAGATGCTCGCCGACGCCAGTTCGACAAGTACCCGGGTCGGGCACGAAGTTGGGCTTCACCGCCAGTCGCTCGGCCGGCATGCCGGCCCGCACCAGGACGTCGCGCTGCGCCACGGAGATGCAGAAGAACCGCTCCACGCCGGACCACCACCGCCGCCGGTTGACCGACAGGCTGACCGCGAGCGGCACCGTCGCAAGGCGGGAGTTCCGGTAGCAGCCGTGCCGGACGGCGGGCAGCGGCGCCGCCGATCCGACGCACTCGGTGCACGGTCGGCCGTCCCGCTGCAGCGTGCCGGGCGGGCAGACCTGGGTGTAGTTGTGCAGCGTGGCGACGGCGGGCACGTCGGCGTCGGCGCAGGCGGCCAGCACCGCGGGCGACAGGAGCGGGAAGACGTTGTGGACGTGGACCACGTCCGGCCGCTCGGTGCGCAGCCGGGCGGCGAGCTCCGCGCGGACCGCCGGGTTCCACGGCACAAGGAGCGGCACCGCGGCCTTGCCCAGCAGGGACCGGGCGGCAATGTCGTCGCTGCGCCGCTCGAACACCTCGACCCGGTGGCCGGCCGCGCGCAGCAGCGCCACCTCCTGGTCGACGACCTTGTTCTCCCCGCTCGGCTGCGCCGAGGCGTAGCGGTTGTGCACCACGAGGACGTGCATGCTCAGGTCACCTCCGATCTCCGCCCAGCGCGGGATGTGTCGTCGAGGACTTCGGGCGTTGCGAGAGGACCGGCCGCGGCAGGTGCCGCCAGCAGCGAGGCGGCCACGGCCAGATGCAGCAGATACGGCGAGGCGTCGCCCAGCCCGGCCTCGGTGTACGACGCGATCGCGCAGTAACTGATCAGGAAGATCGCGCAGGCCCTCGACAGCGACGGTGGCCGCAGCAACGCGACGCCGCCCAGCACGATGATGATCGCCGCCACCAAGGCGACGCCGATCAGACCCTGTTCGTGGTAAACAGCCAGCCAGCTGTTGTCGATCGGCAGCCCGCCGAACGACTTGTCGCCCAGGCCCATGCCGAACACCTTCTCCGCGGTCGTCCGGGGCGCTGCCAGCAGGGCGTCCCAGACCTTGGCCCGACCGGTGAGGCTGGTGAAGTACTCCTTGCTCTGTCCGCGCAGGAACCATGCCTGGAGAGCGGAGCCGAACCCCACCGCGGCCACCGCGGCGCACAGCACCGCCCAGGTGAAGAACCGGCGGGCGGCGGCGCTGGTCAGGATGAGCGAACCGATCGCCAACGTCAGCCCGATGAGCAGGCCGAGCGTGGCCGTCCGGGTATGGGTCAGCGCGAGCAGGACGAGTGACGGCACGATGACCACCGCCGCGCCGGCCCTGTCGGTCCGGCGGCCCAGTACGAGCAGCACGGTGAGCCCGATGATCACCGCGGCGTACTGTCCGATCTGCGGCGGGGTGAGCGGCCACAACGCGCCGACAAGGCGTCCGCCGTAGAGCTCGGGCATGGCCGCGCCCGGTGAGATGACCAGGCCGGCGGCCACCGATCCGAGCACCGCGAAGTACATCCGGATGTGGTGCCGGACGAACGTCAGGCCGCCGTCCCACCAGCGGCTGAGCAGCCACAGCGTGCCGACGAAGAGAGCCAGCCGGGCGCAGCGGAACAGCGCGCCGAACCCGGACTCCAGGTTCACGCTGGAGATCACGCTCGGCACCAGCAGCAGGGTCAGCAGGAACACGAAGGCGCTGGCTCGGATGCGCAGCCGGAGATTGACGGCGAGCGCCAGCGCGAACGCGGCGGCCAGCGCGCCCATGGTGACCATCTGGATGAGGGAGCGGGGCAGCGGGATGATGGTCTTCGCCCCGGCGGAGCCGAGCGTGTTGAGGACCAGCAACCCCCAGACGATCCCGACGATCTTCGGTGTGCCGGCAGGGCGCGGTTCGGCATCGGGCCGCGTGCCCGCCGTGTCCGGTCCGCCCGGCCGCCCACCGCGCCGCAGGTCTCCGCCCATGTCAACCACCGGCCCGTGCACGGAAGGTGCTGCCCGCGTCCTGCTGGTACGGAGTGCCCTGCCACTTCCCGAAGCCGAGCACCCGGCTCGGGTCCTGGGCGACGAACTTCCATGGCCCGAGGTAGACGTTGTCGTGCCAGCGGTTGTGCTGCTTGCGGGTGATCGCCTCGGCCACCCGCTCGCCGTGGTACGGCGACCAGTCCGGATAGGTGCCGTAGTTGGCCAGCACCGCCATGCGGTCGCACTTGTCCGTGCACTTGACGACGGACTTGTCCAGCACGAAGCGGTTGTCGTGGATGTCCACCCGCTGGGTCTTCCACCGGCAGTCGGCGTAGAGCGGTGGCTTGGCGATGGCCGGCCTCGCGCAGCGGTCGGTGTCCCGCACCAGCAACGTGCAGTCACCGGAGGAGGTGTTGGCCGGGCTGTTGCAGAACCGGTCGGCGTTCTCCCACAGGGTGATCCCGGACCAGTTGTTCTCCAGCACGTTCCGGTAGATCTCGATCTTGTCGGTGCGGGCTTTGATCCGTGGTTCGCCGCCGGACTCGGACAGGTAGACCGTCGCGTACGGGAAGTTGTCGCCGCGGTCGGCTTCCCTGCGGCCCTCGACCCAGTTGTTCTGCCGGATCATGTTGTTCCGGACAACCGCGTTGTAGCTGGTCTCGTAGATCAGGGCGGCACCGTCGTTGGCTTCGAGCACGTTGTTCTCGATGCGGAAGTCGTTGTTGTTGGTGTCCGCCCACAACCCTGTTCCGCGGTTGTCGTGCACCCAGTTGCCGCGTACGTCGGCGCCGTCGACGGCCCAGAACTTGATGCCTCCGGTGCAGCCGCAGCCCTCCCGCCGCCGCTCCCAGTCGTCGGTGTTGTTGCCCACGATCTCGTTGCCCTCGACCACCAGGCCGCTGATACGGCCGCCGGCCTTGTACGCGTTCATGCCGTACTGGCCGTTGCCGCGCAGACAGCTGGCGCGGACCCGCTGGCGGGCACCGGCCATCAGCCCGGCACCGGAGTTGTCCTGGATCGTCGCGTGCTCGATCACCCACCCGTCGGCCGAGTCATGGTTGACCACGCCCTCGTCCGGCGGCGCGACGAAACGCTGCACGGTCAGGTGACGAATGGTGACGTTGGGGGCACTGCCGCCGAACGCGTACTGGTTCTTCTTCCGGCCGTCGAGCACCGCGCCTGGCGCACCGAGGTAGCGGTTCCCCTCCTTGGGGATGACCTGGGCGTAGCGGTCCGGGTCGAGCCGGTGCTTGCCCGGTCGAAGCCAGAACGTGGTGTTCGGGGGGCTGTTCTTGGTCTTCGCTGCCAGGTCGCCGACCACCGCGGGGTCGACGGTCACCGCGCCCGCCGGCGCCTTCGCCGGCCCGGCCGCGGGCTTGGCGCACACCCGGGCCACGGGCGGCGTGGACGACGGCGCAGCGGTCGGCTTCGCCCCGGCGTCCGACGTGCTGTCACAGCCGGTCGCCGCCAGCAGGGCCAGCGCCGGCGGTGCCGCCGCCCACGCCCAGTGCCGCCTCTTGCTCTTGATCCCCACGCGCCCCCCTAGCCGCGGAACCTGAGCATGGTGGTGAAGCCCTCCGCGCCGTCGGCGAAGCCGGTGCCGACCAGCGTGGTGGTGGGTTCCTTGCGCCCGAATCCGGCGGAGTACCAGCCCAGCGGCGGGTCGCTCTCGCCGCGATGCGCCCGCCAGCTCAGCTGCCCGGGCAGGTCGAGCACCGCGGAGCGCCCCTCGCCGTCCCGGGTCCAGGTGAGCACGGCCCGGTTCCCCACCAGGTCCGCGACGATCGCCGGGCCGAGGTGGAACGCCAGCTGCACGGCCCGGTTCGGACCGCGCACCTCGTCGACCACCCGCAGCTCCTGGCTCACGGCCGTCAGCTCCACCCGGCGGCGGTGCACGGAACGCTGGTAACCGTGGTGCTCGGCACACCAGCGGGCCACACCCTCGTCGGAGGTGTCCGCGGCCAGGACGCGGCTCATGGCATGCCGGGTCCACAGGAACGGGCCGCCGGAGACGGACTGGTCACCGCCGTCCAGCCGCAGGGTGTTGTGGCCGAGGGTCGACCGGAAGTACTGCCGCCACTCGGGCTGCCCGTGGTAGCAGTACGTCCCCGGGTCGGCGAGCACGTCGACCCCGTCGTGCCGGACCTCCACGGACAGCGCGTCCGCGTGGGCGTGCGCGGCGATGGACAGGAAGCCGTGCGGACCACCGTCGCAGCGGCACCAGATCTCTTCCGGACCGCGCAGGATGGTGAGCCCCGCGTCGGCGAAATGAGCCGGTCGGCTTGCCGGGCGGGTCACGGCCGGTGCGGTTCCGTCTTTCGCGTACGGCCGGATGAGCGCGGCCAGCAGCGGGGTGCGCACATCGGTGCCGGTCACCGCCGGCCACCAGGCGAGCCGGCCGAACACGGCGTCTCCGGTGGCCAGCAGCGACGCCCAGCGATCGGTGCCCGCGCCGTCCACGACCAGACCGTGCCCGTCGTCCGCGTCGCCCTGGCGCGGCGGCCGTAACCGGCTGTCCACGATGGCCGCGAGCGCGTCGGTCATCCGCAGCAGCACCAGCCGGATCGACGCGGGCACCGGCACGTCGGCGGCATCCGCCTCGGCCACCGCGGCCAGGCCGAGTTCCAGCACAAGGCCGTGATACTCGGTGGCCAGCTCGCGGTTGAGACCGGAGTCGAAGGTATTGCTTCGCAGGTGCCGCTCCAGCGACCGCAGTGCGTCGGCTCGCCAACGCGCCGAGGAGGGGAACCACCCGAACGCGCAGGCCGCTGCCAACTGCCCGGCGGCCTCGGCGATGACGTGGTTGTTCGCCGAAGACCCCCGGCTGGGGAAGGCGGCAAGCCAGCGCTGGTGGTGCCAGATCTGGTTCAGCGCCACCGGGTTGCCCTCGAACAGCCCGGCCGCGCCCGGCCAGCCGTCGAGCAGCCGGCGGATCCACACCCAGGACAGCAGTCGGATGCCCAGCTCGATGCCGCTGATCCAATGGACGCCGCGCAGCGGTGGGTTGGCCGCCCACCACGACCGCAGATGCTCGGCCACGCGCTCGGCGTACCGCTCGTTCCCGGTGATCGCGTAGGCGGCGGCGAGCACGGTCAGGTACTGATGCCGGGACGGCTCCCAGATCTGCTTGATGTCCCCGACCGCGTCCTCGTTGCGGTACGGCACGTCGAAGGCGTAGCCGAACGGAGCCCGGCGCCCGGTCTTCGGGTCGTACCACCAGTCCGGGTCGGTCAGGTCGTCGCGGACCACCCCGAAGAACTCGGCGTGCCCGTACATCAGCCGGTCCGCCTCGGCGACGAGACGCTTCGCGGCGTCCGGGGGTATCGCGGCGACCGTCCCGGCGGGCAGTACCGCGGTGAACCGTGCGCCGGTCACGCTCGGGCAGTCCGGCCGCGCCGACCGCCACCGCCGCCTGCGCACCGCGTCGCCCACCCGGCCCGCGACCTCCTGCGGTCCCATCCGGGACAGCCGCCGCAGGTACCAGCCCGCGCTCATGGTCATCGCGCCCCCGCCAACGTCACCGGGGCACCGGCGGCCAGGCCGGCCTGCACGGCGAGGGTGGCCGCCGTGGTGGCGACCAGCGACTGAAGCGGCACCGGCATCGGCCCGCCGGTCCGCACGGCCTTGACGAACGCGGCCAGCTCGGCGTTCTGGCCCTTGTCCCGGGCCTTGGGCAGCCGCGAACTGACCCACCGCTTGCGGCCGTACACCGATGCACGGACGAAGTCGTCGAGCTTCAGCACCTTGCCGTCCGCGACCAGGTCCAGCGTCTCCTTGGGGAAGCCGGGCGCGCCGGTGGTGACGTAACTGATGGTGGCGGTGGACCCGTCCGGGTAGCGCAGCACGACCTGGAGGTCCTCGTTGCCGGACGTGCCGACCGCGTACACCGAGACCGGGTCGGCCCCCAGCAGCCAGCTCGCCGTGTCGATGAAGTGCCCGCCCTCGCCCACGAACCGCGAGCCCTCGCTGCCCTGTTGGAGGTACCAGCTGCCGTGCTGCAGTCGGCCCGCGTTGACCAGGTAGCGGAGGCTCGCCGGGCCGGTACGGGCGCCGAACCGCTGCCTGGCCTCCTGCAGCAGGGGCGCGAACCGGCGGTTGAAGCCCACCTGCAGCCGGTCGTTGCCGGACTCCTCCACTGCCGCCAGCACGTCGGCCAGCTCGTCCTCGGTGAGGGCCAGGGGCTTCTCCACGAACACGGTCTTGCCGGCCAGCAGGGCCTTTCGGGTCAGTTCGGCGTGCGAGCTGTGCCGGGTGACCACGAACACCGCGTCGATGGACTTGTCGCCGAGCACGGCGTCGAGGTCGGTGGTCGCCTCGGCGAAGCCGAACTTCCGCTGCGCGTTGGCCGCGGACAGAGCCGTCGTGGTGACGACGGTCGACAACTCGACGCCGTCGCGCTGTGCCAGGTGCGGCAGCAGCATCGACGTCGCGTAGTTGCCCGCGCCGACGAACGCAAGGCGCACCGGCGTCTTGGCGGCGCGGGCCGGACTCGGCTTCACGTTCACCGCGGGCACGGCGACCGCGGGGGCCTCCGCCTCGACCGTCTGCTCGGGGTACTTGAACAGCACGGCCACGGCCTTCAGGTCGCCGTTCTTCAGGCTCTGGTACGTCTCGACGGCGTCGTCGAAGTCGGCGATGTGGGAGACCAGGGGCTCCACGTCGACGCGGCCGCGGGCGAGGAGATCGAGGAAGCACGCCAGGTTGCGGCGCTCGGTCCAGCGCACGTAGCCGATCGGGTAGTCGCGGCCCTCGAGCTCGTACTCCGGGTCGTAGCGCCCGGGGCCGTAACTGCGGGAGAACCGGACGTCGAGCTCTTTCTCGTAGTACGCGTTCCACGGCAGGTCCAGGCGGCACTTGCCGATGTCGACGACCCGGCCGCGGTCCCGGCAGAGCCGGGCGGCCAGCTCGACGGGCTGATTGCTGCCGCCGCCGGCTGCCAGGTACACCTGGTCCACGCCGTGACCGCCGGTGAGTTCGGCGACGGCGGTTTCCACGGCCGCGGACGTGGGATCGCCGCAGGCCGCGGCGCCCAGGCGCTCGGCGAGCTCGCAGCGCACCGGGTCGGGGTCGACGCCGACGACGCGGACTCCGGAGGCGGCGAGGAGCTGCACCACCAGCTGTCCGATCAGTCCGAGGCCGATGACCAGTGCCACCTCGCCGAGCTGTGACTCGCCCTGGCGGACGCCCTGCAGCGCGATCGACCCGACGGTGCCGAAGGCCGCGTGCCGCGGCGCGAGGCCGTCCGGCACCGGAGTGCAGAGGTTCTTCGGCACCCAGTTCAGCTCGGCGTGCAACGCGTGCTCGTTGCCGGCACAGGCCACCAGGTCGCCGACCTTCACATCGTCGATCCCGGCGCCGACCTGCTCGACCACCCCGCACAGCGAGTAGCCCAGCGGCGTGTAGGAGTCCAGCTTGCCCATCACCTTGCGGTAGGTGGCGGGCACCCCGTTGGTGGCCACGCTCTGCATGACCTTGGCCACCTGGTCCGGGCGGGAGCGGGCCTTGCCCAGCATCGACATGCCGGCCTCGGACACCTTCATGAGCTCGGTCCCGGTGGATATCAGCGAGTAGGCGCTGCGGACCAGCACACCGCCCGGCTTGCACCCCGGCACCGGAACGTCGAGCACCGCCAGCTCGCCGCTCTTGTAGTTCTGCACAACCTGCTTCACCCGAACTCCTCTGATTTCCTAAGCCGTTGACCGAGTGCTCTGGCCGGACCCAGAGGTCGCGTCGCGATACCAGTACTCGAGGGTCAGCACATGCCACAGATGCTTGGAGAAGTCCCGCTGCCCGGCGGCGTCCTCGGCGACGAGCCGCTGCAGCGCGTCGCGGCGCAGGAACCCGGAACGGACGAGCTCGCCGTCATTGATCACCTCGCGCACCAGCGGTGCCAGATCCCGGCTCATCCAGGCGCGCAGCGGGGCGCTGAACAGGCCCTTGGGCCGGTAGACGATCTCCCGGGGCAGGACCGAGCCGGCCGCCTCCTTGAGTACGGCCTTGCCCTGCCGTCCGACGATCTTGCGATCGCCGGGCACGGCGAACGCCGCCTTGACCACCTCGACGTCCACGTACGGCACCCGCACCTCGGTCGACGCGGCCATGCTGGAGCGGTCCGTGTACGTGAGGTTCAGGCCCGGCAGGAACATCCGGGCGTCGCCCAGGCACATACGGTTGACGAAGTCGTCGAGGTCGTTGTCTCGGTAGACGTCCGCGTGCTCGGTCAGCACGTCGTCGACCGTCCCGGCCAGGTCCGGGTCGATGAGAGCGAGGAGTTCGTCCTGGTCGTACATGGTGTAGCTGCGCCGGAACGCGGTCTCCTCCGGCAGATCGGCGAAGGAGAGGAACCGCTTCGCGAAGCGCACCGACCGGTACCCCCGGCGGGACGTGGCGACCGGCAGCCGGTCCACGGCCCTCGACAGGCCGCGCCGCAGGGGTCGCGGGACGCGCTGGTAGCGCAGCGCGAGCAGGTTGGCCAGGTGCTTGCGGTACCCCGCGAACAGTTCGTCGGCGCCCATCCCCGAGAGCATCACCTTGACCCCGGCCTCCCGGGCGGCCGAGCAGATCAGGAACGTGTTGATCGCGGCGGGGTCACCGATCGGCTCGTCCAGGTGGTACGTCATCTGCGGCAGCAGGTCGAGCACGTTCGGGGCGATCTCGATCTCGTGCAGGTCGACGCCGAACCGCTCGGCCACCTGCCGGGCGTAGCGCAGGTCGTCCGGCATGGCCTCGAACTTGGCGTCCTCGGCGCGGAACCCGATCGTGTAGGCGGAGATCCCGGGTTGGTGGCGGGCTGCCAGCGCGGTCAGGTAGCTGGAGTCGAGGCCGCCGGAGAGGAAGGTCGCCACGGGTACGTCGGAGAGCAGGTGGCGCCGGGTCGACTCCTCGACGACGGCGGCGAGGTCCGGTGGCTCACTGTCGCGGGCCTCGTGGGCGACGTCCCGGAGGTTCCAGTACCGGCCGCGCTCCACCCGGCCGTCGGGCCGGCAGCGCAGCCAGCTCCCCGGTGGCAGCTTCTCCGCCTCACGGAACGCGCAGCGCGAGTCCGGCACCCAGTAGTAGAGGAGCGAGGCCACCAGCGCCGCCGGGTCCACCTCGAGCGACCCGCCGGTCGCGGCGGCGAGCGCCTTGAGCTCGGAGGCGAACACCAGACCCTCGCCGCGCCGGAGCAGGAACAGCGGCTTGATGCCCAACTGGTCGCGGGCCAGCACCAGTTCACCGGTGCGCTCGTCGAAGACCGCGAACGCGAACATGCCGCGCAAGCGGGGCAGGCAGTCGGTGCCCCAGCGCCGCCAGGCCTCCAGCAGCACCTCGGTGTCGGAGGTACCGCGGAAGCGCACCCCGGAAGCGGCCAGCTCGGCACGCAGCGCGGGCGCGTTGTACAGCTCGCCGTTGTAGGTGAGGGCGAGGCCGTCCGAGACCATCGGCTGGGCGCCGGTCTCGGACAGGTCGATGATGGCGAGCCGGCGGTGTCCGAGCTGCACTTCGCCGTCACCGACGGGGTGGCCGTACCGGCCCGCCCCGTCCGGACCGCGGTGGGCGAGGGTTTCGGTGAGCCGGTCGGTCACCAGCTTCCCGTCCGGCCATCGGTAAGTACCTGCGATGCCACACATGTCCTACCGCTTCTCCTGGTCGTTGTCAGGGACTCGTACGGCCCATGACGGCCGCTCCGTCCCGTTGTGCCGGGGCAGTCGCTCGCTCCGGCCGCGCAGCGCGGTGTGCAGCCCGTCCCACAGCGTGCCGTCGGTCCGGTCACGCGGATCGGGGTCGATCAGCACCACACCGATCACCGGAATGCGCTGGTCCGCGAGCTGCCGCGCCACGGTGTGCAGCCAGGCGGCGCTGCCGTGCCCGGCACGCACGACGAGCACGGTCCGGGTGCCGAGGTACTGGAGGTCGGTCCACGCCGTGCCGGGCGCCACCGAGCCGACGCCGAGCCGGCGCTGCTGCGGCGATACGGCCGCGACTCCCTCGCCCCTGACCACGGTCGGGTCTCCTGGCTTCGGGCGGCGCTTGGCGAGGTGCGGGCCGGGCAGACCGTCGATGACGGCCACTGGCTCGTCCGCCGCCACTGCCCTGGCGACGTCCAGGGCGATCACGCTCGCGCTGCGCGCACAGCCCAGTTCCAGCAGCGACACCGGTTCCGCGGAGCCGCGCAAGGCGCGGGTCAGGGACACGGTGAGCCGTTCGCGTGCCGCCCGGCTCCGTCGGCGCTGCCACAACCGGCCCGACCGGCGGGGCAGCTCCGCGATGACCGAGGCGCCCAGGTTCGCGGCGATCTCCCGGCGCAGTACGGGGCGGTCCGCCACCACCGCGCCGACCGCGGCCAGCGCGAGCCCGAGGACGAGCCCGAGGGCGAGCCCGATCGCGGCGTTGGTGACGGCGGCCTTGGGCAGGGAGTGCCGCACCGCGCGCGGTGCGTCCACGATCTGCGTGCCGGCGATGACCTTGGGCGTGCCGACGCGCGCCTCCTCGGCGCGCTGGCCGAAATCGGCGATCCGCGAGGTGAGTTCGGCCCGGCGGGCGAAGAGCGACTCGATGCTCGCCGACGCTTTCGGGTCGCTCTCCGGCGATCGGTCTCCGATCTCCTCGTTGACCTCGGCGAGCTCGTCGCGCATGCGTTCACGCTGGTCGAGCAGGGCCTTGGCCTCGGCCTCCGCGGTTTCCCGCATCCGCCGCACATGGTCCGCGACGAACGCATCGGCCAGCGCCTTGGCCCGGGCCACCGCTTGCGCGTCGCTGTCACCGGTCACATCGATCTGCAGCAGGTTGTTGGTCAAGCCGGTGCCCCGGTAGTCCTGCATGAAGTCTTCAGGCTTTTCCGGGGACTTGAGGGCCTGCAGGGCCTGGTCGGCGATCCGCGTGGTCCCCAGCAGCTCGACGTCGGTGCGGATGAGCGTTCCGGTGTCGTTCGGCTGGTCCTCCCGATGCGCGACCAGCACCTTGGTCACCGCGCTCGGCGGCGGCGGCATCAGGACCGCCACCGCCGCGCCGACCAGCAGTCCCAGCAGCGCCATGGCGCACCAGAGGCGGCGGCGCCTGCGCACCGCCACCACCAGCGCCTGCAGGTCAAGGAGTGGAGCGGCTGCCGACGACTCCGAAATCCTGCTCGTCGTCACACTGAACCTCCCGTCGCGTGGCCGCGAACCGCGAGCGCCGGAGCGGGGTTGCCCGGAGGACGGGCGGCGGGCCGTGTCGGGCGGGCCCGGACCGTCTCGGCGACGACGATGCCGACGACCTCATGTCTGCCGTCCGCACACGCCTCGGCGATGCCGGCGAGCTCCTCTGCGGTCCAGCTGCCCCCGCTGAGCACGACCAGGGCACCGGACTCGGTGTCGCGGTCCGGCACCATCGGCCGGTCCATCGAAACCTCCACCACGCGCAGCAGCGGATCGCCCTCGGCCTCGGCGACGAGCTGCCCGGCGGCCCGGCGGGCGATCTCGTCGCCGTCCGGTACGACAACCAGCAGCCGCCGGGGGGCCGGCAGCTGGTCCCGGAGGCGAGCGCACACGCGCCGGTAGCGGATCTGCCTGCCGGCCTCGTCGACGGACCTCTGCGGGGTCGGTATGTCCCACGGCGTGTCGACGCCGAGGAGTCGGCGGATCCGGGCCCGTGAGCCACCGCCTTCCGGCCGGTGCGCGGGCCCTTCACCGGGTACGTCGACGGTGCCGAGGAGCGCCGAGCCCAGCGCCGCGGCGATCTCCGGTTCGGTGCGCAGTCGGCGGTTCACCCGTGCAGCGACGAGATGGCCGATGACCGCGACCAGGAAGAACAGCAGCGCCCCGGCGACGATGAGCTGCATCCTCGTCGGCGGCGCCTCGCCCGTCGGCCGGGCCGCCGGCCCCATGACGACCATGTTGGCCTTGTTCGACGCCGGGTCGGCCTCGTCCAGCTTCTTCATGGCCTCCTGCAGCGCGGTGCGCAGTTTCTCGAGCTCGGTGCGGGCCTGCACGCTCTCCACGGACTGCCCCGGATCGGCCGCATCGGCCAGGTCGGTGATGCGGCGGTCGGTCTCCTCCACCTTCTTCCGCAGCGCCTCGGCCCCCGTCACCGCTCCGGGGTCGGTGCCGCCGCCCGCGATCCGCGCGGCGAAGGTGACGAATTGCTGGGCCGCCTGGTCGGAGAGCCGCTGCGCGCGCTCCGGGGTGTCGGCCGTACCCGAAATCTTGATGATGTTCCCGTCGGCGGCCTCGGCGGTCACTTGATCCCGCAGCTCGGCGCCGCTGACGCCCGGCCAGTCGAGCGTGGCGGCCGCGCGGTCGACCACCGTCGAACTGGTCGCGATGTCCACCTGAGTCAGCAGCTCGCGCTCTTCCCACTGCCCCGGCAGCAACACCGATGCCGAGGTCGTGTACCGCGGCGGAAACACCACCGAGGCGCCGTAGCCGACGAGCGCGCCCACCAGGGCGAGGGCGGCGAGAAGCCGCCACCGCCGACGGAAAATCCGCCCGATCGTGACCAGGCGTATCGTGTCCTCGCTCAACGGCGCTGCCCCTTCCCTGTGCGGACCCGGTCGTCCGCCGACACCGGAGTCCGGTCACGGCAGGCAGCGGCGTAGGCGGCGAGCAGCGACGCTTGCGAGTTCCGCCAGGAAAGCGGCCCGCCGATCCGCTCCTGGCCGATCTTGCCCATCCGGGCCCGCTTCTCCGGATCGTCAAGGAGCAGCGCGATGAGCTCGGCGAATCCGGCCTCGTCGTTGGCGGGCGCGTAGACGGCGGCGTCACCGGCGGAGACGCGCGCCTCCTTCAGGTCGAACGAGACGATCGGCCGGCCCATCGCCATGTACTCCAGGACCTTGTTCATGGTCGACACGTCGTTGAGCGGATTGCGCGGGTCGGGGGAGAGGCATACGTCCGCGGTGGACAGGTAGCGCACCAGGTCGGCGTCCGGAATGCGCCCGGTGAACTGCACCTGGTCGGAGAGCCCGAGCCGCCGGGACAGCTCCACCATCGCGTCGAAGGCGTCGCCGGCGCCGACGAACACCGCATGCCAGTCGGTCCGCCCGAACTCGTCGCGCAGCTTCGCGAGGGCCCGCAAGGCGTAGTCGACGCCGTCCTGAGGACCCATGACGCCGAGGTAGCACAGCAGATGAGGCTTGCCGCGCTTCAACTCCGGCTCGGGCGGCACCGGTTGGAACCGGTCTACCGCGGGCGCGCTGCGCACCACGAAGACGTCCTCCGGCCGCCGGCCGCCACGGCGCAGCGCGACCTCCCGATAGCTCTCGTTCGTGGCGAGCACGACGTCCGCGGCCCGGTAGGTCAGCCGTTCCAGCGCGCACACGGCGCGGTAGAGCAGATCCTTGCCGCGGTCGAACCGGGAGAGGTACAGCTCGGGTACCAGGTCGTGCTGGTCGAAGACGAACCGCGCGCCGCGCCGCTTCAGCCACAGCGCCGGCAGGAACAGCAGGTCGGGCGGGTTGCAGGCGTGGACCACGTCGACCGGGCCGACCTTGCGGGCCAGCCGGGCCGTATGCCACAGCGCCGATCCGTACTCCCGCAGGTAGCCGGCCGGTCCTCCGGTGGCCGCGCGCAACGGGTAGCGGTGGATCCGCACCCCGTCGATCTCCGCCTCCGGCTCCGTGTCCCGCTTTTCTCCCCGGGGACAGATGACGTGCACCTCCCAGCCCGCGTCGCGCAGCGTCGTGCACTCCTGCCACACCCGCCGGTCGAACGGCACCGACAGGTTCTCCACCAGGATCAGCGCGCGCCGGTTCGACCCGTCGCCGCTGGTTGCGTTACCAAGCAAGGCCCATGTACCCCGGTTCGGTCCGGCGCGCCTCGGCGTCGGGAAGATGGACGAGATCGACAATCACCGGTCCTTCGCCATGGGGCAGCGCCGACAGCACGGCCGGATCCCTGGTCCCGACCAGGCACACCTCAGCGTGCTCGAGCACCTCGTCGACGGAATCGGCGAGCAGCTGCGCGAGGTGCGGCAGCCGGGTCTCGATGTACTCGCGGTTCGCGCCGATCAGCCGGGAGAGGCTCACGTTGGCGTCGTGGATCCGCAGGTCGTAGCCCTTGCCGAAGAGCCTCTCCGCCAGCTCGACGAGCGGGCTCTCGCGCAGGTCGTCGGTGCCGGGTTTGAAGGACAGCCCGAACATCCCCACCCGGCGTTTGCCGGTGCGCTCGACCAGCTCCACCGCGCGCTGCAGATGGTCGGAGTTGGAGGGCAGCACGTGGGCGAGGATGGGCACCGAGACGTCGGCCCGCTGCGCCGCGTGGACCAGGCTGCGCAGATCCTTGGGCAGGCAGGAGCCACCGAAGGCGAAGCCGGGCCGCAGGTAGGCGGGGCTGATGTTCAGCTTGCGGTCGGCCAGGAACACGTCCATCACCTGGTGCGAGTCCACCCCGAGCGCCTGGCACACCGCGCCCAGCTCGTTCGCGAAGCCGATCTTGAGGCCGTGGAACGCGTTGTCCGCGTACTTGATCGCCTCGGCCGTCGGGACCGGCACCCGGAAGACCTCGCCGGGCAAGCCGTCGTACAGCGCCATCACCGCATCGCCGCTTGCCGGGTCGAGCTCGCCGATGACGGTCTTGGGCGGGTCGAAGAAGTCCCGCACGCTTGTGCCCTCGCGCAGGAACTCCGGGTTGACCGCGACCCCGATGTCCACCCCGGCCGTGCCGCCGACGTACTTCTCCAGGATCGGTACCAGCAGGTTCAGGCACGTGCCCGGGAGCATGGTGCTGCGGAACACGACGGTGTGCCGCCCACCCCGCTCCGCCAACGCGGCGCCGATCTCCTCGGTGACCCGCTCCAAGTACGTGGTGCACAGGCTGCCGTTGGGCTCCGACGGCGTGCCCACGCAGACCAGCGACACCTCGCTGCCCATGATCGCCTCGCGGACGTCGGCGGTGGCGCGTAACGCTCCGGTCCGCACGACGTCGGCGATGAGCTCGCCGATCCGCTCCTCGACCACCGGTGCCTTTCCGTCGTTGACCAGGTCGACCTTCACCTGGTTCACGTCCACCCCGATGACCTCGTGCCCCATGCCGGCCAGGCACGCTGCCGACACGCAGCCCACGTAGCCGAGCCCGAAAACGCTGACTCTCATGACCCGTTCCTCCCCCCAGGCAGGCCCTTGCGGCCTGCGGTCCGCGCGTCGGCCGGACGACGAACTCCGCGCATCAGTAGGCCCCCTGCCCGTGGAGCACCGCACGCAGCGTCTTCCACAAGATCACTGCGTCCAGGGCGAGCGACCAGTCCTCCACGTACCGCAGGTCGAGGCGGACCGCCTCCTCCCACGGCAGGTCGCTGCGTCCGCTGATCTGCCACAGGCCGGTGAGGCCGGGCTTGACCAGCAGCCGCCGCCGGATGTCCGGGCCGTACGCAGCGGACTCCTCCGGTAACGGAGGCCGCGGGCCGACGAGCGACATAGATCCGGTGAGCACGTTGAAAAGCTGCGGGAGCTCGTCGAGCGAGTACCGGCGCAGCACTGCTCCCACCCGGGTCACCCGCGGATCCCGGCGGAGCTTGAACAGCAGGCCGGCGCCCTCGTTGCGGTCGGCCAGCTCGGCACGCGCCCGGTGAGCCCCGGCGACCATGGTGCGGAACTTGAGAATGGTGAACTCGCGGCCGTCCTTGCCGACCCTGCGCTGGCGGTAGAACACCCCGCCCCGACTGTCCGCCACCACGAGCAGCCCGACGAACACCATCAGCGGTGCGAACAGCATCAGCAGGATCGCCGCGCCCATCCGGTCGACGACCTCTTTGACCGCCCGGCGGCCCCCGGTGAAGGTCGGCATGCTGACCCGCAGCAGCGGGATCCCGAGCACCGCGTCGATGTGCAGCCGCGGGCCGGCCACCTCCATCAGCACGGGGGCCACGACCATCTCGGCGTCGCTGCCTTCGAGGTTCCAAGCCAGCCGCTGCAGCCGGTCCGGTGACCAGTGCGGGTCCGATGTGATCGCGACGACACGGTAGCCGTCGTGGCGGACGTGCTTGGCGACGTCCCCCAGTTGCCCGACGACCGGCACTCCGTCCAGATGGTCACCGTCGAGCCCGAGTCCGTCCGTCGTGCACACCGCCTCCACCCGCCAGCCGAGGTGCGGGAACTTGCGGGTTCTGGTGATCAGGTCGCGCACGGTGTCCAGGCTCCCGGCAGCGAGCACCGGTCTCAGGCACCGTCCTTCCTTCCGCTGTTTGTGCAGCCAGAGGCGCAGCAGATACCGCTCGGTCATGGTGATGAGCGCGATCGCGGGGATCGCGACGAAGATCCAGAGCTTGATGTTGCGCGAGGTGAGCGCGATCCCGCCGAGCGCCAGTACGACGGTCGCCGTGAACAGTGAGCGTCCGAGCCGGCGGAATTCCTCGGCGCCCTGGCCGAGCACGGCCGGAGCCCACGACCGGCTCACCGCAAGCGTTCCCAGCACCAGCAGCTCGGTGCAGAACGCGAGAATCGTCCACTTCTCGTGCCAGTTGGCCGCGTCCCGGACCCCGAAGAAGTTACCTATCGCCGCCACCACGATGGCGGTGGCCACGGTATCGCTGATGATCACGGTACGGCGGTACCGCTGCTCCCAGTCGATCGCGGGCCGGCTGATCGCCCCGTTCGCCAGACGCCCGCGCTCCGACGGAAACGGGCTGACTAATCCCCCTTGCCGCACAGAACCCCCCAGGTCCCCAGTGGTTCGACGTGTTCGCCCAACACTGCTGCTCCCCCGGGAGGCACCCCCGCCCCCCGCGCCGCGCTGTTCCTCCCCTGGGGAGGCCCCCGCCCCCCGCGCCGGACATCCCGGCTATTTCAGCGCTAGTTGAACAACCCACCCTGGCGGCAGCGCACTCGCATGCCCTGCCGGACTCTCGAGATGCCCGGGAACCCGTCGATACCTCGGGTGCTCCCCGCACCCAAGGCCCCCTGTCGGGCTCCAAGAATTGATCACCCCCACGTCTGGCGCCGGGGACGCGACTGCTGGCTTTCCGTAGCGCCGGACCTGTAGATCATTATTGGTCGCTTCGTGCTCGATCAGCTGAAGCACGGTCAATCTAGACCATCGGGGCCCAGTGTGTAGAGGGGATGTGTGTAATTTGTGTTCAAGCTTTGAGGCTGGATCCACCGATTGGTGACTGTCCTACGGGTGCCTTGACGCCACCGCGCGCTCCAGCAGCTCGCCCGGCCCCCGGTTCGGCAACGACTTCCCGCTGTGGGTGCCCGAGGTGGGTGGGGCGATGGAGAGCCTGCGGAACCGACTTGGGCTGCGCCGTGACGACAACCCGAGGTCATGCCCGACCGCCTCCGGCTCGACGCCGCGTAGCAACCAGGAGGACGCCCCCGTGGGCGATGCCGCCGCCCACCGCGGCACGGTCGTCATCCTGACTGCCCTGGCGGTGGAGCACCAGGCGGTGCGGGCGCATCTGGCCGACCTGGAGCAGCGGCAACACGCGGCCGGCATGCTCTTCGAGGTCGGCCGGCGGATTGAAGGCCGACGTCGGCCTCGGCGACGTGGCCGTTGCCACTCACATCATGCCGAACAGAGCGCGGATGTCACCGAACCGGTCGGCGGTGGTGGTCATATGGGTTGTCCGATCGGTCGGATGGTGAGGGTGTTGAGATCGACGCCGACAGGCTGGTCGAGGGCGAAGCAGATGGCGTTGGCCACAGGCCCGGGCGGCAGGGCGAAGGAGGGGGCGCTGCCGCTCTGCCAGAAAGGGGTGTCGGTCATGCCGGGGTTGATGAGGGTGACGCCGACACCCCGGGTGGTGGCGTGCATCCGCAGGTTCTCGGCCAGTCCGGTGACGGCCCACTTGGTGGCGGAGTAGAGGTTGGCGGGGGCGTTCTTCAGTCCGGCGACGCTCCCGATGAGCACCAGTCGCCCGCCGCTCGCTTCAAGGTGGGGCAGTGCGGCCCTGGCCAGCAGTGCGGGGCCGAGGACGTTGGTGAGGACCATGGGGGCAGCAGGACGGGGTTGTGAGCGAAGGTGAAGTACGCGCGGTCGTCCTGTGTGGTGTAACGGTCGGTGGTGAACTCCACGATGCGGCTGACCTGCTGCGCATACAGCCGGACGAAGGCACCGATGATGCGGGCCTCCAGGGGCAGACTGGTGTCGTTCAGGCAGCGGCGTAGATGGTCGAGCTGTTCTTGCTCGGTCAGGAAGCGCGAGGGCCGCGCCCACGGCTTCTTCGGTGGAGCCAGCCCTGCGGTGAGCCGACGGGCGACAGCCCATCGCACGAACGCACCGAGTGTGCGGTGCTTGGCTGGATGGGTGGTGAGGTAGAGGTCCAGGTCGTGCTGTGTCGCGGTGCGAAGGGTACGGTCGTGTTCGTCGAGCCAGGTCATGAAGGCGATGGCTGCCTTGATATCCAGCCGGTCGGCGTGGGCGGCACCGGCGGTGTACGGCCCGCGGGCTGCGCGACGGCGCGCGTCCCGGATGA
The DNA here is from genome assembly GCF_042731325.1 of Streptomyces sp. NPDC059866. Classification (NCBI taxonomy): domain Bacteria; kingdom Bacillati; phylum Actinomycetota; class Actinomycetes; order Kitasatosporales; family Streptomycetaceae; genus Streptomyces; species Streptomyces sp. NPDC059866. The sequence continues at coordinate 94,282 of NZ_JBHWJT010000021.1, read as the reverse complement.
TCTGCCACTCGGCGAACGGCTTGACCACCTGTGCGTGGTGCGGCGGCAGCTGGCCAGCGGTGCGGGCGAACCACAGGCTCAGGCCGGCGAGGTTCTCGTTCCGCCAGGGCAGGGCGCCGGTGGCGACGAGCACCGCGCGGACACGTCGGACGGCTCCGTCCTGGGGGAGGGCGTCGAGCATGTCGTGGGTGATGTCGTGCTCGTGGGCGGCGAGCCGGGCCAGGAGCCGCGCGCCGCGCTGGGCGCGGGTCCATGCGAGGACGGACCAGGGGTCGTCCGCCTTGGCCAGAGCTTCGACCAGCGGCTTGAGCTGTGTTGAGACGGTGCCGTCCGGTCTGGCAAGGAGTTCTTCGACGCGTTTACGGACGATGCATCGGCTGCACGTGCCGTCGGTGTAAATGTCGCCCGGATAGCCACAGCGACGGCATTGGACATTGAGGGAGCCGGCCCCGCAGCACAGTCCGCACTGGTCATGTCCATCCTGCGAGCGGCCGACCATGATCCGGGTTTCCCCGCAGGTGCCGCAGGGTGCGGGGTGCCGCCGACGGCGCAGGTAGCAGGCCCCGTACAGCGGCCCAACAGGGTAGGTCGCCTGGATGGGACGGAGGCGGCCGCAGTCACAGCAGCGGCCGGTGCGTGCCGGCCGACACGCGTTGCAGCGGAAGGAGGCTCCTTGGCCGCTGCCCTCCCGGTACCGTCCGCAGATGTAGCACTCACCGACCCGGGCCCGGGTGTAGCAGGAGTCGCACAGGTCGAGTTGGCCGTTCAGGCTGCGGGCGTGGACGGGACGGACTTTCCCGCAGCGGCCACAAGGCCGGCGTGGGGCTCGGCCGGAGACATAGCACGGGCGGCACACCGGACCGACACCTCGCTGGGCCTTGGCCCCTTTGCTGACCTTGCCGCAGTACAGGCAGGCCCGCTCCGGCCTGGGGGCGCAGCGCTCGCACAGCACCGTGCCGTCATCGCGGCGGGTGTGGACCGGTCGGCTCCGACCGCAGTCGGCGCACGGCTCCCATCGGTCCGGGTCCGCGGCGTAGCAGCGGCGGCAGACGGCGTCCCGGGTGACGACTCGCTTCAGCTCTCCGCACCGTGAGCACGTCTTCAGCGTGGATCTGGCCGCGCACGTCGGGCAGCAGCGGCCTTCAGGAGAGTTGCAGCGAAGGAGAACGTCGGTACGGCCGCAGACCGCGCACGCCGGTTGGGTAACCAGTGCGCCGTAACCGGCAGCGTCCAGCACACGCAGCAGTCGCAGCAGCGCGATCGGAGAATCCGGAGCGGGTGCTTTCAGCGACTCGGGATGGCTTTCCACGTGCGCGGCCAGGGCATAGACGGTCGGCGGGCTCTCCCATGCTTCCGCCCTGCGCAGAAGGTCCTGCGCCGACGCCCCGTCCACCTCCGGCCCCAGCCACTGCTGCAGAAAACCGACCAGCCGCGCCCGCGCGTCAGCCAGAGTGCGTCGGCGCTCGGCATCCCGCCGCCTGTTCGGGATCACTTCGAAGGACGCCGTACGACGGTACGCGGCGGAGCAGGGGGCGTCGGCCCAGCAGTTCCCTCGGCAGTCTTGCGCGCCTGGACGTTGACCACCTCGGGTTTGATCAGGTCGTTCGGCGTGCACTGCAGGATGTCGCACAGCGCAACGAGCGTGTCCATGCTCAGCCGCTGCGGAGGCTGCGTCACCAGCCGGTACACCTGCTCACGGGACAGCGTGACACCGCGTTCGGCAAGCAGCGGCACCAGATCGGAGGTCTGGAACATCTCCCGCTGCGCCATCAGCTGGCGCAGCATCCACTGGTAGCCCATTTTCTTGATCATGCGGTCACATCCCAGTCGCCGCCCAGCCGCTTCTTCATCGCCGCCTCCAGCAGGGTGTTGCGGTAGTCGTTCGAGACCGCCGTGTAGATCGCGGTCGTTGAGCCGTGGGAGTGACCCACCTGCTCCTGCACGAACTGCGGCGGATAGCCGAACTCAATCAGGTGCGAGATGTACGAGTAGCGCAAGCAGTGCAGGTCGAGTCTCGGATCCAGGCCCGCGTCATCCCGGGCGTTGGTGAATGCCTCGTTGATGGACCGCGGCGACAGCCGACCCACACGCTCGGTGACCCACAGGGCCGGATGCCGGCCGGGCGAGAAGTGCGGCCGCAGCTCCGTCAGCCAGTAGTCGAGGGTGTCGGTGACCCAGTCCAGCTCCGGGACGGTCAGGACGGTGCGTCGCCTGGGCGGCGCACCCTTGGTCGTCTTGCCGTGCCGCACCAGCACGCTGCCGTACGGCCCGAAGACGGGCATCTTCGGATTGCGGCGAAGATCCACCAGATCGACCTTCGAGGTATCCGTGCGGCGCGTACCGTAGCCGTAGATGGTCTTCAGTACGGCCGCGTCCCGCAACGCGGACAAGGCGCCCTTGCGTCCCTGCGACCTGATCCGGCTCGGCCGCGCTTCGGCGGCATCGAACAATGCCTGGATCTCGTCGTAGGCGAGGGGTCGACGGCTGGGATTTGCCTCGAAGTCCACCGTGTGAGCGACAGAATTGCCTTCGTGGAAGACCTCCTGCGGTGCCTCGCCGAAGCGTTCCATGCAGGCACGCACCCACCCGTATCGCGGGTCAAGCAGGTACGACACGAACAGCGTGATCGTCACCTCGTACCCGCGCGCGGTGGACACCTCGATGCCCTTCGGCCGACCTGGGCGCGGCGAGCGAAGGTGGGCAATGAACGCCTCGCCCTCGTGCGGTGTCCACTGCCAGGGGTAGAGGCCGGTGAACTCCTCCATGCGACCGACGAGCCGCAGCCTCGGCTTGATGGTCTCCGACCGGAGGAACTGGGCCGCCTGTCGGCGGGCCCAGCCCTCCAGCATCGCGTTGAACATCGCCGGCGCCGGGTCCAGGTGGACCACGTTCCGTGCCAGTACCAGGTGTGCCGAACCAGGCGCTTCACCAGTCACACCCCTGTTGTATCAGATGCAACATTGTGGCGTCAGGGGTCAGTCTGCTGGTCAACCTCAAAGCGCTCATGGATCGATCCCCGACAACCTGACACCGACCAGGCGAAACGAGCAGATGCCGGGCCGGTCGGATGTTGCATGCAATGCAATACATCCTGTTCCGCTCCGCCTCACCCGATGTCGAATCGTCCCCACCCTTGGCACGCCGGCCCTGGACGACCGAACCGCTCGCACAGCAGTCGAGCAGCACGATCTTGGACGCGGCCCGGCAGGACTGAAGGGTCCGCTCCAGGAACTCCGCCGACACCGCGGTACGCGGCAGATCGGCGCGCACTGCCGGAAGGTCGTGGTAGGCGTCGCTGTCGTATGTCGAGACGCCGATCAGCATGGCGTATCGGTCGTTGTTGCGCACCCTCGATCAGCCTGCCGTGGAGGTGTCGTCCCAGCCCGCTGCGCTGTCGGCCGTGTCAGTGTCCGCCGGTGAGGAGCCATGAGCCAGGAACCGTTCGAGACGCTCGTCGTCCTCGTGGGCCTCGCGTCCTGTGATCCGCAAGGTGGCTCCGTCGGGACGGGTCGCGATGACCGTGCGCTGAGGGACCTTGGCCAGCCACACCTGAACGCAGGCTGTCGCGAACGAGCCGGCACTCAGGACCAGACCGACGACCCCCATGGCGTCGCCACCCTTGTCGGTGCTCTCACCGGGGCCGGTCGAAGGCAGGCGAAGTGAGGCCGTCGGATCCGTCCCGGACAGTTCGGCCAGCAGTTCGCGGGCGTCGCTGCGCGTCCTCAGCGGATCGTCGTCAATCACAGAGATCAACAGGCCCGGCCGACTCTGGCTGTCGCCTTCGTCGCTCGGAGATGCGGAGAACCAGCGGTGTTACCGGCGGTGCATGGCCTCCAGTGCCGCGGCCAGGACGTGGGGATCGTGGTGGCCCTTGTAGACCGCAGGTGGGTGCTTGTCGAGCTTCAGGAGCTGGGCCACCGCCGTCCAGGCAGTGCGTACGGAGTACTCGACGGTGAACACCACGTCGTCCGGCACCTCCGCGAACTGCCCGATGAAGGCGAGGTTGACCGAGCCGTCGGGCACGACCCTGGGCCGGTCGTCGCGGCGGCGGGCCAGGAACTGGCTGGTGATGTATGGCATCAGGCAGGGCACGACGGTGGAGGTCTTCCGGACCCGGGCCGCCGCAGCCTCGTCGAACGGCAGATGGTGCAGGATCTCTTCGAGGATCTCCCGGCCGGAGCACATCGTCATGGGCTTGGGGGTGTGGTTGCCGGCGCGGCCGGGGTGCAGGCCGTAGCCCCACCAGACCGAGACGCCTTCGGGCTGGTCGCGGTAGACGGGCCGGCGCGGGGCGACGATGGTGAGCAGCCAGTTGGAGTCGGTGAAGGTCATCAGGCCGCCCCGGCCGGTCTCGCGGCCGCTGAACTCCTCCAGTGCGTCGAGGAAGGCGGGATCGTTCGCGGTGACCGTGAACGACTCCCAGCGGGACTCCTTGACGCGCTTGTCGAAGACGTCCGGGTCGCCGAAGTCGTCGCGTCCCCGGGCCAGCCGGTGCCAGAGCAGCCATGCGTCCGAGCGGTGGGGATGCGGAGGCGGTGCGGAGGTGTGCGAGCCGAGGCTGGAGGCGTCGGTCATGGAGCCGTTGGTGACCAGGACCAGATCCTCGGGGGCTACCTCGATCTGCTCGTCACGGCCGCTGCGGGACAAGTAGACGCGCTCGACCCGCGTACTCCGGCGGCCCGGCGCGAGACCGAGGTCGGTGATGTGGCATCCGGTGTGGAGGGTGACGCCCCGTTCACGCAGCCAGGCGGTCAGGGGCCGCACAATGGAGTCGTACTGGTCGTAGCGGGTGCGGTGGATGCCCGACATGGTGGCGAACTCGGGGAGCAGGTGGAGGAAGCGCCTGAGGTAGCGGTGGAACTCGATGGCGCTGTGCCAGGGCTGGAAGGCGAACGTGGTGCACCACAGGAACCAGAAGGTCGTGGTGAAGAAGTGCTCGCCGAAACAGTCGGTGATCCGCTTGCCGTCCAGGTGGCCCTCGGGGGTCGCCAGGCAGCGGACCAGCTCCAGCCGGTCGCGCTCGGAGAAGCCCATCGAGCGGGTGTCGACGATCTTCCCGTCACCGTCGACGAGGCGTGCGATGTCGTCCCAGGCGAAGTCCTCGTGCCCGGCCAAGATCTCCTGTGTGACCGACACCGAAGGATCGTCGAGGGTGGGAATGCCGGACAACAGGTCGTACGTGCAGCGGAACTCGGCCTCGACCATCCGCCCGCCGCGCATGGTGTAGCCGGCGTCGGCCGTGCCGCCCGCGTCCAGGCTGCCGCCGACGTTCCGCTGCTCCTCGAAGAGGTGAATGTCCGCTCCGTCGAACCCGCCGTCGCGGATCAGGAACGTGGCCGCGGCGAGCGCCGCGATCCCGCTGCCCACCAGGTAAGCCTTCGCCATCACACAACTCCTCGTTCTCGCCCGTCGGTCGGGAACCGCACCACATCAGCGTTTCCTGCGCCGGTGTGCGCCGTCAGTGGGCCGTTGGTCACCCACGGGGGCCGAATGGCCCGCGAGGTGGGCTCCCAGTGCAGGCGCGCTGAACCCCGGAGGCCCGGTCGGTGGACCGTCACCGACCGGGCCTGAACCCACCGCAGACTCACGCGGGGAGAGAGTCCGCCGTCGTGCCACTGCCCTCCGCAGAACGCGGGGTCCCGGTGCCGCCGCGCCACGGAATCCGGTCCCCGCGGTGGCCTACTGAGCGCGGCACCACATCCGGTACGCGGCCACGGCCGTCGGAAGGGTGGGAAAGATCCGCTCGCTCCCGACGGCGTCTGCCAGGCCGTACGCCGTCAGATCGTCCATCAGGTCCTGCTTGACGCGGGCGAGGGCGAAGACGATGCCGCGGTGGGCGAGTTCGCGGCGGAGTTCGTCGACCGCGTCCAGGGCGGTGATGTCGACCTCCACATTGGCCTCGGCGTTCAGGACGAACCAGCGGACCGGTTCGGGCTGCTCGTCGACGGCGGCCAGGGCCCGGCGGCGGAAGTCCTCGGCGTTCGCGAAGAACAGCGGGGAGTCGTAGCGGTAGACGAGCAGGCCGGGGACGGTGCGGGCCTGGGGGTAGTCGTCGACGTCGTGCATGCCGGCCACGCCGGGGACCAGGCCCTGGACGGCGTCGTGCGGGCGGGCCACGCGCGTGAGCAGTTCGGCGACCGACAGTCCGACGGCGACCAGTACGCCGTAGAGGATGTCCAGGGCCAGGACTCCGACCAGGCAACCGAGTGCCAGCAGGAGTTCGCGGCGGCGGAAGGACGCCAGGCGTCGGAAGCCCGTCAGGTCGATCATGCGGACGGCCGCGTAGACGACGAGCGCGCCGAGAACCGCTGTGGGGGTGTGAGAGAGCAGCGGGCTCAGGAAGAGCAGGACCGCGAGGACGGCCGTACCGGCGACCAGTGAGTACGCCTGGCTGCGGGCGCCCGCTGAGGATGCCAGCGCGGTGCGGCTGGCGCTGCTGCTCACGGGGAAGCCGTGCAGCGTGCCCGCGCCGAGATTGGCCGCGCCCAGCGCGAGGAACTCCTGGTTGGCGTCGAGTCCGGGACCATCGTCGTCGCGCCGGGTGAAGGCCCGCGCGGTGAGGATGAAGTCGGTGTAGCCGACCAGGAGGACGCCCACGGCGGGAAGCACCAGATGCGGCAGTTCGGCGAGATCCGGCAGGGCCACGCCGGGCAGGCCCGACGGGATGTCGCCGATCACCTTGACGCCGTATCGGTCGTCGAGGTCGAAGACGGAGACGGCCGCGGTGCCGAAGACGACGGCGAGCAGGGGGCCGGGGATGGTGCGGGAGAGGTGCGCCACGGTGAAGAGGACCCCGAGCGCGACAACGGCGAACAGCACCGTGGCCAGGTGGATCTGCGGCAAGTGCCTTACAAGGGAAAACAGTTGGGGGAAGAAGGCCGAGCCCGTCGTCCGGACACCGGTCAGTTTGGGAAGCTGATCCACGATCATGATCAGGCCCACGCCCGCCAGATACCCGATCAGTACCGGCCGGGACAGCAGATCCGCGACGAAGCCGAGCCGCGTCGCCCATGCCAGCACGCACAACAGGCCGACCGCGATCGCGAGGGTGGCCGCCAGTGTCGCGTAACGGGCCGGATCTCCGGCGGCAAGCGGGCCGACCACCGTGGCCGTCATCAGCGCGGTCGTGGATTCGGGGCCGACCGAGAGCAGGCGCGAGGAGCCGAACAGGGCGTACAGGGCGAGCGCGGGCAGGATGGCCCACAGTCCGGCGACCGGCGGCAGGCCGGCCACGCCCGCGTACGCCATCACCTGGGGCACGAGATACGCGGCCACGGTTACTCCGGCCAGGACGTCGCCTTTCAGCCACGAGCGCCGATAGCCGAGCAGCGCACCGAGCCCGGGTATCGGACGGTGCCACCGCGGAGCGCGGCCGACCGAACTCTGGGACATGATCCTCCTTGGGCCGAAGAACGTCAGGATCCTTCGGGACCCTGGTCGACGGCGAGAGGCCGAACGGTCCGTGGGAATCGTTGGCTGACACAGCCCTGTTGGTCGACGCGCTGCGGATCGACAGCCGGCACATCGTGAGGAACGGCCCGCACCGCGGGGCAAGCCGCGGCGGCGGGAACGCCGCTGGGGCGAGGGGGACTATTGGCCCCAGACCGGGGACCTGCGGTCTCTGCACTACGGCCTCTCCCCGCCACCACCCTGACATCGGAACCCCGATTCAGGAGGTGGACAGCATGTCCCGCAACGTCACCGTGGGCCTCGACGGCTCGCCGGAGAGCCGTGCGGCTGCCGAGTGGGCGGCCCGAGAGGCGAAGCTGCGCGGCCTGCCGCTGCGGCTGGTGCACGTCTGGGAACCCGTCCCGGAGCCCATGGCGCAGGCCCCGCTCCTGGGCGCCGAGACGCAGCAGCACTGGAGCGAACGGATTCCCCGCGAGACGGCCGAGGGACTCCGCCTGCGCCACCCCGGGGTGCACGTGGAGATGGAGCAGATTCCCGGCAGGCCGACGGACGTGGTCGCGGAGGTGGCGAAGGACGCTGAGCTGCTGGTCCTTGGCTCGCGTGGGCTGAGCGGAATCGGAGGGTTCCTCGTCGGGTCCGTGGGCATGGCCGTGATCGCGCACACCGACACCCCCGTCGTCCTCGTGCGGGCCGGGGAACAGGCCGCCGACGAGCACGAGAAGGACCCTGTCGGTATCCCGTCCTCCGCCACTCCGCACCGGCCCGTGGTGCTCGGCCTCGACGTCGACCACCCCGATGACACGGTGATCGCCTTCGCCTTCGAGGAGGCCGCCCGACGCGACACCACCCTGCGGGTCGTGCACGGCTGGAACCTTCCGCCCTACTTCGCCTATGGCCTGCCCGCCGACCCCGGGCTCAACGCCGAACTGGGCCGGCAGGACGCCGCCGCTCTGGCCGCGGTGCTACGGCCCTGGCGGCAGAAGTACCCGGACGTCGAGGTCGTCGCGGAATCCCGGTCCGGCAGCCCTGCCCATCACGTCGTCGACGCCTCCCGTGAGGCGTCCCTGGTCGTCGTCGGCCGTCGGGTCCGCCGCAGCCCCTTCGGCGTCCATATCGGCCCCGTCACGCACGCGGTACTGCATCACGCCGCCGCCCCCGTGGCCGTCGTCGCGCACGACTGAACGAGCTCTCGGAAGGAGTGGAGATCATGAACGCAGGAGTCGAGCGAGTCCGCGGCGGGCCCTTGGTCGTGGGCGTCGATGGTTCCGAGCCGAGTCTGCGCGCCGTCGACTGGGCGGCCGACGAGGCCGAACTGCGCGGAGTGCCGCTGCGGGTGGTGTACGCCTGCCTGTGGGAGCGGTACGAGGGTGCGGCCCTCGCCCGGGACCTCGCCGAACCGACCGCGCTGCCCTTGGCCCAGGACGTGGTGGGCGCCGCCGCTCAGCGGGCCCGCGCCCGGCACCCCGGTCTGCAGGTCACCACCGACGTGGTGTTCGAGGAGCCGGAGTACGCCCTGGTCCACGAGGCCCGGCACGCCTCCGCGCTGGTCGTGGGCACCCGCGGCCGCAGCGGCATCGCCGAGATGCTGCTCGGCTCCGTCAGCCTGGCCGTCGCCGCCCATGCCGACTGCCCGGTGATCGTGCTGCGCGGCAGCCACGACAACCAGGCGACACCGCCGGTCCACGGCCGGGTCGTCGTCGGCGTCGGCGAGGACGCGAAGGAGTCGGCGGCGGTGAGGTTCGCCGCCGAGGAGGCGCGGCGACGCGGGGTGCCGCTGGAGGCCGTACGGGCCTGGCGCTGTCCCGCGCACGAGACCACCGACCACCCCCTGCTGGCCGGCGAACCCGCCCGGCTGCACGAGGAGCGGGCCGCCGAGGAACTCGAAGCGGGGCTCGAGGACCTCCCGGCGGGCGTCGATGTGCACCGGCGCACCGTCGAGGGCCATGCCCGCCGGGTGCTGGTGGACGCCTCGCACCGTGCCGACCTCCTGGTCGTCGGCGCCAGGCGCCGCGAGGGGCACCTCGGGCTCCAACTCGGCCGCGTCCCCCACGCGGTGCTGCACCACTCCGCCTGTCCGGTTGCGGTCGTGCCGCATGGGGGCCACGACGCCTGACCGGCGCTCAGAGGCTCGCCGCGTGATCAGGGACGTGGGTCTGAAGGTCGCGCGGCGGGCGCTCGTAGCCGGTCGAAGACGGCCGCTCCGACCCCATCTGCGCCGGCTCCGCTGAAGAGGGAACAGCCATGCAGTACAACAAGGTCGGCTCCGTGCCACGGACGTCGTCCGCGCCGAGTACGGCACCCCGTTCAAGGAGGTCGCGAGGCTGCTCGCGGCCCACCGGATCAGCGGACTGCCGGTGGTCGACGAGGTCGATGACCCGCCGGATCGACGGCGTGGTCGGCGTGGTCGGCAAACTCACCTACCGACTGGACGACGCCCGCCTGCGCACCCGGGAGCAGGCGCTGCACGGCGTAGCAGACGACTGGCTGCGCCGCATTTGAGAGGAGGCGCATCCCCATGACCGGCACCGTGTTGGTCACCTACGGAACCACGAACGGATCGACGGCGCAGATCGCCGAAACCATCGCCGGCGTCCTGCGCAAGGAAGGGCTGACGGTCGAGGCCCTTCCGGCCCGGTCCGTCTCGAGCGTGGCGTCGTACGACGCCGTGGTGGCCGGCGGCGGACTGTACGCCGGACGCTGGCAGAAGCACGCCCGCCGATTCCTGCGCCGACACCGCCACGCCCTGGCCGAACGCCCACTGTGGTTGTTCAGCAGTGGCCCGCTCGACGCCTCGGCCTCGGAGCGGGACATCCCGCCCGTGCCCGGCGTGAAGAAGGCCATGGTCGCGCTCGACGCCAGGGCACACGTCACCTTCGGAGGTTGCCTGGAGGAGGGGGCGAAGGGATGGGTCGCACGGATGATCCTCCGCAACGGAAAGGGCGGGGACTTCCGCGACTTCACCGCGATCGAGACGTGGGCGGCACGTGTCGCCGACGAGCTGACGCACACGTAACCCTCATCATCCGCTCGGGTGCGTCACGAGGTTCAGGTGTTCTCGCCACGACTCGACGGGGCAGGAGAAGGAACCGAGGGACGGTCGTGCTCGGAGAGGTCGAACTCCACGTCCACGACTCCTTCAACGGCCCGTACCAGACGTGCGGCCACCGGGACCAGCGACGTGTCGCGGATGCGGCCGCTGAGCGTCACGATCCCGTCCCGCACGGCCACACGCGCGGCGGACGTCGACGCGGGGAAGAGGCAGGACACGACCTCCCGGCGGACCTCCTCCGCGATCTCCTCGTCATCGCGCAGGAACACCTTCAGCAGGTCGGCGCGGCTGACGATGCCCTGCAGCATGCCCAGCTCATCGACGACCGGGAGCCGTTTGACCTTGGTGCGTGCCATGGTCCGTGCGGCCTGCGCGAGTGTCGCGTCCGCGTGGACGGTGAGGGCCGGGGAGGTCATCAGCTCCCCCGCGGTCACCGCGCCGGCCTTGGCAGGTCGGACAGGCGCCGCGGCTGGGTGCATCGGTCGGGGTCGCTGTCGCGGAACTCCTCCTTGGGCAGCAGATCGGCCTCGGAGACGACCCCGACTACGCGGCCTTCGCCCTCCAGGACGGGAAGGGCACTGACCTTCCAGTCCTGCATCGTCCGCACGACCTCCTTGAAAGAGGCGCCGCGGCCGACGGCGGCGACGGTGTGCGTCATCACGTCACTCACGCTGTGCGGGCCGCCGTGCCTCATGCCTCCCGGGGCGGGAGCGTTCATGGCGTGTCTCCAGTCAGGCGTACGGATCTGCCACTTCCAGCCTGCGCCCGTGCCCTGTGTCGGACGATGGGCCAACCGGCCCCATGGCCCGGCCGACCGGCACCGCGTCCGGGTCCTTCGGCACCCTGTGCCGGAACGGTTCCGGATGTTCGATGAAGACGAGAGACGACTCGGTGGAAGGGGGTGTGCAGTGTGGCTACGTCACTGACCTCGGAGTTCTGGAGGCTGTTTGCGGTTCTCCTGGTGGTCTCCACGGCGGTCACATTCGTGCTCAGTGCGATATTCGACGCACTGGTACTGCGGACGCTGCGGCGTCGTGCCGGCCGTCGACCGGCCGTTGCGGGGGCGGTGGGGGCGTCCCGCCAACCGGATCGGATACTGGTACATCAGTGAGCAGCCAGCAATGAGCTGGGGAAGCGTGGAGCCGCCGTATCCGGTCAACGGCAAGACGTCGACCGGCCACCGGCCTTCCCGACGCATGGTGTGGGCATCCCGCCCTGGTCGACCGACGTCTTCTCCCCCGCCCGCCCTCTATCGCCTTCGATCAGGTGGAGAACCGGCTGCACACCATCAGCGCTGTATTCGTGGCCACCCTGGAGGTCCAAAGCCATGCGTATCGTCATCGCCCTCGGCGGCAACGCACTGTTGCGGCGGGGCGATCGTCCCGACGCGGACGTTCAGGAGGCGAACATCGACCGGGTGGCCACCGCGATCGCCGGCCTCGCCCTGGAACACGAGATTGTCGTCACCCATGGCAACGGGCCGCAGCTCGGTCTTCTCGCCGAGGAGAGCGCCGCCGATCCGGCGCTGAGGGCTCCCTACCCGCTGGACCTGCTCGGCGCCCAGACACAGGGGATGATCGGCTCGCTGCTGGTCCGTGCACTGTACGACGCGCTGCCGGGGCACCGGATCGCCGCGCTGGTCACGCATACCCTCGTACGGGCCGACGACCCGGCATTCGGCCAGCCCACGAAGTTCGTCGGCCAGGTGTACTCCCGCAGGATCGCCGAGGGGCTGGCCCGCAGGCACGGCTGGCACATCGCCAAGGACGGCAAAGGCTGGCGCCGCGTGGTCCCCTCACCGTCGCCCGAACGGATCCTGGAGAGCGAGACCATCCACGACCTGCTCGGAAGCGGCGCCCTGGTCCTGTGTGCCGGCGGCGGAGGCGTCCCCGTCACCGCCGACAACGACACCGGTGCACTGACCGGCGTCGAGGCAGTCGTCGACAAGGACCTCACGACGGCCCTGCTCGCCGAGGACCTCAAGGCCGACTTCCTGCTCATCCTCACCGACGTCCCGTGCGTCTATGCCGGCTATGGCACCCACGACCAGCAGCCCGTCCTCGACGCAACGCCCGACGACCTGCGCCGCGGAGGCTACCCCGACGGTTCCATGGGCCCCAAGACCGAGGCCGCCGCCCGGTTCGTCGAGCGCACCGGAGGACTGGCGGCCATCGGAGCCCTCGATGCTGCGTACGAGATCGTTCACGGGAAATCGGGGACGCTTGTGCGCCCTGACCTGACTGTCGGCTGAGATGCCCCGCCGTAGGGGAGGGGGCAGCCCCAGCGCTACAGCCCAAGGGCCGAACGTGGGGCAGTTGATCCGCGAGCCGAGGCACGTCGCAGGAGTCGGATCGCCGGCCCACGACCGATACGACCATGGAGGCGGAACCGCCCGCCCGTGTCCTCGTATGCCTTGACCGCTCCTGCCGCGTGGCCGAGCGTGGATCATCCGGTCTTGTGGCCCCACCGCGGGCCGACGAGGTCCCACTCCCTGCCCCACTGCTCGATGCGCTGCTGGTCGAGCCTCCACCGTGCGAGGGCTCCGGCGCCGAAGACGAGGCCGGCGAAGGCGAGCGCGGCCCCGGTGGCCAGGACGCCGGCTTCGACGGCTGCTTCCGTCGGACTCGGCGGCTCGGCGGTGATCTCGCCTCGGCCGTCCGTCCAGACGACGGTCCTGGCCCCGGCCTTCAGACCGATGTTCACCAAGGTCTTGTCGGTGTGGACGGAACCGTCGGGGTCCGTCCAGCGGACTCGCGCGGCGGTTTTGTCGCTGGTGGTCCCGGCCCCCGCCACGCTCCGCGGGACGTCGGTGAGGAGCACAGCGCGCACGGGAACGCGCTCGGCGCGCTGCCGGGCGAACACCTCGTCGGCTGCGTCAGCCGTCATCAGGCCGACGACCGCGCCGCCCACCGCGATGACCACCCACACGGCCAGCACGACCCACGCTTCCACGATGTCACCGCGCCGTCGCAGTGGGTTGTTCCGCCATCGCCAGAACCTCTTCTTCGTACGCCTGTTGGCCTCCATCGGTCTGCCCCTCCTCCTGGTCGTGACGTTCACGAAGGTGACAGTCGAGAACGTGCCTGGGCATGGGCCGACCAGGCAGCACCGGAGGGCCGACGGGGGCCAACTCACAGCCGATGTTGGGCCGTTCAGCCCATGCACGGACGGTGACCGGAGGCGGGAGATATGGCGGTGTTCCCGTCTGCCACTCACTCGGTGAGGTGTGGCCCGTCCGGGCCCGGCGGCGGGACCATCGGCCCCTCACGGGACGGTGGTCAGGCGCCCACGCTCGTAGGACAGCACCCCCCGGTCCTACGCCGACGCTTGAGGAGGGCACCATGCACAGCACACTTCTGGACGGCGTGATTCCGGAGACCTGCGTGTCGGCCGCGGTCGCCGCGCCCTCGATCCACAACACCCAGCCATGGCGCTTCCGCCTGGATGCCGAGTCGAGCACGTTCCAGGTGCGCGCCGCCCCTGAACGCGGCCTGCGGCACACGGACCCGGCAGGTCGTGCCCTGCATCTTTCGGTGGGGGCGTGCCTGTTGAACCTCCGGGTCGCGATCGCGCACTCCGGATGGTCACCGGTCAGGCGCCTGCTGCCCGCCCCGGAGGACCCCGGCCTGCTCGCCGTTGTCCGCTTGGCCGGATCCGCTGCCCGCCCCACAGAGCACCGCGCCGACCTGTATGAGGCGATCTGGCGCAGGCACAGCAGCCGCCTCCCGTTCTCAGGGCGGCCGCTGCCACCGTATCTGCGTAACGAACTTCGTGAAGCCGCCCGCTTGGAGGGCGCGCGGCTGTGGTTCCCCGACCCCATCGAGACGGCGCGACTGCTCCACCTGACCGCAGAGGCCGAGCGCCGCAACCGCATCGACACCGACCGCGCTTCGGAGAGCAACCGCTGGGTGCACCGAGACCTGGAGCCGAATCCCGATGTGGGCCTGCCGCAGGCCGTGCTCGGCCCCCAGGACGCCAGCGAACACCTTCCCCTGCGCGACTTCACCGCGCAGCGGCACACCGAACGACTGGTCGTCCGACTGTTTGAGGCAGCACCCGTCATCGCTGTGCTGATCACCGAGCATGACCGCCGCGCCGATTGGCTGCGGGCCGGACAGGCGCTCCAGCACGTGTGGCTCCTCGCCACGGCCCATGGGTTGCGCGCCTCCCTGCTGCACCAGGCGCTGGAGTGGCCGGACCTGCGCAGGTCCCTGAGCCCGACGCCCGGGCGGACCGGTCATGCGCAGATGCTCATCCGCCTCGGATACGGCCCCGAAGGCGCTGCGAGCCCGCGGCGCGCCCCGCGCGCGGTGCTCGATGAGGTGCTGCCGAGTCGCTAGCCCACCGGTCCGGCCGTCAGCCCGCCGCGGCGGCGGCCTCCGAGGTACGGGCCAGGGCCTCGCCCAGGCTGGAGTGCAGCTCGAAGACACCTGCCGGGCAAAGCGAAGTGGCGGTAGGGCCGGTCGGCCCTACCGCCCGGTTCTGCTCACCGATCGGTTCTGGCGGACCTGCCGCGCCCGCCACGAGGGATGAAGCAGCCGACCGGCCCAAGGCAGGACCAGCACCTCCCCGGAAGGCCCGCCCGTTGGGGGACAGACCTCGGCGTGACACGGGTCGTTCTCCGGCAAGGCTGGGGCCGATGGGCCCCATCGTCCCGGGCCTCATCCCGCTCAGGATGAAAAGACGCAATACCGCTTTACTGGGCGAAAGACAGGCTGGCTGATGTACCCCAACGACGGTTTCCGCGAACTCGGGCGGGAGGAGTGCCTGCGGCTGATGGCCAAGGTGCCCGTCGGCCGCATCGTCTTCACACGCCGGGCCCTGCCCGCCGTGCTGCCGGTCAACTTCAGCCTCGACGGCGACGGCGGGGTCCTGCTGCGCACCTCCGCAGCCTCGGAGCTGGTCCGCGCGATCGACGGCGCGGTGGTCGCCTTCGAGGCAGACGACGTCGACGCGGTCCGGCACTCCGGCTGGAGCGTTGTTGTCACGGGCTCGGCCGCGGTGGTGACCGACCCCGCCGAGCACGAACGCCTGGCCCGCACCGGCCCGGTCTCCTGGGCGCCTTCGCCGCAGGAGGTCTTCGTCCGCATCGAGCCCGAACTCGTCACCGGGCGTGAGCTCATCGGCGGACGCAGCCTGTACGGCTTGAATCTCACCGCCTGAACGTCTCTGCCCTCCTCCCCGGGATCCCTCTCGTCCGGCCGGGGCCGGGGCGGGGGCCTTACGGCCCGACGGGACGGGCCGTAAGGCGTGCCGACGGGTTCCATCGGCCTCTGCCCGCAGCGTCCCGCGGACGATGAGCATCCTTCGTGGACCCGCCGTGGTATCGACGCCCAGTCGACCGGCAGCGGGTTCGCCACCGCCCTCGGGGCTCCCACGGGCGCCCCACGGGGTGGCCCCCGGTGCACGGAACGGAAGGGAACAGGACAATGAATGATCGTCATGTGGTCGTCGGAGTGGACGGTTCACTGGTCGCCGTTCAGGCCTTGGACCAGGCCGCCGAGGAAGCGGTGCGCCGCAGCACCGCGTTGCGCATCGTCTACGCCGTGGCCGACCGCGACGAGGCGGGGCCTGTTCTGGTGTCTGCCGCGGCGCGGGTTGAGGAGCGCCACCCCGGTCTGCCGGTGGAGACAAGGGCCGTGGAGGACGGCGCCGTGCGGGCGCTGGCGCGGGAGAGCGCGGATGCGGTCCTCACCGTCGTGGGCACCCGGGGGTTCGGCAGTGTTTCCGGCCTGCTGGCGGGCTCGGTGAGCTGGCGCCTGACCGCGCACACGCACGGTCCCCTGATGGTCGTACGCGGAGACCATCCCTGCGACGAGGGACGCGAGGTGCTGCTCGGCCTGGAGAGCGACGCCGATGAGGCCGCTGTCGCCTATGCCTTCCAGGAAGCGGCGCGGCGTGGGGTCCGGCTGCGTGTCCTGCACGCCTCGACGCACCGGCACACCACACCCGAGCTGCCCTCGTTGGTGGCCGCGACGAGCCCCGGCCAGGAGCGCCAGGCCCGGATCGACCGGGCGGAAGAAGCCGTGCCGCGGTTCAGCATCGCCCGGCTGAGGGAGGAGTACCCCCAGGCAGAGGTCGACAGCCGGACGGTCCGCACCGACCCGGCTCACGCCCTGTTGGCGGGCACGCGCGAGGCCGGCGTCGTGGTCATCGGTATGTGCCGGCGCGGGGGCCGGCTCGGTCCACCGCTCGGTCCGGTTGCGCACGTCCTGCTGCGCGACTCCCACTGCCCGCTGGTGCTGGTGCCGCAGACCGGATGACGGGCACCGCGATCCCGAGATGGCCCGGTCGGCCCTGTCGGGTACCCGGCGGGTCGGGGAGGACGGGGAGTTACGGACCCGCATGCACCTCCCATCGAACCCCGATCCGGAAGGGCCCCATGACTGGTCCTGGGCGGCTGACCGATGCCAACGGGTCCCGGACAGAGGGGGCCGTTCGGCCCCCTTGCCGGGCCCTGCAGCCTCTCTGCCGGGCGGTGACGACGCGGGACATTGAAGGCGCAACGAGAGTCGTCCACATTCTGCGCGTCGCACCCCTCGAAAGGGATGAGCATCATGGCAGTGCACGACCACCCCCACCGGCATCTGGGATTCCGCTTCCCGTCCCTGCGCAGGGCGGGGACGGCCCCCGCCTCCGCCGACGAGGCGGCCGCCGCCGCGACGGCGACCCGTGCGTACGTGTTCGCCGGGCTCCGCCTGCTGACCGGCTTCGTCTTCCTGTGGGCGTTCCTCGACAAGACCTTCGGCTTCGGCTACGCCACGCAGTCCGGCAAGGGCTGGATCGACGGCGGCTCGCCGACCAAGGGCTTCCTCAGCGGCGTGGCGGTCGGCCCGATGGAGTCCACCTTCCACGACTGGGCCGGGGCCCCCTGGGCGGACTGGCTGTTCATGCTCGGCCTGCTCGGCATCGGCCTCGCCCTGATCGCGGGCATCGGTCTGCGGCTCGCCGCGGTCGCCGGCACCGCCATGATGGCGCTGATGTGGATCGCGGAGTGGCCGCCGGCCAAGCACCTGTCCGACGGGTCGCCGAGCATGTCCACCAACCCGTTCGTCGACTACCACCTCATCTACGCCGTCGTCCTCATCGCCCTCGCGGCCGCGGGCGCCGGCGCCACCTGGGGCCTGGGCAGGGCCTGGGCACGACTGCCCTTCGTCAGCCGCAACCGCTGGCTGCTCTGAGGGCCGCAGGCTCGTCGGACCGGGGCACCTCCGCTCATCGGCGGGGGTGCCCCGGCCGCTCGTCCACGCAGGATCTGTGGGGCGAGGTGCGGCCCCTGACCGGGCCCAATGGCCCGACGTACGAGGGACTGATGGCGTGTCCCGGGTACGCCGACAGGCCCTCTCTGCAGGCACCGCGAGCGACGAGCATCGACAGTGCAGACGTTCACGTGAACAGTGAGGGAGAGACCGGCGATGACGGCAACGGTGACAGCTGGACCCCGGGCGACGACCGAGGCATGGCGAGGCTTCGCCGGTACGCGCTGGCGGGACCGGGTCGACGTGCGCGACTTCATCCAGGCCAACTACACGCCGTACGAAGGCGATTGCGCATTCCTGGCCGGGCCGACCGAGCGCACGCTGGCTGTCTGGGGCAAGGTCAGCGCTCTGTTCCCCGAGGAGCGGCGCCGGGGCATCTTCGACGTCGACACGGCCACCCCTTCCACCATCACCTCGCACCGGCCGGGCTTCATCGACCGCGACCGCGAGCTGATCGTGGGCCTGCAGACGGATGCCCCGCTGCGGCGGGCGATCATGCCGAACGGCGGTCTGCGGATGGTGGAGAACGGGCTGAAGGCGTACGGGTACAAGGCAGACCCTTTCGTCACGCGCGTCTTCGGCACGTACCGCAAGACCCACAACGACGGTGTCTTCGACGCCTACACCCCCGAGATGCGCGCCGCCCGCAAGGCCGGGATCATCACCGGCCTGCCGGACGCCTACGGCCGCGGCCGGATCATCGGCGACTACCGGCGCGTCGCGCTGTACGGCACGACCCGGCTGATCGAGGCCAAGCGCACCGAACGGGCCCGCCTGGATGCACAGCAGTCCGGCCCGGACGTCATCCGCGACCGTGAGGAACTCGCCGAGCAGATCAGGGCGTTGGAAGAGCTCGCGCAGATGGCCGCCTCCTACGGCTGCGACGTCACGCGCCCCGCCGCCACCGCCCACGAGGCCGTGCAGTGGCTCTACCTCGGCTTCCTGGCGGCGGTGAAGGAGCAGAACGGCGCCGCGATGTCCCTGGGGCGCACCTCCACCTTCCTGGACGTCTACCTCCAGCGGGACCTGGACGAGGGGACGATCGACGAGACCCGCGCCCAGGAGCTGATCGACGACTTCGTGATCAAGCTGCGGATCGTACGGTTCCTGCGCACCCCCGAGTACGACGCGCTGTTCTCAGGTGACCCGACCTGGGTGACCGAGTCCATCGGCGGTATCGGCTCGGACGGCCGGCCGCTGGTCACCCGCACGTCCTTCCGCTTCCTGCAGACCCTCTACAACCTGGGCCCGGCCCCCGAGCCGAACCTGACCGTCCTGTGGTCGCCTCGGCTGCCCGAGGGTTTCAAGCGCTTCTGCGCCCAGGTGTCCATCGACACCAGCGCCATCCAGTACGAGTCCGACGAGCTCATGCGCCCGCGCACCGGCGACGACACCGCGATCGCCTGCTGCGTGTCCGCGATGGCGGTGGGCAAGCAGATGCAGTTCTTCGGCGCTCGCGTCAACCTGGCCAAGGCGCTGCTGTACGCGATCAATGGCGGCCGGGACGAGATGACCGGCGAGCAGATCGCGCCCGAGGCGCCCGCGCTGACCCGCGAGTACCTGGACTACGAGCAGCTGACGGCGGCGTACGACCACATGCTCGACTGGCTGGCGGCCACCTACGTCGACACCCTCAACGTCATCCACTACATGCACGACAAGTACGCCTACGAGCGCATCGAGATGGCCCTGCACGACCACCCTGTGCACCGCTTCATGGCGTGTGGCATCGCCGGCCTCTCGGTCGCCGTGGACAGCCTGTCCGCCGTCAAGTACGCCCGCGTGAAGGTCATCCGGGACGCCACCGGACTGGCTGTCGACTACGAGACCGAGGGCGACTACCCGGCCTACGGCAACAACGACGACCGGGCCGACGCCATCGCCACCGACCTGGTGACGTCGTTCATGGCGAAGGTGCGCCAGCACCCCACCCATCGGAACGCCGAGCACACCCAGTCCGTGCTGACCATCACCTCCAACGTGGTGTACGGCAAGCACACCGGCAACACCCCCGACGGCCGCCGCGCAGGACAGCCCTTCGCGCCTGGGGCCAACCCGATGAACGGCCGCGACCGGCACGGCGTGGCTGCCTCGGCCCTCTCGGTGGCCAAGCTCCCGTACGAGCAGGCCCGGGACGGCATTTCGCTGACCACGACGATCACGCCCGAGGGACTGGGGCACGACCCGTCCGAGCGCGCGGGCCATCTGGTCGGCATCCTCGACGCGTACATGGCCTCCGGTGGCTTCCACATGAACGTCAACGTCCTGGACCGGGCGACGCTCGAGGACGCCATGGAGCACCCCGAGAAGTACCCGGAACTGACGGTCCGGGTCTCCGGGTACGCGGTCAACTTCGTCCGCCTGACCCGTGAGCAGCAGCTCGACGTGATCAGCCGTACCTTCCACGGATCGCTGTGAACACCACGGTCGAGCCGGCGACGGGCCGGGTCCACTCCTGGGACCTGTCCACGGGAGTGGACGGTCCCGGGACCCGGTTCGTGCTGTTCCTCAGCGGCTGCCCGCTGCGCTGCCTCTACTGCGCCAACCCGGACACCTGGCACATGCGTGACGGGAAGCCGACCACCGTCGACGAGGTGATGGTCGAGATCGAGAAGTACCGGGCCTTCATCTCCACCGCCGGCGGGGGAGTGACGCTCACCGGAGGTGAGGCGCTGCTGCAGCCCGCGTTCACGGCCGGTGTCTTCCGCCGCTGCAAGGAGCTCGGTCTGCACACCGCCCTGGACACCTCCGGTTTCCTCGGCGCCCGCGCGACCGACGCACTCCTCGCCGACACCGACCTGGTCCTGCTGGACATCAAGTCCTTCGACGTCCGCACCTACCGGAAGCTGACCGGTGGTGACCTCGCACCGACCCTCAACTTCGCCACCCGCCTGGACCGGCTCGGCGTACCGGTGTGGATCCGCTACGTCCTGGTGCCTGGCTGGACCGACGACCCGGTGGCCGTCGACGGCCTCGGCGCGTTCCTCGCCGGGCTGGGCAACGTCGACCGGGTGGACGTCCTGCCGTTCCACAAGCTCGGCGCCCACAAGTACGACGCGCTGGGGATCCCCTTCCCCCTGCGCGACACACCGACGCCGGATCCGGAGCTGACGGAGCGGGTACGAGAGCAGTTCCGGGAGCACGGCCTGCGGGCGCTGTGAACGAGTGGCACATCACGGGCGAGCGAGATGCACAAAGCGAGGCGGCGCTGGGAGTGGTTGGCTGTATTGGCCGGCGGCGTTCCATGAAGCTGCACTGCAGGGTGAGCGCGAGGTGCCGCTGCTGCTCGTACGGAGTGGTGAGTTCGGCCGGGTGGTGAGGGGCCGTTCGGCCCCGTCGGCCCGCCGCCGATGGGGACTGTCGGCTCCTCGGCTTGGGCCGGTCGGCCCAGGCACGTGCGTTCCTGGCGCATGACGATGGAACGGTGAGACGAGGAGGCGGACATGACCCAGACGGTGCCGCCCCGGTCGAGAGCGGCGTAGGGGGCTACGCGCAGCATGCGCAGGTTCGATCCGGCCCTGAGGACGGGCGATCGAGGCGGCCGACGGGAGCGCCCTGCCCGGGTCTGGATGCCTGTCGCGGAGCGAGCCGCGGTGGCAGCCTGGAGGTGTAAGGGCCCGGAGACGGACTCGCCCAGGGGCCCGGGGGTGCTCCGGAGTGGAGGACGCGGTGTCGGTGCAACCGCTCACCCGGGAGACGGTGACGGCCTTGGTTTACGACGCCACGGCCGCGCCGTCCCTGCACAACGCGCAACCGTGGCGGTTCCGCTGCTTCCTCGGCAGCCGAACCCTTCATGTGCGCTCGGATCCCCAGCGTGCCGTACCGCACACCGACCCCCACGGCCGGGCCCTCCACCTCGGCTGCGGCGCCGCGCTGATGAACCTGCGCGTCGCGGCCGTGCACGGCGGGTGGCATCCGGGGACCCGGCTGCTGCCCGATCCTCGGGACACCGAGCTGCTCGCCTCCGTACAGCTGACGGCCCTCGGGAGCGGTAAGGGAACCCTCGGCGCGCTGTATCCGGCCCTTCGCACTCGGCATACCAGCCGGCATCCGTTCGAGGAGACGGAGATCCCCGATGCCGTACGGGCTGCTCTGGCGGACGCTGCCCACGACGAGGGCGCCTCGCTGACCTTCCCCACCGGATGGCATCTGCAAGAGGTGTTGGAACTGGCCCAGGAGGCCGAGGCCCGCAACCTCACCGATCACGGCATCCGCGAAGATCTGAGGCAGTGGACCCACGGCGGTGTGCCGTTCTCGGACACGGCCGCGGCAGGGGTGCCGGAATACGCGTTCGGTCCGCGCAAGCTCGGCGGGAAGGCGCCGATGCGCGACTTCGCCGGCGGCCGACCGGTGCCGGGCCGTGCCGCTGCCGAGTTCGAGCACCACCTTCATCTGGCCTTGCTGAGCACGGCCCGAGACCGCCCGGAGGACTGGTTGCGCGCCGGCCAGGCGATGGAGCGCGTCCTTCTGCTGGCCACCCTGAAGGGCCTGTCCAGCTCCTTCGTCACCCAAGCCCTGGAATGGCCCGACCTGCGTCGGCGACTGCGCGATCCGGTGACGGGCACCGGGTATGTGCAGATGGTCCTGCGCCTCGGATACGGCCCGACAGGCCCCGCGACCCCGCGTCGCCCCATGCGAGATGTGCTCGACATCGAGCCCTGACCAGTCACCCCGCGGCCGGCATCCAGGTCGTGGAGGGGCTGCGCAGGCGGTGACCCGCAGCACCCATCAGTGGAGGCCGAGGAGCAGATCGAACAGGACTGTTCGCTGACGGGGCCTACTCGCCAGGTATGCGGTCAGGGCCGTAGTAGGCCGCTCGCATGATCCCCTCCATGTCGTCGAGCATGGGCATCCGAGGGTTGGCGGGCGCGCACTGGTCCTCGTAGGCGTTCAGGGCCTGCTGGGGCAGTGCGTCGAGGAATGCGCGCTCGTCGACGCCGAGGGCCTGGAAGGACGGTTCGATGCCCACGGAGTCGCGCAGCCGCTCGACGGCTGCGGCGAGGGACTCCACGCCCTCGGCCGGGGTGGCGGCGGGCAGGCCGAGGGTGCGGGCGATGTCCTGGAAGCGTTCGGGGGCGCGGTAGTTCTCGTACTTGGGCCAGCCGGTCAGCTTCGTGGGGACGGTGCCGTTGTAGCGGATGACGTGGGGGAGCAGGACCGCGTTGGTGCGGCCGTGCGCGATGTGGAAGGTGGCGCCGAGGGTGTGGGACATGGCGTGGACGATGCCGAGGAAGGCGTTGCCGAAGGCCATGCCCGCGATGGTGCCGGCGTTGTGCATCTTCTCTTGCGCCTCTGGCCGCGCGGCACGGTTGTTCACCGCGGCTTCGATGTGGTCGAAGATCAGGCGGATCGCGTGCAGGGCGAGGCCGTCGGTGAAGTCGTTGGCGTAGACGGACACGTACGCCTCGATGGCGTGCGTGAGGGCGTCGAAGCCGCTGTCGGCGGCCAGGGCCGGGGGCAGTTCGGTGGTGAGCAGCGGGTCGACGATGGCCACGCTGGGCGTGAGCGCGTAGTCGGCCAGCGGGTACTTCTTGCCCGTCGCCGGGTCGGAGATCACGGCGAACGGCGTGACCTCCGCGCCGGTGCCGGAGGTGGTGGGCACGCACACCAGGCGGGCCAGCCTGCCCAGGACGGGGAAGCGGAAGGCGCGCTTGCGGATGTCGGAGAACTTGTGCCGCATGTCGGCGAAGTCGATGTCCTTGCCGTCGGCCTGCTGCTCGTACAGCAGCCACATCACCTTGGCCGCGTCCATGGGCGAGCCGCCGCCCAGCGCGATGATCGTGTCCGGGCGGAAGTCGCCCATGAGGCGGGCTCCGCGGCGGACGGAGTCGATGCTCGGCTCGGGCTCGACGTTGTCGATGACCTGGACGGTCACCGGCTCGCGGCGGCGCTGCAGGACGCGGGTAATGCGGTCGACGAAGCCGAGGCGGGTCATGGTCGCGTCGGTGACGACCGTGACGCGGTGGATGTCCGGCATGTCGGCGAGATAGCGGATGGCCTGCGGTTCGAAGTAGATCTTCGGTGGGACCTTGAACCACTGGAGGTTGTTGCGGCGGGTGGAGACCCGCTTGACGTTCAGCAGCTGGGGAGCGGAGACGTTGTTGGACACCGATGTGCTGCCCCAGGAGCCGCAGCCCAGGGTCAGGGAGGGCAGCAGGTTGTTGTAGATGCCGCCGATGGCGCCCTGCGAGGAGGGCGAGTTGACGATGACCCGTACGGTCTTCATACGTCGGCCGTACGCCTCGGCGAGCGCGCGGTCCTCGGTGTGGATGACGGAGCTGTGGCCCTGTCCGTGGAAGGCGACCATGTCGGCGGCCAGGTCGAAGCCCTGCCGGTCGGAGCCGGCGCGCAGCACGGCGAGGACCGGGCAGAGCTTCTCGCGGGTCAGCGGCTCGTCCGGGCCGACCCGTTCGGCCTCGACCAGGATGACCGAGGTGTCCGCGGGGACGGTGAATCCGGCCTGCTCGGCGATCCACTGAGGGCTCTGGCCGACGGCCGCCGCGTTCACCTTGGGCTCGCAACCGCTGTTCGAGGCGGCGGCGGGGAAGAGGAACCGCTCCAGCTTCACCTTCTCCTCGGCGGTCGCCAGGTGGGCGTGCAGGGCGCGGAACTCGGCGATGGCCGCGTCGTAGATCTCCTCGTCGAGGATGACGGCCTGCTCGGAGGCACAGATCATGCCGTTGTCGAACGACTTGGACAGCACCAGGTCGTTGACGGCCCGGCGCAGCTTCGCGCTCTTGTGCACGTACGCGGGAACGTTGCCGGCGCCCACGCCCAGGGCGGGCTTTCCGGCCGAGTAGGCCGCCTTGACCATGGCGTTGCCGCCGGTGGCCAGGACGAGGGAGACGCCGGGGTGGTGCATGAGTGTCCTGGTCGCCTCGACGGACGGGGCCTCGATCCACTGGACGCAGTGCTCCGGCGCCCCCGCGGCGACGGCCGCGTCCCGCACGATCCGGGCCGCCTCGGCGCTGCACCGCTGGGCGGAGGGGTGGAAGGCGAACACGACCGGGTTACGGGTCTTCAGCGCCATCAGCGCCTTGAAGATCGTGGTGGAGGTCGGGTTGGTCACGGGCGTGATCGCGCATACCACGCCGACCGGTTCCGCGATCTCGACCATGTCCTCGATGTCGTCGCGGGCGATGACGCCGACCGTCTTCATGTGGCCCATGCTGTGCGTGACGTGCTCGCACGCGAACATGTTCTTCGCGGCCTTGTCCTCGAAGACGCCGCGTCCGGTCTCCTGCACGGCGAGCCGTGCGAGCGCGGTGTGCCGGTCCAGAGCGGCGACCGACGCCTTGTTGACGATGTGGTCGACCTGCTCCTGATCGAGGGCCTCGTAGTCGGCCAGTGCCTTGAGCCCGTTCGTGACCAGCCGGTCGACGGCGACGGCGATGTCCGACGGCGCCTCGGCGGGGGCAGCGATCCCGGTTCGGTCGTCGTGGCGGGTCATGTGTGTACCTCCGTGGTCGAAGTGAAGCCGCACAGCGGCCCGTACAGAGCGGCGCTGTGGGGGAGCGGCGTGGCTCCACCACCAGCGTCTGTCCGGCACCGCCCCGCTGTGCAGGTCCCCGGGGCCCCGTCGGGCGTCCGGCCGGCCCTGATCACCCGGGCCGGGTGGCCCCCACCGCGCCGTGATCGTGCGCTGCGGAGCGGCGCAGGTGCCCTGTCACCTGCTGTCGCTGCCCTCCGTCTCGGGCAGGGCGGCACGTCCGGCCTCGAGGCGCGCGACCGGGACGCGGAACGGTGAGCAGGAGACGTGGTCGAGCCCGGCAGCGTGGAAGAAGTGCACCGACTCCGGGTCGCCACCGTGCTCGCCGCAGACGCCGATCTTCAGGTCGGGCCGTGCGGCGCGGCCCTCGGCCACCGCGATCTCGACGAGGCGCCCCACACCGTCGCGGTCGATCGTCTCGAAGGGGGACACCTTGAAGATGCCCTTGTCGAGGTAGGCGGAGAAGAACGCCGCCTCGACGTCGTCGCGGGAGAAGCCCCACGTGGTCTGGGTCAGGTCGTTGGTGCCGAAGGAGAAGAACTGCGCCTCCTCGGCGATGTGGCCCGCGGTGAGGGCGGCGCGGGGCAGCTCGATCATCGTGCCGACCGGGCATGCGACGGGAATGCCGGACTCCTTGGAGACCTCGGCCAGTACCTGCTCCACCTCCTCACGGACGATCCGCAGCTCCTCGACCGTGTCGACGAGGGGCACCATGATCTCCGCCCGCGGATCTCCGCCGGCCCGCTTGCGCTGCACGACCGCCTCGGCGATGGCCCGTACCTGCATGGCGACCAGACCGGGTGCCACCAGGCCCAGGCGGACACCGCGCAGGCCGAGCATCGGATTCTCCTCGTGCATGCGGTTGACGGCATCGAGCAGTTCGGCGTCGTGCGGGTCGGGCCGGTCGCCGTGGGCTTCGGCGGCGGTGATGCGTACGGCCAGTTCGGTGCGGTCGGGCAGGAACTCGTGCAGCGGCGGGTCGAGGAGGCGGATGGTGACCGGCAGGCCGTCCATCGCCTCCAGAATGCCGACGAAGTCCTGCCGCTGCAGCGGCAGCAGAGCCTCCAGCGCGCGTTCGCGTTCGGCATCGGTGCGGGCCAGGATCATCGCCTCGACCAGCTGCCGACGGTCGCCGAGGAACATGTGCTCCGTGCGGCACAGGCCGATGCCCTCGGCTCCGAACCGGCGGGCGCGGGCGGCATCCTCGGGAGTGTCCGCGTTGGCCCGGATCCCCAACCGCCGTACGTCGTCGGCATGTTGCATGGCGCGGGCCACGGCGTCGACCACCCCGGCCGAGACGTCACCCGTCTCGAAGTACCGCATCACCGCCGAGTCCACCAGCGGGGCCGCGCCCGGGTAGACGGCGCCCTCGGAGCCGTCGACGGAGATGACCGTGCCCTCCTCGACGGTGGTGTCGCCCACGCTGAGGCGGCGCTCCTGCGAGTCGACGGAGATCTCCTCGGCACCGCACACGCACACCTTGCCCATGCCGCGGGCGACCACCGCCGCGTGGCTGGTCTTGCCGCCGCGGCTGGTGAGCACCGCCTGGGCGGCGACCATTCCGGGCAGGTCGTCGGGTGTGGTCTCCTGCCGTACGAGGATCACCTTCTCCCCGGCGGCGGCACGCCGGACCGCCTCGGCCGAGTCGAAGACCGCGGCGCCCACGGCTGCGCCCGGTGAGGCCGGGATGCCGTGCGCGAGCGCCTCTCCTATGGCGGAGGTGTCGAAGCGGGGGAACATCAGGCGGGCGAGGCCGTCGCCGCTGACACGTACCAGGCCCTCGTCGGAGGTGATGAGTCCCTCGTCCGCCAGCTCGGCGGCGATGGCGAAAGCGGCTTCGGCGGTGCGCTTGCCGACCCGGGTCTGCAGCATCCACAGCCGGCCGCGCTCGATGGTGAACTCGATGTCGCACAGGTCGCGGTAGTGGGTCTCCAACAGCCCCATGTGGTCGCGTAGTTGGACGTACGCTTCCGGGTTGAGGTGCTTGAGCCGGTCCAGCCCGACGGTGTTGCGGATGCCCGCGACGACGTCCTCGCCCTGGGCGTTGGGCAGGTAGTCGCCGTACAGACCGCGGTGCCCGGTGGCCGGGTCACGGGTGAAGGCGACACCGCTGCCGGAGTCGGGCCCGAGATTGCCGAAGACCATGGTCTGCACATTGACCGCGGTGCCCAGGCCGTCGGGGATGCGCTCGCGACGCCGGTAGAGGCGGGCGCGCTCGCCGTTCCAGGACTCGAAGACGGCCAGGACCGCCCGACGCAGCTGCTCCGCCGGGGACTGCGGGAAGTACTCACCCGTCTCCTGACGGATCAGCTCCTTGTACGCCTCGACGAGTTCCGCCAGATCGACCGCGTCCAGGTCCAGGTCGTCGACCGCGCCGCGGGCTTCCTTCAGGCGGGCCATGACGTTCTCGAACAGTGCACTGTCGACGCCCATGACGGTGCTGCCGAACATCTGCAGAAGGCGGCGGTAGGAGTCCCAGGCGAAGCGTTCGTTCCCGGAGGACTTCGCCAGGCCGAGGACCGATTCGTCGTTGAGGCCGATGTCCAGGATCGTCTCCATCATGCCGGGCATGGAGAAGCGGGCTCCGGAACGGACGGACAGTAGCAGCGGGTCGTCCGGCTGCCCCAGCCGCCGTCCGGCGGCCTGCTCCAGGACGGTCAGGTGGTGGGAGATCTCGCGGGACAGGCCCTCCGGTTCGGAGCCGGTGGCGAGGAAGGCCCGGCAGGCTTCGGTGGTGACGGTGAAGCCGGGCGGCACCGGCAGACCCATCCGGGTCATCTCGGCCAGGTTGGCGCCCTTGCCGCCGAGCAGGTCGGCCATGTCACGGCCGCCCTCGGTGAACGCGTACACGTAACGGACCATGACAGTGCTGTTCCTTCCTGCTTTGCAGGGGCGGGTGTGGGCTGACCACTGGCCGAGCTGCACCCCGATCGGTGCACGAGGCGCAGCGGTCATGCGGGAGGGTCACATCTCGAAGACGATGCGTGCCTTGATCTGACCGTTCAGGACTTCTGCGATGGACTCGTTGACGGTCTCCAGGGCCCGGGTCTCGTAGATCACCCGGGTGCGTCCGGCGGCGTGCAGCTGGAAGACCTCGTCCAGGTCCTGGCGGGTGCCGACGATGGAGCCGATGACGGAGGTGCCGTTCAGGACGGTGTCGAAGATCGGTACCTGGATGGTGCCACCGGCGGGCAGGGCGACCATGACCAGCTTGCCGCCGCGCCGCAGACCGCCGTACACGGAGGCGAACGCCTGCTCGTTGACGGCCAGCGCGATCGCCGCGTGCGCGCCCCCGTGCCGCTTGAGCACCTCGGCCGGGTCCTCCTTGCGGGCATCGATCAGGATGTCGGCGCCGAGTTCCGCGGCGAGTGCGAGCTTGTCGTCGGTGACGTCGATCGCGGCCACCGTGGCTCCGGCGATCTTCGCGTACTGCACGGCGAGGTGCCCGAGGCCGCCGATCCCGGAGATCGCCACCAGCTGGGTCGGGCGGACGTCGGCGACCTTCAGCGCCTTGTACGTCGTCACGCCGGCGCAGGTCAGCGGGGCGGCGTCGCGCGGGTCGATGCCCTCGGGGACGCGTGCGGCGAAGTCGGCCGGGGCGAGCATCTTCTCCGCGTACCCGCCGTCCACGCTGTAGCCGGTGTTCTTCTGCTGCTCGCACAGGGTCTCCCAGCCGGACAGGCAGTGCTCGCAGCGACCGCAGGCCCACCCCAGCCACGGCACCGCCACCCGCCGGCCGACGGCCAGGTGTGTCACACCGTCGCCGAGCGCCTCGACGATGCCGACGCCTTCGTGGCCGGGGACGAACGGCGGGGTCGGCTTGACGGGCCAGTCGCCGTGCGCGGCATGGATGTCGGTGTGGCACAGTCCGGACGCCTCGAGCCGGATGCGCACCTGGCCCGGACCGGGCTTCGGATCCGGCCGCTCCTCGATCACCAGCGGCTCGCCGAAGGACCGGACGACTGCTGCCTTCATGGAATGCTCCTCGGACTCTGTCGATGCGGTGCGGTTCCAGGGTCGACCGCGGTGCGGTGCCGCGGCAGGTGCTGGACGTCCCCGTGACCGGGGCCGATCGGCCCCGAGTTGCGCCGCGACGGCCCCCGGCCCGAGCGGAATTCGCCACCTGTGGCGTGGCCGACCACCGTGGCTCAGGCCCTTGCGGCAGGCCGTACGCCGTTGTGGGCGTGACCGAGACCGACCGCCCATGCGATTAGGATCTGGAGATCATTCTCGCGCCACGGCTGAACGCGCCCCCCAGACCGTTGTTCGGTGGCAGTGGCCACGGGCAGGCGATCCGACGGCGTACCTGGTGGGGAGCCGGGGAGAGCAGGGCCGACCTGCCCTGGCCCTTCGGTCCGGGATCACGCAAGGTCTGCGATAGCCAAGGACCGGTCGCACTCATGGGCGAAATCCGGTGCGGGATTCAGACGGCGCAGAACAAGGAGTATCCGATGGCGGACGGCGAGCAGCCGGTCCCGACAACCCGATCCGGGTCTTCCTGCTGGACGATGCTGATGGCACGGCTGCGTCAGGGCCAGGAGCCGGAGCCCGACGCCCTGCCGGGTCTGACCGACCGGGAGCGGGAGATCCTGGCGCTGATCGGTGAGGGCCTGACCAACCGGCAGATCGGCCAGCGGCTCTACCTCGCCGAGAAGACGGTGAAGAACCACATCTCCCGCTTGCTCGCCAAGCTCGGTGTGGAGCGACGCATCCAGGCCGCCGTCCTCGCCGGCCAGGCCCAGGACCGGCTGAAGCAAGAAGGCCACTGACGCCGCCCGGGCGAGCCCTGGGGCCGAACGTCCCCCGGCTCGCCCCCGTACGGCCCATGCCCGATCGCATCCCCGGCCAGCAGGCTGGCAGCGCATACAGGCGTGGATCGATCGGGAGGACGACGGACATGAGCGTGCGCGTGGGCATCAACGGCTTCGGCCGTATCGGACGCAACTACCTGCGCTGTGTGCTGCAGCGCGCGGAGACCGAGGCCGGCACGGCCGTCGAGGTCGTGGCGGTCAACGACCTCACCTCGCCGGCCGCGCTGGCCCATCTGCTGGCGTACGACTCGACGTACGGCCGCCTCGGCCGCACCGTCGAGCACGACGACGCCTCGATCACCGTCGACGGGCACCGCATCGCCGTGACCGCCGAGCGCGACCCGGCCGCCCTGGACTGGGCCGGCCTCGGCGCCGACATCGTCATCGAGTCCACCGGCCGCTTCCGCACCCGCGAACAGGCCGGCCTGCACCTGAAGGGCGGCGCCCGCAAGGTACTGCTCTCCGTGCCGGGCAAGGGCGTCGACGCCACCGTCGTCATGGGCATCAACGAGGACACCTACGACCCGGAGCGGGACCACGTCGTCTCCAACGCGTCCTGCACCACCAACTGCGTGGCGCCCATGGTGAAGGTCCTCCACGAGCACTTCGGCATCGTCAAGGGACTGATGACCACCATCCACGGTTACACCAACGACCAGGTCGTCCTCGACGGCCCGCACAAGGACCTCCGCCGCGGCCGCAGCGCCGCCGTCAACATCATCCCCACCAGCACCGGAGCCGCCCGCGCCGTCGGCCTGGTCCTGCCCGAGCTGGCCGGCACTCTGGACGGCATCGCCGTACGCGTCCCCGTCGAGGACGGCTCGCTCACCGACCTGAGCGTGGTCCTCGACCGGCCGGTGACCGCCGACGAGGTCAACGCCGCCTTCCGGGAGTCCGCCGACGGGCCGCTGAAGGGCATCCTGCGCGTGTCCGACGCCCCGATCGTCTCCCGCGACGTCGTCGGCGACCCCGCCTCCTGCGTCCTGGACGCCCCGCTGACCCAGGCGCACGGCGAGTTGGTGAAGGTCTTCGGCTGGTACGACAACGAGTGGGGCTACACCAACCGGCTGCTCGACCTCACCGAGTACGTCGCGAACACGCTGCCCCGGAACTGACCGACCGGGCCCGTTGGACTCCGGATTCCACGAACGGCTCCGAGCCATGGAACAAGGGGACGTGCGCGTCAACGTCATTGGCTGGTAACGCTGTTGGGGCGGCCGCAGCTGAGAGTGCACAGCGCGCCGGGCTGCGCCGGTACCCGCCTCGAGGGCACGTCCCGACGTTGCTCGGCGTCGACCCGAATCCCGTCGATCCGCAGCCCTCCGGGGCCGCGCTGCCGACCGGCGCGGGCGCCGTTCCGCCGGGGGACGGGGGAGCCCCTCGCGGTGGTCGATCCCGACGCCCGCGCCTGACCCAATGATCACTGCGAGACCATGGATGCGAGAGGGACGAGCGGCCCCGGATCGGGGCCGATGAGGGCCTTGCGTTCGCGTTCGCGGTCTGTCGTGCTGCTGGGCGTGTCGTCGGCATGCGCACCTGCGATGGCGCCCACGATGCAGTGAGACGCCCGGTGCCCCTTGGGCGGACACTGGAACTGGCTCGTCGGGCGCGGACCGATCGCCGTCGTGACCGTGGTGCCGGGGTACACGCCGATGCAGACCCGCGGTGCGTCCGCGGCACGTGAGGAGGATTCCATGGCTTCGCGGCAGCTTGATGAGAAGACCGTGACGGGGCTGGTGGCCGAGGCCGCCGCGGCACCGTCCATGCACAACGCGCAGCCGTGGCGCTTCCGCTACCTGACCGGCGAGCGTGTCCTGCTGCTGCGTGCCGACCCCGAGCGGGCCATGCCCCGGTCCGATCCCGACAACCGCGCCCTGCACATCGGCTGCGGGGCGGCACTGTTCAACCTGCGCGTCGCCGCCGTGCACGCGAACCTCCTGCCGGAGACCCGCCTTCTGCCCGAGCCGCGGGACCCGCTGCTGCTTGCTGCCGTCCACCTTGCCGACGATGCCGGTCGACCGCGGGACGAGGACCTGGCGCGGCTGCACCCGGCGATCCGCCGGCGGCACACCAGCCGCCACCCCTTCACCGAGAAGGACGTCCCCGAAGACGTGCGGTCCACCTTGCAGGACGCAGCCGAGCGGGAGGGGGCCGTGCTGCTCTTCCCCGATCCCTGGCACGCCGAGACCGTGCTCGACCTGATCCGCGACGCCGAGAGCCGGGACACCCTGGACCCGGACGCGAGCGAGGACCTGGTCAGTTGGACCCGGCTCGGGCCGGAGGCGCAGACGGCCGTCGACGGCGTCCCGGAGTACGCGTTCGGGCCGCGCAAGTGGGACGGCAAGGCTCCCGTACGGGACTTCGCCGGTCGCCGGCGTGTCGCGGACCGCGGAACCGCCACGTTCGAGCACACCCCGCACCTGGCCCTGCTGAGCACCCCTGGTGATGGACCGGCCGACTGGCTGCGTGCCGGGCAGGCGCTGGAGCGCGTGCTGCTGGAAGCGACCCTGGCCGAACTGGCCACCTCGCTGACGTCTCACGCGCTGGAGGACCGCGCGCTGCGGCTGCTGGCCCGCGACCCCGCGTCGGGCGTGGGCCAGGTGCAGATGGTGCTGCGCCTCGGCTACGGCCCGACGGGTCCGGCCACGCCCCGTCGCCCGGTACGGGACGTGCTGGAGATCGTGTAGCCAGACGGCCCCGAGCTACTCGGCGGTGTTCTTATGCGTGCCGGTGGCCTCGGTGGGAATTGAACTCGGCCCAGGCGCGGTCCCACTGCGCCGTGCGACGCACGTCCAGCCGCACCCGGACGGCCCACCAGACGCCTACCACCCGAGCCACACCGTGGTGGACGAACCCGCCTTGCTGCCCGCTGCCACCGGGGCCGTACCCGTCTTGGGAGAGCCGTCGGGCGTCGTCCACCGCACGGTCGCCCGGACGCGGTCGTCTGCGATTCCGGAGAACCGTAACGGCGTCGCGGGCGCGTCCTCGACAAGGCGAGCCGCAGTGCGGTGCAGGCCCTGTGCCTGGTGGAGAGCGGAGCGCTCGCCGAGGGCAGCCGTCACCACGCCCACCGCAGGTGCCATGAGCAGCAGCATCGCCGCCGCTGCCACCGCGATCCAGGCTTCGGCGACGTCGGAGCGCCGCCTGAGCGGGTTGCGCCGCCAGCGCCAGAGCGACACCCTGCCACTCCGTTTCAGCATGCGCGCATCCCTCCGGGCACGACGGACCTGAACGTCACACCTACGGTGACGGATCGGCGATCGATGACGGCAGAGACCAACGGGGCCGCCTTGTGAGGGCCGATCGGCCCCGTTGCGAACGCCAGTCGGGCCCGGCGGCGGGCGTCGGTCAAGCCGCGGAAGACCCCCCGGATCCGGACGGCTCCGGGGTGGGCAGCATGGTCAGCAGCATGACGCTGGGCTCGGTGGCGCGCACCGTGTGCGGCAGCCGTGCGGGCAGGTGGATCCAGCTCCCCGGTGTCGCCTCGGTCTTCTCGTCACCCAGGACGAGGTCGAGGCGGCCGGAGACGACCTGGATGACCACGGGCAGGGCCGAGGTGTGCTCGGTCAGCTCCTGGCCGGCGGCGAAGGCGAAGCCGACCACGCGCAGGCGGTCGTCGCGGTACAGGACGCGGCTGAGAGTGCCGTCCTCGGGCACGGCCAGTTCGGCGGCCAGGTCGGTGATCACGGTGGCGGGCATGGAGGGCCTCCTCAGGCTTGGGACGGGGTGGGGACGGCGAGCAGGCTGATCGCGCCGAGGTGAGCGCTGTGGCGTCGGAAGACGCGCCGCATGTGCAGCACGCGGCGCAGGGCGGCCGGGTCCCGCAGGGCGCGGCCGGCGATGCGCAGGGCGGGGACAAGTCCTTCGTCGTCGATCAGCCGACGCGGTTCGAGCAGCGCCATCGGTGCTGTCTTCCGGGCGGTGACGGTGAAGCCCTCGATGGCGAGGAGCTCGCTCCAGTCGCTGGGGGTCAGGGGGCGGGCGCCCACGTGGATGGCGTCCTGCAGGTCGGCGGTGATCCGGTCGGCGAGGGCCGGGTCCAGGCCGTCGGGCAGCAGGCACAGTTCGTGGATGGCGTAGCGGCCGGTGGAGCCGTCGAGCAGCCGGCGTGCCTCCCGTACGACGCGCCGCTTGGCCGGGTAGGGCTGCATGGTCAGCATCGCCTCCCCGTACACGACGGTGGCCTCGCCGTCCGGCAGCCCGGTGTCCGAGGCGTCCGACCGGACGGCGCGCACCTCGGTCGCGCCGGGGCCGACGAGGGCGCTCAGCGTGGCCACGGCGGCGGCGTCGCGGTCGACGGCCGTGTACGCGGCCGGGCGGCGGCTGAGGGTCAGCCTGGCGGTGGCCCCCAGGCCGGCGGCCAGCTCCACCACCCGGTCCTCCGGATCCACACCCAGGGCGTCCAGCATCCACCGGGTCAGCTCCACACCGCCGGGGCGCAGCACGCGCTTGCCCAGACGGGCCAGCAGCCAGTGACCGGGCATGCGGGCCGGGTCCAGTCCGTCGCCGGGGACAGGGATGCCCTTCTGCAGGGGCTGATGGTTGGTCGACGCCATGGTCGTGCCTCGCTCTCTGCCTGCACTGGCATTACTTAGGTAAACCTAAATTGGAGTGTCGGTGGGGGGCCGAACGTCCCGATTCCAGGGCCCAGTGGGCCAGACGCGGCAGGCTGCCCAGCACGGCTGTACGCGTGTCCAAGACAGCCGGGAGGAGAACGTCGGGCCACCTTCGACTCCGCGGCACCTCTACTCGTCGTGGAACAGGTCCGTGCTGAGGCACCGCTCTCCGGTGTCGGGCAGGAGCACGACGATCAGGGCACCCCTGTGTTGCGGGCGACGGACCAGGGTGACGGCGGTGTGGAGGGCGGCTCCGCCGGAGATACCGGTGAGCGCCGAGGCCGGAGGCTTCCCAGGCGGCCTGTCCGAGTGCCTCGGACAGGCGTCGTTCGAGGCGGGTGATGTGCGCGGACAGGCGGCTGTTACGGGCCGTGAGGTTCGCGACGTCGGCCAGGAGCGACTGGCGGCTGACCTGTGTCCCGGCGGTCGCGCCGAGCCACGCCCTGAGTGACGTCGCCTGCCAAGGTGAGCAGGAGGGGCCGGTCGACCTTGAGGTCGATGCCCAGGTCGGCCTTCACGGCGGTCGTCCATTCCTTCAGCAGGTCGTCCATGATCGTCGTTGATCGTCGTTCTTTCGTCCGGGTGTCCTGTGAGCGGCTTGTGCGGAGTGTGGTGGGGGTTACAGGAGACCGCTCCAGTACGGCCAGAAGCGGGTCAGGACGAGCAGCGTGAGCACTCCGTACCAGGCGGCGAGCAGCATCCAGTGCGTGTCCCGGACGAGCTCCAGCACGCCCCGGGGCACGCGGACGATCCCCGCTTCCAGGCAGTGCAGGGTCACGTACCAGAACAGGGCGATGGTGACGACCCAGACGACCGCGCAGTAGGGGCAGATCTTGTTGAGTTCGTAGAGCGACTCTCCGATGAGCCAGTGGACGAACACCACCCCGGCCAGCGCCCCACTCTCCAGCGCGAGCCACAGCCGGCGGTGCAAGCGCGCCCCGCAGACCACGGCGACGCCCAGGGCGGCTACGGCGGCGAAAGCCCCCAGTCCCAGCAGCATGTCGGGGAAGCCGAACAGGCTGCCCTGCGCGCTGGACATGACGCTGCCGCAACTCACGACGGGGCTGATGTTGCACGGCGGTTGATAGGCCGGGTCCTTCAGGAGCCGCCAGTCGTCCACGGTGAGCTGGAAGGAGGCCAGCCAGCCGACGGTCCCGGCGAGGACCATCACCCATCCCGTGCGGTGGCTCCCGCCCCCCGTGTGCGGGCGCCGGGTGGTCGTGGCGTCCGGCGCGAGCGCGGGTCTGCGGCTCATGCCGCTCGCCGGGAGTCCGAGGCCGACCGTGGCCGGCCCGGCGCTGTCGGGGCGGGGGCCGATGTCGCCCGCCGCCGGTAGACGACGTACGGGCGGGCGAGGTATCCGATCGGGGCGCTCCACACGTGGACGAGGCGGGTGAACGGCCAGGCCGCGAAGAGCAGGAAGGCGCTCAGGGCGTGCAGCTGGAACAGCAGGGGTGCCCCGGCGATGGCCTCCGGCTGTGGCTGGAGGACGAACAGGCCGCGGAACCATACGGAGACGGTGGAGCGGTAGTCGTATCCGGCGCCGAACACGTTGTGTGCGGCGGTGGCGGTGATGCCCAGCAGGACGGTGGCGGACAGCAGCGGGAAGAGGAGCTTGTCGCTGCGGTCGGTGCCGAGCCGGATCCGGCGGGTCAGCAGCCGGCGGGCGCACAGCATGCCCAGCCCCGCGACCATGGCGACGCCCGCCACCGAGCCCGCCCACACGGCCGTGGTGTGGTACGCGTGCTCGCTGATGCCGACGGCCTCGGTCCACGAGTCGGGAACGGCGAGCCCCACGACATGCCCGGCGATCACCATGAAGGCGCCCAGGTGGAACAGGGGGCTGCCCCAGCGCAGCCAGCGGTGTTCGAGGAGCTGGGTGGTGCGGGACGTCCAGCCGAACTGGTCCTGCCGGTAGCGCCAGACGTGCCCGACCACGAACACGGCCAGGCAGATGTAGGGGACGGCGACCCACAGGAGCAGATCGGCGCCGCCCACCGAGGCGGAGAGCGAGGTGTTCATCGGGGCCCTTCCGTACGGCTGGTCGGGGCGGGTGGCACACGGGTCGGTGGGGCGGGCGTCGGCGGCACGAAGGTGCCCGGAGGGGCGAACTCCCCGTCCCCGTACGTCCCGTAGGGGTCGAGGCCGACCTCCTCGTTCGGCGGGCCCTCGGCGACGAGCTGGGCCACCGCCGCGCGGTCCGCCTCGGTGGGCGGCGGCAGCAGGGTGAGCAGCGCGGCCAGGACGTGCCGGTAGGGGGAGTTGGCGTCGGTCAGGGCACGGTGGATCAACTCAAGACCGCGCCGGTGCTGGCGCAGCGGTGCCTCGCCGCCCCCTGGGCCGGCGAGTGCGGCGAACTCCAGGACGACCGGGAGGTGGTCGGGAAGTTCGCCGCCGTCGGTGTTCCAGCCGGCGGCGCGGTAGCGCTGGTTGAGGGTGAGCAGGGCCATGCCCCGGCGGCGGGTGTCGCCGTGCAGGTAGTAGGTGAGGTACAGGCTGCTCTTGCGGCGCAGGTCGAACATCTCGACGTAGTGCTGCTCCAGTGCCTCCGGTTCCTGGTCGGTGAACCAGGAGACGAAGGCGGTCAGGTGCTCGGCGGCGGGCGAGGGTGGCAGTGCCTCGACGGTCGTGGTCAACACCGGGCGGGCGGTGGCCAGTTCGGCGTCCGGGTACTGCAGCAGCAGCGAGCACAGCCGCAGCAGCAGGGTGCGTGCCTCGGCCTCCTCGGGGGTGAGCCGGGCAGGGCGGCGTACGGCCGCACGGACGCGGGTGCGGACGAGGGCGGGGATCGTTGCGGGCAGGGGGCTCACGACCGACCTCCAGCGGTGCTGCGGCGCAGGGTGGGGATGCCGAGCATCACCCGTCGGCCACCGGCATCCGCTGGGTCGCCGGATGATTCGACCGGGCAGCGGTTCTCCATGGCGGTGAGCGCGGCGGCGTCCTCCTTGTGGGCGGCGGGGACGACGTACCGGTCGGCGTACTTGGCGACGGCGAGGAGCCGGTGCAGGTCCTCCGCCTCGCGTGCGGTGAGGCCGACGGCCTCGAGCGCGGTGTCGTCACCGGGTTCACCGAGGGTGCGGTCGCGCATGTACGAGCGGAGTGCGGTGAGCTTCATCAGCACGCCGGCGACCACGTCCGTGTCCCCGGCGGTGAACAGTTCCGCCAGGTACTCCAGTGGGATACGCAGCCGGGTGACCGTCGCGAAGACGTGGTCGGGGTCGTCCTGGTTGCCGCCCGCCGCGTCGACGGCGTCCAGCACCGGGGACAGCGGAGGCACGTACCAGACCATCGGCATCGTGCGGTACTCCGGGTGCAGCGGCAGGGCGACCTTGTACCGCATGACCAGGTCGTACACGGGGGAGCGACGGGCGGCGTCCAGCCAGTCGTCCGGGATGCCCGACTCGCCTGCTGCGGCGCGCACTTCGGGGTCGTGCGGGTCGAGGAACACCCCGCGCTGGGCGTCCAGCAGGTCCTGCTCGTCAGGGGTGGCCGCGGCCTCGCCGACCTTGTCCGCGTCGTAGAGCAGCAGGCCGAGGTAGCGGAGCCTGCCGACGCAGGTCTCGGAGCAGACGGTGGGCTGACCGGCCTCGATGCGCGGGAAACAGAAGGTGCACTTCTCGGCCTTGCCGGTGGCGTGATTGACGTACACCTTCTTGTACGGGCACGCCGTCACGCACATCCGCCAGCCCCGGCAGCGGTCCTGGTCGACCAGGACGATGCCGTCCTCGACACGCTTGTACATCGCCCCCGACGGGCAGGCCGACACGCAGGCCGGGTTGAGGCAGTGCTCGCACAGGCGGGGCAGGTGGAAGAGGAAGGTCTGCTCGAACTCGAACTTCACCTTCTCGGCCCACTCACCGGTGAGATTCGGGTCACCGCCCGCGTGCTCGGGTGCACCGCCCAGGCCGTCCTCCCAGTTGGCACCCCAGGTGATGGCGGTGGGCTTGCCGGTGAGGACGGAGCGGGGACGGGCGACGGGGATGTCCTTGCCGGCCGGGGCGTTGACCAGGTTGTCGTAGTCGTAGGTGACCGGCTCGTAGTAGTCCTCGATGCTCGGCAGGTCGGGGTTGGAGAAGAGGGACAGCAGGCGCTTGATCCGGCCGCCGGAGCGCAGGACGAGACGTCCGCGCTTGTCGAGCATCCAGCCGCCCTTCCAGTGTTCCTGGTCCTCGTAGCGGCGCGGGTAGCCGACGCCGGGCTTGGTCTCGACGTTGTTGAACCAGGCGTACTCGACGCCGGTGCGGTTGGTCCACGTCTGTTTGCAGGTGACCGAGCAGGTGTGGCAGCCGATGCACTTGTCGAGGTTCATGACCATGGCGATCTGGGCCATCACGCGCATGTCAGTACTCCACTTCCTGGCTGCGGCGGCGGATGACGGTGACCTCGTCGCGCTGGTTGCCGGTGGGTCCGTAGTAGTTGAAGGCGTAGGTGAACTGCGCGTAGCCGCCCGCGAGATGGGTGGGCTTGAGCAGCAGCCGCGTGAGTGAGTTGTGGATGCCGCCGCGCTTGCCGCTGACCTCGGTCTTGGGCACGTTCACGTTGCGGTCCTGGGCGTGGTACATGTACACGGTGCCCTCGGGCATCCGGTGGGTGACCACGGCCCGGGCGGCGACGACGCCGTTGCGGTTGTACGCCTCGATCCACTCGTTGTCCTTGACCCCGATCTTCTCGGCGTCGGCGGTGGACATCCAGATCGTGGGTCCGCCGCGGGACAGGTCGAGCATGTACTTGTTGTCCTGGTAGTTCGAGTGGATGGACCACTTGGAGTGCGGGGTCAGATAGCGGACGGTGACCTCGGCCCGGCCGTTCTCCTCGAGGTGCTCGTCGCCGTAGTGCTTGGGCGTGTTCAACGGAGGCCGGTAGACCGGCAGTTGCTCGCCGAGCTCGGTCATCCAGTCGTGCTGGACGAAGAAGTGCTGGCGTCCGGTGAGGGTGTGCCAGGGCTTCTGGTGTTCGGTGTTGATGACGAAGGGGGAGTAGCGGCGCCCGCCGGTCTCCGAGCCCGACCACTCATAGGAGGTCATCACCGAGCGGGGCTGGGTGCGGGTGTCGGCGAACGTGATCCGCTCCGCCTCGCGTTCGGCGGCGAGCTCGACCAGGCCCTCGCTGCCGGTCTGCCGCTCGAGCTCGCGGAAGCCCTCGGTGGCCAGTCGGCCGTTGGTGGTGCCGGACAGGGCGAGGATCGCTTCGCACATGTCGGTGGCGGTGGCGAGCGAGGGCCGTCCGGCGGCGACTCCGTCGCGCACGGTGCCGTTGCGGCGCCGGAGGTCGTCGATCTCCTGGTTCGGGTGGACGGTGACGCCCTTGGTGGTGGTGCCCAGGGTGTCGAGCAGCGGACCGACGGCGCGCATCTTCTGCGCGATCGCGGCGTAGTCCCGTTCGATGACGACCAGCTTCGGCATGGTCCGCCCGGGGACCGGTTCGCACTCGCCGGCCTTCCAGTCCCGTACGACCCCGCCGGGCTGGGCGAGCTCGTCGGGGGTGTCGTGCAGCAGCGGCACGGCGAGGACGTCGGTACGGGTGCCGAGGTGCTCGGCGGCCAGTTCGCTGAACCGGTCGGCGATGGTCAGGAAGGTGTCGTAGTCGGTACGGGCCTGCCAGGGTGGAGCGATGGCCGGGGTGAAGGCGTGCACGAAGGGATGCATGTCCGTGCTGGACAGGTCGTCCTTCTCGTACCAGGTCGCGGCCGGCAGGACGACGTCGGCGAGCAGGCCGGTGGAGGTCATCCGGAAGTCCATGCAGACCAGCAGGTCGAGCTTGCCCTCGGGCGCCTCCTCCCGCCACACCACGTCCTTCGGCCGGTACTCGGGCGGGGTCTCCTCGGAGCGGACGGCCGCGTCGGTGCCCAGCAGGTGCCGCAGGAAGTACTCGTTGCCCTTGCCGGACGAGCCCAGCAGGTTGGCCCGCCACACGGTCAGCACGCGGGGGAAGTTGGCCGGGTCGTCGGGGTCCTCGGCGGCGAACCGCAGCCGCCCGGACTTCAGTTCGTCGACGATGTGCTCGGCGACCGGACGGCCCGCCGCCGCGGCTTCGTCCGTCAGG
This sequence comes from Streptomyces sp. NPDC059866, assembly GCF_042731325.1. NCBI lineage: Bacteria > Bacillati > Actinomycetota > Actinomycetes > Kitasatosporales > Streptomycetaceae > Streptomyces > Streptomyces sp. NPDC059866. The sequence goes on along the minus strand of NZ_JBHWJT010000021.1, from coordinate 53,606 downwards.
TCGAGCGGGTTGCGGTTGAACCCGGGATGACCGGGCGTCCAGCCCAGCCGCACGGCCTGCGCCAGGCAGTCGGCGAACCCCTTGCCCTGGAACCGCCCCTTCCCGAGCGGGGAAGCCAGCTCGTCGGGCCCGAACGCCTCGTAGCGCCACTGGTCGGAGTTCAGGTACCAGTACGACGTGCCGGCCATGTGTCGGGTCGGCCGCTGCCAGTCGAAGGCGAACGACAGGTGCTGCTGCCCGGTGACCGGGCGGACCTTCTCCTGGCCGACGTAGTGCGCCCAGCCGCCGCCGTTGACACCCTGGCAGCCGGTCATCGTCACCAGCGCCAGGAAGGCCCGGTAGATGGTGTCCGAGTGGAACCAGTGGTTGGTGCCGGCGCCCAGCGCGATCATGGACCGGCCGTTGGTGCGCTCCGCGTTGCGGGCGAACTCCCGGGCGATCCGGGCCGCCTGCTCGGCCGGCACCGAGGTGACCGTCTCCTGCCAGGCCGGTGTGTATGGCTGCGCCGCGTCTTCGTACGACGACGGCCAGCTGCCCGGAAGACCCGGCCGCCGCACCCCGTACTGAGCGAGCATCAGATCGAAGACGGTGGTGACGAGACGGCCGCCGATCCGGCGCACCGGCACACCGCGCACCAGAACCGAGCCGCCCTCCGTTGCGCCCTCGTCGAAGCGGGGCAGCGTCACCTCCGCCGTCTCCTCGGCCCGCTCCAGCAGGCTCAACTCAGGAATCGTGTCGCCCAGTTCGAGATTCCAGCGACCCTGTTCCTCCTTCGCCCAGCGGAAGCCGAGCGAGCCGTTCGGGACCACGGGCTCGCCGGTGGCCGAGTCGAGGAGGACGGTCTTGGACTCGGCGTGCTCCGTGTCGTGTCCGAGGTCGGCGGCGGTCAGGAACCCGTCCGGGACGAGACCGCGGTCGTGCTCGCGCAGGGTCACCAGGAACGGGGCGTCGGTGAACTTGCGCAGATAGTCCTGGAAGTACGGCACTTCACGGTCGACGAGGAACTCGCGCAGAATCACGTGTCCCATGGCCATCGCTAGCGCGCCGTCCGTGCCGGGGTGCGGGGCCAGCCACTCGTCGGCGTGCTTGACGTTGTCGGCGTAGTCGGGACTGACCGCGACGACCTTGGTGCCGTTGTAGCGGGTCTCGGTCAGGAAGTGTGCGTCAGGCGTGCGGGTGACGGGGATGTTGGAACCCCACATGACCAGGTAGCCCGCGTTCCACCAGTCCGCGGCCTCCGGCACGTCCGTCTGGTCGCCGAAGACCTGCGGGGAGGCGATCGGCAGGTCGGCGTACCAGTCGTAGAACGACAACAGGGTGCCGCCGATCAGCGAGTGGAACCGCGCACCGGCCGCGAACGACGCCATCGACATCGCCGGGATGGGCGAGAAGCCGGCGACGCGGTCGGGGCCGTACGCCTTGACCGTGTGCACCTGGGCCGCGGCGATCAGCTCGCTGACCTCGTCCCAGTCGGCGCGCACCAGGCCGCCCTTGCCGCGCGCCCGCTTGTAGGCGCGCGCCTTCGCCGGGGCGGAGGTTATCTCGGCCCAGGCTGCCACCGGGTCGCCGAGCCGCTTACGGGCCTCGCGCCACAGCTTCAGCAACGCGCCCCGCACGTACGGGTAGCGCACCCGGCTGGGGGAGTAGGTGTACCAGGAGAACGACGCCCCGCGCGGGCAGCCGCGCGGCTCGTACTCGGGGCAGTCGGCGCCGATCGACGGGTAGTCGGTGGCCTGGTGCTCCCAGGTGATGATGCCGTCCTTGACGTACACCATCCACGAACAGGACCCGGTGCAGTTGACCCCGTGCGTGGAGCGCACCACCTTGTCGTGGGCCCACCGATCCCGGTAGAAGCCCTCCCACTTGCCGTCGTTCTCACCGAACACGGCGCGCCCGTCGGCCGACACCTCGCTGCGGGTCAGCAGTCTGCGAGCGGCCAGCGGCCAGGCTTCTGCACCGCGCGACGCCTGACGCCGTGCGTTCTGATCGTTCTCCATGGCCAGGAACGCTAGGTGGCGCGGACCCTGCTGCACCTGGGGCCGGCGGTCCCTGCCGGTCGGCCTTCCGGCCCAGTCCGGGCGGTCCCCACAGGGCCCAATGGTCCCTGCGCTGGGGCCGGTCGGCCGGGGAGTCGAGGGTGCCCGGAGTTGCATGCTGGGCATTGATCGAACCGCAGATGCCCATCTGTCAGGTATGACCGCATCCCGCGCCCGTTCTGGCGGCCGTTCCCCCGTCCCTGGCCGCGCAGGCGCAGCGCGTACGGCGCGTGTCGCCCGGTTCGGTCGTGCGTCCGGCCGCCCCTCGCGGCCGGACGCGGCCTCCGCATCCCCGCCGTCGGCACCCGGAGTGCCATTCCCCGCCGCATCGGCCGGCCGCGCCGGCCTGACCCGCTGGAGACACCGTCATGAGCGAGCTGACCCTCGCCTCGAACCCCGAGGACGCCACGGCCCTGCAATCAGCCGAGGCACACCACGCCCGACTGGCCGGGGAGCTGGCCGGACGAGTGACGATGCTGCTCACCGCCGTGGACCGCGACCCGAGCGCGGCCGAGAAGATCCACGCCGGTCTCGTGGCCTTCTGCGACCGCTCGCTCCTGCCGCACACCGCAGCCGAGGAAGCCGTGCTCTACCCCACCGCCCACCGCATGCGCGAGGCCCGCCTGCTGACCGAGAGTCTGATCGGCGAACACCGCTGCCTCACCGCGCTCGTCGACGCCCTGCGCGCCGCGCCCGATCCGGCGGACGCGGTGGCCGACGCCCGGGCCCTGCAGGTGCTCTTCGAGGAGCACCTGGCCAAGGAGAACGGCCTCGTGCTGCCGCTCCTCGCCATGACGCCCGACGTGAGCCTGGCGGAGCTGCTCGCGGACATGCACCACCGGCTCGCGAACGACTCGCCCACCAAGGGCGCCCCAGAAGATCAGCACAACGAGGAAGGGCACGACATGTACGAAGGGCAGATCGAGGAGACCGGCGGCTGCGGCGGACTGTGCGGCTGCGGCGGTGCGGAGGAGACGAACGAACCCGAACTGGACGTCAGGGACGTTCCGCACGCCCTGCGTCACGCCACGGTCTTCGGGGCGCTCGATGCCGTCCCGGCAGGCACCGCGATGGTACTGGTCGCCCATCACGACCCGCTGCCGCTGCTCGCGCAGATCGAGCAGCGCACCCCGGGGGTGTTCTCGGTGGAGTACCTGGAACGCGGCCCCGAAACCTGGCGGTTGCGCCTCAGCCACCGCTGACCCGACGCCATTCACCCCGCGGCGGCGTGCACATCGCTCCACCCGGCGTGCCGCACCGCCGTACCCCGCAAACCAAGGAAAGAAGGAAGACACGTCATGGACGGATCGCACCGTCGGGCCGGCGCCCTGCTCGGGACGGTCGGTAGAGCCCTGGTGGTCGCCGGACCGGTCATGCTGCTGCGCGGCCGCAGCGCCAGGAAGGAGATCCGCACCGAACTGGCGGCCCAGAAGATCACTTTCCCCGATCACGGGCTGCCCGCCGAACTCGCTGCCCACACCGGCCGTCGTGTGGAAACCGGCCCCGAGGCGCACGCCTACGCCGAGTTCATCAAGGGCAACCTCGCCCATGCCACCGGCGGTCGCACCTACGCCGAGATCACCGCGGAACTGCATGCCGCCGGAGGCGACGACGAGAAGCTCGCCAAACTGCGCCAGACCGCGTTCATGGGCCAGTCCCTGCGCGCCTCGCTGATGTCCGCCTACCAGGCTTGGCACCTCACGACCCTGGTCACGGGCCTGGGCGCCGCACTCACCGGGGTGGGAGCCGCGCTGGTGGCCACCGCGGACGCCCTGACACCCCGCTCCTCTCACCACTCCTGACCCTGGCGCGTCCCCGACGGCCCGTCCGGCCCTCGCACGAAGAGGGACTTTCGGCCCCGTTGGAGAAGACCATCGGCCGCCGCGCCGACCGCCGCCGCCGGTGGATGCTGACGGCGACCGATCCGGAGGTATCCCGTGTACGACCCCATCGACCGCGCCCGAGGCCGATTCCACCGCTGTCGCTCGCGGTGGGTGCCGCGCACGGTCCGGCCCGGTCATCGTCCGGCCGCCCGCCTCGTCTGCCCTGACTCCAGGGCGGCCGGACACACCCTCAGGGCGCTGGGAAGGGCCGTGCGATGAGCGCTCCCGCCCATGTCATCCGCCGCCAGCGGCACAACGCGGGGGAACGGCCGTTCATCGTCATCTGGGAGTCCACCCGGGCCTGCCCGCTCGCCTGCCTGCACTGCCGGGCCGAGGCCGTGCCCGAACGGGACCCGGGGGAGCTGGACACCGCTGCGGCCAAGGACCTCCTGCGCCAGGTGGCCGCCTTCGGGCAGCCCGCCCCGCTGTTCGTGATCACCGGCGGCGACCCGTTCCAGCGCCCCGACCTGACCGACCTCATCGCTTACGGCCAGGAGGCCGACGTCCGCGTCGCCGTCTCCCCCTCCGGCACGCCGACGCTCACCGAGCAGCGGCTGCGGGAGCTGCACGCGGCCGGGACGGTCGGCCTCTCGCTCAGCCTGGACGGGTCAACCGCCGAACTCCACGACGGCTTCCGCGGGGTGCCCGGTGTGTTCCGCTGGACCCTGGACGCCTGGGACGCCGCCCGCGCCCTCGGCATGAAGGTGCAGATCAACACCACGGTCGCCCGGCACAACCTGCACGACCTCCCCGACATCGTCCGCCTCGTCGCCGAGCACGGCGCGATGCTGTGGAGCGCCTTCTTCCTGGTGCCGACCGGCCGCGGCCGGAGCCTGGGCGCACTGACCCCCGGCGAGGTGGAGGACGTCCTCAACTTCGTCTACGACGTGGGCCTGACCGTGCCCGCCAAGACCACCGAGGCCCACCACTTCCGCCGCGTCGCCCTGCAGCGCCAGATCCTCGCCGACACCGGCGACGACCACGTCGCGATGCTCGGGCTCGGCCCGCTGTACCGGGAACTGCGCAAGCGGGCCGCCGAGTTGGGCCTGGACGCAGGAGCGCGCCGGGTACGGCGCCCACCCCTGGACGTCAACGCCGGCCGCGGTTTCGTCTTCGTCTCGCACACCGGCACCGTGCACCCCAGCGGGTTCCTCCCGCTGGGCGCGGGAAGCGTGCGCGAGACACCGCTGACCGAGATCTACCGCTCCTCGGAGCTGTTCACCGGCCTGCGGGACGCCGACCGGCTGGGCGGCCGGTGCGGGGCGTGCGAGTTCCGCCGGGTCTGCGGCGGCTCGCGGTCCCGCGCCTACGGGGTCACCGGCGACCCCTACGCCGAGGAGCCGTGGTGCGGCTACCGGCCCGGATCCTTCCCGTACCAGCGGCAACTGGCCGCGCTGCTGTCCGGCGGCGCCGGCGCGGAAGTGCCCGTTCGTCCTCGTCCGACCGCCGCCCCGGGCGGCAAGGAGCACCGTGTACAGCAAGAACGATGACCCGGCCGCGGGCGGTGGCCGCCCGCCCAGCAGGTTCAAGGCGTCCGGACTGCGCAGCCGGCACCTGGCCGCCCATGTCCTGGTCGCGGCCTGGGTGGCGCTCGCGCTGCTGGCGGCGAGCGCCCAGCAGACGCTGCCCGCGGCACGCTGGCTGGCCATCCACCTGTTCCTGCTGGGTGCCGCCACCACCGCCATCGTGGTGTGGAGCGAGCACTTCGCCGTCGCCATGCTCCACGCCCCGCTGCCCGACCGGCGCTGGAGCAACACCCGGCTGGCCGGCGTCAACGTCGGCGCCCTGGGCGTCCTCACCGGCATATGGACCGACCTGCACGTCCTGACCGGCGTCGGCTGCGGGCTGCTGATCACCGCGGTCGGCGCGCACCTGGTCGTCCTCGTCCGCATGGGCCGGGGCGCGCTGGGCGGACGGCTCGCCCCGATCGCCGACTACTACCGGGCCGCCGCGGCGGCACTGATCATCGGCGCGGTACTCGGCTGGCTGCTGGCCACCGGCAAGGCCGGCCCGCACCACTACAGCGGGCTGAAGCAGGCCCACGTGCACGTCACCCTCCTCGGCTGGATCGGACTGCCCGTCCTGGGCACGCTGTTCATGCTCTGGCCCACCGTGCTGGGCGTACGCATGGCCGAGCACACCACCCGGCTGGCGCGCTGGGTGCTGGTGCTGGCCGCGGGCGGCCTGCTGACCGCCGTCGCCGGACTGTCGGCCGACTGGCGCCCCGCCGCCGTACTGGGCATCGCCCTCTACGCGGCCGGTGTCGCCGTCGCGGCGCACCTGTTCGCCCGTACGCTGCGCCGACGGCCCGCGATCTCGGCGGCCGCCGCGTGGATGCTGGCCGCAGCCATGGGATGGCTGCTGGTCGGCGTGGTCGTGGACCTGGTGCTCCTGGCTGCACGGCCGCTCGCCGAAGTACGGGACGACTTCGGGTCCCTGGTCCCGGTACTGCTCGTCGGGCTCGTCGCGCAGGTCCTCATCGGGGCGCTCACCTACCTGCTGCCCATCGTGCTCGCCGGCGGTCCCAAGGAACGGGCTTCGCTGCGGGCGGTGCTGGAGGGGGGCTGGGTGCCGCGGCTGGTCGTGCTCAACCTGGGCGTGACCCTGTTGGCGCTGCCGCTTCCCGGCTCCGTCGGCTCGGCGGGCATGCTGCTGGTCGGGGCGGCCGGGGTCGCGTTCCTCGCTCTGGTGGTGCGTGTGCTGGTGCGCAGCGGGCGGGGGCTGTTCACGGACGGGGACGAGGCCGGTGTCTCGCGGCGGCCCGTCCTGTGGGGTACCGCCGCGGGGGTCGTACTGACCGTGCTGGCCGTGCTCGTGGCCAACAGCGGCGGGGACACGAGCAGCCAGGCGAGCGGTGCCGGGACGGCGGGCGCGGGCGCCGGGACCACCCGCACGGTCGCCGTCACCCTGGCCGACATGCGCATCCGCCCGGCCCGGATCGAGGTGGCCGCGGGTACCTCGATCCGGCTGGAGGTCACCAACACCGACGCCCAGCGCCACGACCTGAAGGTCGAGGACGGCCCTGCCACACCGATGCTCGCCAAGGGGCAGACCCGCGTACTCGACCTCGGACAGGTCACCAGGAGCCGCGAGGCGTGGTGCACCCTGCCGGGCCACAAGGCGGCCGGGATGACGATGGACATCGTCGTTACCGGCGACACCAGCGAGACCAGCGGCGCCAGTGCGCACGACGGCCACTCCGCGACCACGACCACACGCGGCCCGGACCTCTCCGCCGACTTCTCCTCGGGCTGGCAGCCACGCGATGCCGACCTGGCTCCCGCGCCCGGCGGGACGGTGCACAAGGTCGAGCTGCGCGCCGCGCACACCACGGTCGAAGTGGCTCCGGGAGTGAAGCAGCAGATGTGGACCTTCGGCGGGTCCGCACCCGGCCCCACCCTCCACGGCAAGGTCGGCGATGTCTTCGAGGTCACCCTCGTCAACGACGACGAAGGCATGGGCCACGGCATCGACTTCCACGCCGGCTCCCTCGCCCCCGACAAGCCCATGCGCACCCTCCAGCCCGGCGAGCGCCTGGTCCACCGGTTCCGCGCAGAGAAGGCCGGAGCGTGGCTGTACCACTGCAGCACCGCACCGATGCTCCAGCACATCGGCAACGGCATGTACGGCGCCGTCGTCATCGACCCGCCCGGGCTGAAGAAGGTCGACCACGAATACGTGCTGGTCTCCTCCGCGCTCTACCTCGGCACGCCGGGCAGCACCGCCCAGGTGGCGAAGACGACCAACGGCACCCCGGACGCCTGGGCGTTCAACGGCATCGCCTCCCAGTACGCCGAGCGGCCCCTGAAGATGAAGGCCGGTGAGCGGGCCCGCTTCTGGGTCATCGCCGCCGGGCCGTCCGACGGCATCGCCTTCCACATCGTCGGCACTGTCTTCGACACCGTGTACAAGGAGGGCGCCTACCTGCTCAAGCCCGACCAGCCCGGCGGCTCGCAGGTGCTGGACCTGGCCACGGCGCAGGGCGGCTTCGTGGAGACGACGTTCCCCGAGGCCGGCCACTACTCCTTCGTCGACCACGACATGCGCCACGCCGAAGCCGGCGCGCACGGCACCGTTGAGGTGAGTGACTGATGGACACCGTCGGCCTGTGGTCCCTGGTGCGGTTCGTGCACGTGGCCGGCGCCGCCCTGTGGGTCGGCGGGCAACTCGCCCTGTCCCTGGTGATCCTGCCGCTGGCCCGTCGCATGCTGGCACCGGAGGCAAAGGACCGCTTCACCGCCGCGGCGGGCCGCCGCTTCGGGATGCTGACCGGAGCGGTGTTCCTGCCGGCGCAGCTGGGCACGGGCTGGGCCCTGGCCTGGCACAAGGGCGTCACCTGGGCCTCCCTCACCGAACCCGGCTACGGCCGCACCCTCGCGGCCAAACTCGCCCTGTTCGTCCTGGTGATGCTCGCCGCGGCCGGTCACGGCATCGCCCACGCCAAAGGCCGCGCCGAACTCGCCCGCATCCTGGCGGTGGTCTCCCTCGTCGGCTCCCTCGGCGTCGTCCTGCTGGCCACCGCCCTGCCCGCCACCTGATGCGCGGCCACGACGAAGAGAAAGAGGAGGCATCATGCGCACCCAAGCACGGCTGGACGCCGCCACCGTGGAGCCGCTCCTGGCGGCGGCGGTGGCAGCCCCGTCGATCCACAACACCCAGCCCTGGCGCTTCCGCCTCGACCACGACAGCCAGGCTCTGGAGGTCCATTCGGCGCCGGAGCGCACCCTGCCGCTGACCGACCCGATGCACCGCGCCCAGTATCTGTCCGTGGGCGCCGCCGTCTTCAACCTCCGCCTCGCCGCCGTCCATCAGGGCCGGCGGCCGGAGGTGAGGCTGCTGCCCGATCCTCGCGAACCAGGATTGCTGGCCACCGTACGACTGACCGGCCCGCTCGGCGCCGACGACCAGCCCTCGGATCCCGGTCTCCACGAAGCCATCGCGCGGCGCCGCACCAGCCGGAGGCCGTTCACCGGCCGACCCGTTCCCGAGCCGATCGTGGCGGAGATGACGGCAGCCGCCCACGCCGCCGGCGCACGCCTGCACATACCGGACATCGCCGGAACACGGCGCCTGCTACGCCTGACCACCCAAGCCGAGGCACGCAACCACGCCCACCCCGACCGCACCGCCGAAACCCGCACCTGGCTCACCGCCCCGGGAGCAGACACCCCCTACGGCATCCCCGTCACCGCCCTCGGCCCGCCCGACGCGGCCCGGCGGATGCCGATGCGGGACTTCACCGGCGGGATCCCCGCCTTCCGCCTACCCGCCCTGTGGTTCGAACGCCACGTCCAGGTGGCCCTGCTGTGGACCCCCCACGACCGGCGGGACGACTGGTTGCGCGCGGGCCAGGCCCTGCAGTACGTCCTGCTCACGGCGACCGCGCACGGCCTGCGCACCTCACTCCTGCACCAGGCCATGGAATGGCCCGACCTGCGAGCAGCGACGGCCCTCCCGCGACACAAGCGGTGCCATCCGCAGATGCTGATCCGGTTCGGCTACGGACCGGACGGCGGCCGCACTCCGCGAGCACCCGGGTACTGCGCTGCCCGTCCCGCAGCACCGTCTGCGACCGATGCCGAAGCGAGTTGACCACGCGGTCTTCGCGGTGCTCCGCAGAAAAGGAACACGACGCGCTGGCCGCGTCGGCCCGCCGCAATGCGGATGGGCCTCCTTCCCGGGCCGTTCGGCCCTGCAAGGAACGGCACGGCTCGGACGTCGCCGATCCCACGCCACCAGCAGACGCAGGACGGCACCCGCGGACTCCTTCTGCGTCGACCTGCCCGCCGACCGAGGCCGCAAGGCCCGCAGCGGAGGGCCGGGCAACCCTCCCCCCGAACGGGACTGCGGGGCAGGGTTGACGCAACGGAGGAGAACCTGGCGAAGGAGCCGCGATGCAGACCCGGGAAGTCGACGCCCCAGCCGTTCAGGCCCTGCTGGCCGCGGCGGTGGCGGCGCCGTCGATCCACAACCCACAGCCCTGGCGGTTCGGCCTGCACCCGGACAGCAGGTCGATCCAGGTCCGCATCGACCGGGGGCGAGGGCTGCCGATAACCGATCCCCAACCGCGCGCCCAGTACCTGTCGGTGGGCGCGGCCGTCTTCAACATCCGGGTGGCCGCAGAGCACTTGGGCTGGAAGCCCACGGTCCGGCTGCGTCCCTCCGCGGACGATCCGGACCTGCTGGCCACGGTGCAACTGACCGCGACCGGCACGGACGGGCAGCCGTCCTTGCGGGATCTGTACGGGGCGGTCGAGCGGCGCCGCACCAGCCGGATGCCCTTCACGGGCCGCCCTGTGCCGGACTCCATCGTGACCGGGATGATCAGCTCGGCTCGGGCCGAAGGCGCGCACCTGGAGGTCCCCGGCATCATGGCGGCCCGGCGTCTGCTGCGCCTGACGGCGGCGGCCGAGGCCCGCAACGCCGGCCACCCGGCCCGCACGGCCGAGGTGCGTGCCTGGATCACCGCCCCGGGGGCGGACGCCGCCTACGGCATCCCCCTCACGGCCCTGGGGCCGCAGGATGCGTCCGGGCGGATACCGGTGCGGGACTTCACCGGCGCGCTGCCCGCGGCACGGCTGCCCGCCCTGCGCTTCGAACGCCATGCTCAGGTGGCCCTGCTGTGGACGTCCCACGACGGGCGGGAGGACTGGCTGCGGGCGGGGCAGGCTCTGGAGCGCGTGCTGCTGACGGCGACCGTGCACGGGGTGCGGACCTCGATGCTGCACCAGGCGGTGGAGTGGCCGGACCTGCGGGAGGCGATGGCCGGATCGAGGCAGCGGTGCAGCCCACAGCTGCTGATCCGTTTCGGGTACGGCCCGGACGGCGCGCGTACGCCCCGCGCCTCCGCAAACGGGGAGTCGGGTGACCAAGGGGTTATCGGGCGGGCGGAGTGACTTTGCGCCCTCGGCCCGGGCCCCTGCCTGCGCCGGAGGTGTCAAGACTCCGCGGTGGCCGGAGGCGGAGCCTCACTGCGTGCCGGGCGCTCCCCTGAGTTCGCGTCCGGTGACCATCTCGGACTCGATCCGTACGAACACCGACTCCCGCAGGGGCATCCAGGAACTCGGGCCGGTCTGCGTCAGGCGCTCGTGCTCGGCGGGATCGGTCACCACGGTGGCCCGTCCGGTGACGACCACGCTCCAGCCGGACCGGGTCGCCGCGTCGAACTCGTCCGTCTCGAAGGCGACCACGACGCCGTCGATGGCATCGACGAGATCCGAGGCCGGCGAGGTGCACAGCAGGACCGAGGCGTCCGGGCCCAGGGAGAAGTTGATGGGGAGGACCGCGGGCAGTGCCTGTCGGGTGTACACCACGCGACCGACCGGCACCTTGGCCAGCAGGCGCAGGCACTCCTGTCGGTCGAGTGCGCGAAAGCCGTCTGTCTGGAACATCAGTCCATCGTCCCCCGCCGGCGATGGGTGGGGTAGGGCCGACCGGCCCTACCCCCTCCGTGACAGCGGCTGCATGCGGCGGTCTCGGGTACGCGCGGCCGTGGGAGGGACGGACGGGTCCGCACCCGGGGCCTGTCCGGCCCCCTGCAGGGACTGATGGCCCATGCCGCCGGCGAACCCGGCCGCGGACAGTGGTCACGGGACGCCGTCGGACAGGCAAAGGGCCTGCCGCGCGCATGCGATCCCGGTGGCGCCGTACCACCATGCAGAGGAAAGGGACGGACAACATGGTCCAGCCGTTGAAGTCGAAAGGTGACGGCTCACCGTCAGGTGCTCCGGTGTCCGGCCGGGCATGGCTGATGCTGGCCCTGGCCACGATCGGTTTCGCCGTGAACTTCTGGGCGTGGGCGCTGCTGAGCCCGCTGGGCCCGCGGTTCAAGGACAACCTCGACCTGTCGTCGTTCGAGCAGTCGCTGCTGGTGGCGGTGCCCGTCGTGGTCGGCTCGCTGGGCCGCATCCCGGTGGGCGCGCTGACCGACCGGTTCGGCGGACGGGTCATGTTCCCGATCGTGTCCGCGGCCACCATCGTCCCGGTCCTTTACCTCGGCCTGGCCGGACACTCCTCGCTCGCCGCCCTCCTGATCGGCGGCTTCTTCCTCGGCATCGGTGGCACCGCCTTCGCCGTCGGCGTGCCCCTCGTCAACGCCTGGTTCCCGCCCGAGCGGCGCGGCCTGGCCATCGGCGTCTTCGGCGCGGGCATGGGCGGCACCGCGATCAGCGCGCTGACCACCGTGAAGCTGGTGGACGCGAACACCATGGCGACCCCGTTCCTGATCACCGCCGCGGTACTCGCCGTATACGCCGTGGCCGCCGCGCTGCTGCTGCGCGACGCACCCGGACGCACCGTGCCCACCGAGCCGCTGGGACGCCGACTGGCCGCCACCGCCCGCCTCGGCATCACCTGGCAGGCGTCCGCCCTGTACGCGGTGGCCTTCGGCGGCTACGTGGCCTTCTCCGTGTACCTGCCCACCTACCTCAAGACCGGCTACGGCCTCACCCAGGCGGACGCCGCGAACCGGATGGCCGGGTTCGTGCTGCTCGCGGTGGCGATGCGCCCGATCGGCGGCTGGCTGTCGGACCGGCTGGGCCCGGTCCGGGTGCTGGCCGGCTCGCTGGCCGTGGTCGTCGCCGGAGCGGTGGTGCAGTCGTTCACCCCGGCCCTGGCCCCGGTGGGCACGATCGCCTTCCTTTCCATGGCCGCCGCGCTCGGCGCAGGCAGCGGGGCGACCTTCGCCCTGGTGGCCCTGCTGACCCCCGCCAACCAGGTCGGCTCGGTCACCGGCGTCGTCGGCGCCGCGGGCGGCCTGGGCGGCTTCCTCCCGCCGCTGGTGATGGGCTCCCTGTACGGGCAGTACGGCACGTACGCCGCCGGCCTCGCACTGCTCGCGATCGTGGCCGCAGCGGCACTGGCCTACACCCTCACCGGTGTCCGCACCGCCGTCCACGGCGGCGACCGGGCTCCGCGTACCGGGCACGGGCGCCGGCACCGCACCGCGCACACCACTGTGTGAGAACACGCAGCTGAGAACGACGGACCGAAGAAGTAAGGAGCATCACCGGTGTGCGAGTACTGCGGCTGCCAGGCACTGGAGACCATCGACGAGCTGACCCAGGAGCACGAGAGAGTGGTGACGCTCATCAGCCACGTACGCGACGCCCGGCGCGACGGCGCGATCGCCCGGATGGCTGAGCTCGTGCGCGAGATCGCCTCCGTGCTGGGCCCGCACACCCAGGTGGAGGAGCACGGACTGTTCCCCGCGATGGCCGAGAAGTTCCCGGAGCAGATCGCCGCGCTGGAGGCCGAGCACCGCCGCATCGAGTCGGTTCTGGCCGAGGCGGACGGACCGTTCCTCACCGACCCGGGCTGGCCCGACCGGCTGATCGACACCCTCGACCTGCTGCGCGAGCACATCCTCAAGGAGCAGGACGGTGTCTTCCCGGCAGCGCTCGCCACCCTCGGCACCGAGGAGTGGGAAGCGGTGGAGAAGGTGCGCGCAGAGGCAGGCAGCGCCCTGTCCCGGCCGGCTGCCTGACCGCTCCCTCACGGCCCACCGCCGGACAGACCCGGCGGTGGGCCGCCCGTGCGCCGCACATCGGCCGGCCGGACTGCCCCATTGGTCGGCTTCGACTCCGAAGACGCCGGCACCAGCGCCCTGACTGCCCCACCATGGGGCTCAGGCTTCGCCCTGTGCGGGGAGGGGCACTGTCCATTCCACGATGGTGCCGGTGGGCTCGTTCGGCGTGAGGGTGAAGCTGCCGCCCAGGTCGGTGGCGCGCAGGCGGAGGTTGTCCAGGCCGCTGCGGCGGGTGACGGCCGGATCGATGCCCCTGCCGTTGTCGGCGACGCGCAGGTGGAGCCGCGTGCCGTCCGTCTCGGCGGTGACCTCGACGGAGGTGGCGTGTGCGTGCCGGGCGGCGTTCGAGAGCGTCTCGCGCACCACCGCCAGCAGCTGCTCGGCATGACCGGCGGGGACGTCGGTGTCCAGCAGGCCGGTCATGCGCAGGGCGGGAGTGAAGCCGAGTACGGCGGCCGCCTGGTCGGTCTCGGCCAGCAGTTTCCCGCGCAGACCGCCGCGGCCGTCGGCACGGTCGCGCTCGCGCAGTGCGTAGATCGTGCCGCGCACGGTCTTGATGGTGTCGTCGAGGTCGTCGACGACCCGCTGCACACGCTCGGCCACCTGGGGCCGGTCGGCGATGCGGCCCAGTACCGAGTTCAGCGTCAGCCCGGAGGCGAACAGCCGCTGGATGGCCAGATCGTGCAGGTCGCGGGCGATGCGGTCGCGGTCGGACAGGACCATGAGGTGCTCGGCCTCGCGCCGGTGCTCGGCGATCTCCAGCGCGAGTGCGGCCTGGTCGGCGAACCCGCTGATCATGCTCATGGTGGCCTCGGAGAACTCCGTGCCGCCGACCAGGTTGGCGACCTGCAGAACCCCGCGCACGTCCTCGCCACCGCCCAGCGGGAGCAGGAATCCCGGCCCCAGGCCGATCTTGGCCGCGGAGCCGCCCCCGGCCTGCGGCTCCTCCGACAGGGCAGTGCTCGTGATCCGCTCGTTGGACTGGTAGACCTTCGCGGCCAGCGTGGCCGTCGGCAGGACCAGCCCGCGCACCAGCTCGGCGCCTTCGCCCTCGGCAGCCTCGATCACCAGTTCGTCGCCGCCGTCGAGCGGTACCGCCAGCGTCACCAGATCGGCGCCCGACAGTGCCCTGACGGTGGCGGCGATCTGGTGCAGGACCCGGTCCGGGTCGGTGCCCGACAGCAGGCTGCGGGTCAGGTCGCTGCTCGCCGCCAGCCACTGCTCGCGGCGCCGGGAGTCCTCGTACAGGCGGGCGTTGTCGATCGCGACGCCGGCCGCCGCCGCGAGCGTGCGCAGCACCGCCTCGTCATCGTCGTCGAACTCCGCCCCGCCCCGCTTGTCGGTCAGGTAAAGGTTGCCGAAGACCTGGTCGCGCACGCGCACCGGCGCCCCGAGGAACGTGGTCATCGGCGGATGCCCCTCGGGGAAGCCCACCGAGTCGGGATGACGGCCCAGGGCGGACAGGCGCAGCGGCTCCGGTTCGCGGATCAGCAGCCCGAGGATGCCCTTGCCCTCGGGATAGTGACCGATCGCCTCGATGGTGCTCTCATCCACGCCGACCGTGATGAACTGCCGGATCTTCCCCTCTTCGCCGAGCACTCCCAGGGCCCCGTACTGGGCGTCCACCAGGGTGACGGCGGACTCGGTGATCCGGCGCAGCACCACGTCGAGATCCAGCTCGGTGCCTATGGAGAGGACCGCGTCCAGCAGCGTGTGCACCCGGTCCCGGGTCGCGCGGACCTGCTCCACCTGGGCCTGCAGACCCTCCAGCAGCTCGTCCAGCCGCAACTGGGGCGCCGCCCGGACGCCCTTCCGCCCCTGTGCCGGACTCTCCGCCATCCTCACTCCCTCCGGAAAAGGTGCCGCTGGCACCTCCCCATCATGCCCGAACGGCCCTGTCGGCACCCGAACGCCAGTGTTGAACGCGACCGTCCCGGCAGCCAGACCCTATGGCCCTGCGGCGCCTGTGACGGCAGCGCTGTACGAGCCGAGCCGTCGCCGTAGCCATGCCACCCACTGTCGGTTGACACCGACTCCGCGAAACGGGCATGCCGGCTTCAAGCGCTCTCCAGGTCTTCTGGGAGGGCAGCCGTGGACGACGTGCAGGGCATTCCCCTGCCACCAGCTGGTCGCACGGGCGGTCAGTTCGCGGTACCCGTGTCCGGCGCGTGGCCGAGCCGTGACCGTGCGGCACGCCAGGCGTGTTCGGCCAGGAGCACGGTGGAGGCGGTGGCCAGGCAGACGGCCCACTGCGCGCGAGTGATGGCCATCAGGCGGCGGATGTTGAGGATGCGTTCGCCGGGCGGGCGCGGCGGGCGGTGCATCACGTTGCTTCGTAGCGGGTCGATGCCCAGGGCCATGGCTGGTGGTCCGGCCATGATGATGTTGACCCAGAGAAGCTGGATCGCTGACATGGGGAGGGCAGCCCGGCCGGCACGGTGGCGAGCAGGGTGAGGATGGCGCCGGTGTTGGTGGACAGCTGGAAGCGGACGGACGTGACGATGTTGTCGTAGAGGGCGACGGCCGCCGAGGTCAGGCCCGCCGCCGGGTCTACGTCGAGCAGGCAGGCCACCTCGGTGGCCTGCCGCCGGTATGCGTCGGTCACCGGCTGCGGCGGCGGTGCGGAGGGAGGGGCGGAGGCCCGGGCGGGAGTGGTGGTCTGCTGAGGCACGGTCACTCCTTGCCGCGGACGACGGTGACGGGGCAGTGGGCGTGGTGCAGCAGTGCCTGGCTGACCGAGCCGAGCAGCAGGCCGGTGAAGCCGCCGCGGCCCCGGGCTCCGGCCACCACCAGCTGGGCGCTCCGGGTGGCGTCGATCAGCGTGCTGCGGATCCGGGAGCGCACCAGGCGCCGCTCCACGGCGACCTGGGGGTAAGCCTCCTGGCAGGAGACCACCGCCTGGTCCAGAAGGCGCTGTTCGGCCTCGCGGAGCCGGTCGGTGTCGGCCACGACGGCGGTCAGCGGGTCGCCGGGGCCTTCGTAGGCCCGTTCGCTCCAGGTGTTCCACACATGCAGCGCCACCAGCGGCGCCTCGCGCAGGGCGGCCTCGGCGAACGCGAACTCCACCGCAGCCTCACCGGCCGGGGAACCGTCCACGGCCAGCAGCACCGGACCGGCCGGATCGGGACGGCCTCGCACCACCATCAGCGGGCAGTGGCCGTGGGCGGCCAGATGCACCGCCGTCGAGCCCAGCAGCAACCCGGAGAAACCGGACAGGCCCCGGCTGCCCATCACCGCCAGCGCGGCCGAACGCGACTCGATCTCCAGCACCTGGAGCGCCTCACCAGCCACCACCGAGCGCGCGATCTCGATGCCCGGCGCAGCCGCGTGCGCCCGTCGCTCCGCCTCGGCCAGTCTCCCGTGCACCATCGGCTCCAGGCCATGGTCGGCCGGACTCCACGGTGGCGCACCGGACGGCACAGGCGCGGACGGACGTCCGAAGGCGTGCACGATCCGCAGCGGCGCCCCCCGAAGACGTGCCTCACGGGCCGCGACGTCGACCGCGTCGAGGCTCGAGGCGGAACCATCCACTCCTACGATCACCGGTGCACTCACTGCGCTCTCCCATCCCTGAGGCCGCCGACACGGGCCCCTCGGTCCCAGCCTCGGCTCGGCGGCCCGCCACAGCCAGGGGCCCACAAGGCCGCCTTCGGGGCCGCTCGGCCCTGCCGCACCCGTCGAGAGGTCAGAACACTGGTGATCCCTCCAACGGACCAGGTCGGGGCACCGGTGCTCGGGTGCCCGTCGGCGCGTGCCGCATACCCGGGTACGGCGGACCGCGGGCTCGGGTCCGCACAGATCGGTTCACGGCGCCGCCCGGGTCACCCCCGGCTGCACGCAGTCCACCGACTCCAGCTCCCACACGTCGTACGCCACCCGGACGTGCACCGCGTGCAGGCCGTCGTGCCAGGCGTGTACCACCGCGTCCAGGGACCGCCCGCCCAGGCCGCCCGGGCGCTGCACCGTGAACCCGCTGTGGCCGTTGTCCCGTGACTCGGCCGGTGAGCCTGTCGGCACCAGGGCCCCGTCCCGACGCACGTACTCCAGTCCCCGTACCGCGGCCACCGTGCACCCCTCCGGCAGCTCCCGGCCTGTGTTCACGGCCCGGTCCACCCGCTTGCCCAGGAAGAAGGACGCCTGCTCGGAGACCAGCTGATCCGAGTAGAGCGTGCGCAGCCGCACGCCGGCGGCGTGCACCCGCAGCGTCGCGGTCAGTGTCGAACCGTCGCACGAGTTCGTCACCGTCACGGTGTGCAGCCGGGAACTGCCGGACGGGCCGGCTTTCGCCGTGATCTCCTGCGAGGTCTCGCCGGTGTCCCAGAGGTACGTGAAGAACGGCTCGTAGCCGTTCATCGTCGCCGACAGCCGGTAGCGGGCACCGGGTGCGACCCGTTCCGGCCCCTGGACCGCCGCCCGCCGCGCCCCGCCCGCCGCGACATACGCGTCCGGGATACCCCAGCCGACTTCCGCACTGCGTCCCGCAGTCGCCCCCTCGCCCTCGATGCCGGCCAGGGACGCGGACGCGGCGAGCCGCCCGATCAGCTCCTGCCGGGACAGCTGCGGGATCCGCGCCCAGGCCAGCGCGGCGATCCCGGCCACCAGCGCGGCTGCCGAGGAACTGCCGCCCAGGGTGGTCAGCGGGGTCGCCGTGTTCCCCTGCGCGGGCGTCGCCCCCGGCCCGTTGACCGCGGCGAGATCGACGGCCGGACCGTAGGAGACGAGCTCCGAGAGGTACGACAGGCCGGCCTGCTTGCGGTACCGGTGCCGGGCGTCCGGGCGGAAGTCGACCAGGGTGACGGCGAGGGTCTCCCGGGTCATCGTCGCCGGGAACGTCACCCACGGCACATTGGTCCCGGCGGAGGCGACGAACAGCACCTCCGGGTGCGACGGGTCGTCGTGGACGCGGGTGATGTGATCGCGCACGTAGTCCGAGGCGTAGGGCATGCCGAGCGCCAGAGTGATCACTCGGGCGCCCGCCGCCACCGCCATGTCGATGCCGCGCACCAGGTCGAAGACGCTGGTCCCGGCATGCACGACGCCGTTGCCGACCTTCACCGACACCAGGTCCGCGCCCCACGCCACGCCCGCGTACCCGGCACCCGAGGCGGCCGGGCCCGCGGCGGGCGCGGTGGCGAGACCGGCCATCCGGGTGCCGTGCGAGCAGGTGACGGTCGGATCGCCGGTCGCATCCAGGCGCCGGACGGGGGAGCGGGTTCCCGGCGGGAGCACGAACGTCGCCGGATCCAGCTGCGGGGCGTCCGCGAACAGCCCGGTGTCGACGATGCCGATGGTCACCCCGCCGCCGGGCGCGCAGATCACCCCCGCGGGGTCCCGGAACAGTCCCCAGGCGTCCTGGATCCCCATGTGCCGGAAGCTCCACGCGACCCGGCTCTCCGGCTGCTTCCCCGGCTCCGGGCTGAACAGCTCGTCGGCCGGGTTCAGGGCGTAGACCGGGAGCGCGCAGCCGATGCCGTCGAGGATGTTCAGCGGCTCCACGTAGTCGACGAAGGACAGCGCACGCAGCTCGGACAGGGTGCGCAGATCGGGGAGTTCGACCCGGAGTGCCGGGTACGGACGGTCGTCGAGCAGCCGGGGGGCGGGCCGGTCGTCGTCGGCCCGGCGGACCCCGTCCAGGGCGAGGACCGCGGAGACCGCCCGGTCCCATGTGTCCCCGCCGACCAGGGAGCGGCCGCGCAGCACGCCGCGCGGCGCGCCCGGCTCCTTGAGACCGACCACCGCGAGGGGACGGTCCGCGGCGGACCGGGTCAACTCCTCCCAGAGGAGTTCGTCGGGCAGTCCGCGGTAGGAGAGGGTCGTCAGGTCCTCGGTACGCGGGGGAGGCGCGCCGTCGTGGTCGGCGCATTCGCCGGTGAGGTCGTCCACCGGGTCAGGGCGGCGGGAGGAGGAGTCGTCGGTCATGGTCGTCACCTCGGACGGCGGTCACGGATGCGGGTCGGGGTGCGGGGGTGGTGGGGGCTGCGGGTACAGGCGTTGCCGGCCGTCGATCTTCCCCGGGGTGTTGCCGAAGTAGGCGTCGCCGAAAGTGCCGGTGAGCCAGAACCCGAGGCGTTCGACGGCGCGCAGAAACCAGAAGCCGGTGTCCTCGTCCGGGACTTCGTAGTCCGGCACCGGCGGGATACCCGAGCCGGTGAACACCCAGGCTCCCGTGTACTCCTTCAGCTGGAGCTCGGCCTTCTTCTTCCAGGGGACATCGGCGTACGGGCGCGGGCCCTGCGGCAGCAGCGCGGCGTACTGGTCCAGGTCGAGGTCGGCGGTGAGACCGGCGGCCTCGACGCCGATGCCCGAGTCCCTGTCCGGGGCGTTCCAGTCGGATGTGTCCAGAGTCCAGAGGGTGAACCGGTGCAGCGCCCCGTCGACGGGCAGCAGCCGCACCACAGTCGCGGTGGCGAGGGACCACTGGTCGCGGCCGTCCGGATAGCTCGCGGTGGTGCCGTCCACCCGCGTGAGACGGCCCGGCCAGAACGACGCGTACACCAGACGCTGTACTTCGAGGGGCTCGTCGATCTCCACAGACTGTCCGGTGGCGGGCAACCAGCCGTCGGGCCGGGTCCACATCACCTGGCGTTGCGGTGTGGAGCGGCGCACCCGGGACGCCTCCCTGAGGACGATCCCGGTGCGCCGGGGGAGCTCCACCAGGTCGGCGGAGACCACGCCGGTCCCGACCGGCTCGCCGTTCCAGCGCGTCTGATCGGTGAGCATCCACAGCCAGCCACGCCCGCTGCCACCGATCCGGGTCAGCGCATACGCGACGGACGTGCCGTCGTACGACTGCCGCAGCACGACCTTGTCGGGCGCGTCGGCGAGGACCACTCGGGCGCGCGGCGCGTACGGGGGGTCGTCCTCGGGCAGCCGCTCCGGGACGATCACCCGGTGGTCCTCCGCGTAGCGCAGGCTCCGCCGGGGGCGGCCCGGGTCGAGGGAGACGTCCGCGGCGAGCGCACCCTGGCCGGGGCCGACGGGAGCGGGTAGCGCCGCCTCCAGGACGCCCTCCAGACGGGCCGCGAGCGCGTCGGTGACGGACGGGTCGGGCACGGTGCCGGTGCGGGTCGACCGGCGGCTGGTCAGGCGCAGGAGCTGAGAGTGGATGCGGGTGGCCGTGCGCCGTGCGGCGGACTGCGCCGCGCTCACCGACAGCGAGACGCCCTTGCGGGCGGCCGGGACGGCGAGACCACCGGCGCGCATCTGCATGCTCAGCGCGACCACGGTGTAGCGGTCGCCGGGATCCGGTGGCAACGGGAAGGGCAGGGTGGTCAGTTCACCACTCCCGACCGCCGTGATCTGCCGCGTTTCGCTCTGGTTGACGCCGGTGTCGTAGCGCACGCTCATCCCCGCCAGTTCCGGCGGAAAACCGCGCCCGGCCTGGTCCTTGAGCACCGAGGGTGTCGACCCGGCCGCGGCGGTGCCGTTCTCGAGCGGGAGCCGCGGCACCATGCCGACGTGCCCGCGTACGTCGGCATGGAGCATCAGACGCCCGGCCAGCCGCCCGAAACCGGCGAGTCCGCCACCGCTGCCGGTGGCCCGCCGGTCCACGGCAAGCGCCAGGGCGGTGTGCGGGGTGACCGAGAACCGCTGCGGCGACGTGGACCCGTCCCACTCGGCGGCCAGCCGGGGCGGGGTGGCCGGTGTCCACACCTCGGTGCGCGCGGTGTCGTTCTCGTGCCGCACCCGTAGATGCCGCAGCCGGCCGGTGAGCTGGGCCCGGACCGTCCCCGCGGCCGGGTCGACGCCGGTCAGGTCGACCTCGGCCGCGAGGGTTCCGGACCGGGTGTCCGGCTGGTCCGGATCCAGGCCGGAGGCGCGCACATCGAGGGTGAGGCGCCCGCCCGTCCAGACGGACGTCCGCAGGGAACGCGGGGCCACGCCCGCTCCGGTGGCCAGCGGGTCCGCCAGAGTGAGCGAGGCCCGCAGCAAGGTCGTGTCGTCGCGGGCCTCCCGGTTCACGCGCAGCGCGCCCAGCGCGTCCACCGCCAGCCAGGCCTCCCGGCCCTCGGTGAACTCGGCCACCAGCGCCTGCCCCGGCACGGGTGGCTCCGGCTGGAAGGCGACCGGACGCACCCCGGGCAGCAGCAGCGTGTTCAGCCGCAGCAGCGCGGGACCGGGATCGCCCTGTGCCGGACCCACCTCGACCCGGAGCGGATCACCGGCCCAGGCAGCCCGTACCGCCCGCTCCAGCGTCAGCTCCGCGGAGGCACTGGCGAACGGTGCAGGCAGGGGCAGCCCGGTGGCCCGCACGTCCGCGGTGAGCGGCGCGCCGGGAGTGACCATCAGCGATCCGTCGGCCAGGTTCGCATCCAGCCGCTGCGGCATGGCCTCCGTGGTGAACCGCACCTGCCGCAGGGTGCCCGCGGACCGCAGCTCCGCCTCGGCCGCGAGGACGAGGGGGCGCGGTGCGCCGTATCCCACCCGGACGACGGCCCCGCCCGTGCGCACCGTCACCCGGAGCGGATCCGCATCGGTCAGGGTGAACCGCTCGCCGCCACTGCCTCCCAACTGCAGGTGACCACCGGTGAGTTCGGTCGCCTCCTCGGCGCGGGCGGTGCGGATGTCGATGCTGCCGAGCAGTTGCCGAGCCTTCCTGACGGCGACCGGTCCGGTGGTCAGCCCGCCGTGCACCTGCAGAGGGGCGGGCGCGTCGGTCGCCTCCAGACTCACGACGAACTCGGTCTCCGGGCCGTCGGTGCGCCGCTGCACGGAGAGCCGCACTGTTTCCGGCGCTCTTTCCCCGTCCGGCCCCTGGAAGCCGACGTACGCGAACTGCATGCTCGCGGGCGGCGTCCCGGCCGGAGCCACGCCCTCGTCGACGCCGACGTACAGGCGGGCCGAGAGCCCGCGGAGCGCAGGGTCGAGCCGGGTGAAGGTGAGGGTGACGGTGTCAGGCGGCAGCGCCAGATTGGGCACGAACTGCACGTTGAGGTCGGGCAGTCCGGATCCGCGGGTCCGCAGCAGATTCGGTGACACCGGGCCGACCAGGAACAGTCGGCGTTCGTCCCCGACGGTGGTCTCCACGTAGCAGCGGTTCACCAACCGCTGGAGGTCGCCGACGACGTCGCCCACCCACTCGGTGAAGTCCTGCCATGCCATGGTCTCCCCCTGTCCTCGCCTGCCGGCCCGGCCGTCAGCTGCCGGGCCGCCGCACCAGGTCCTGCGCCCAGGCCCGGGCCAGGCCCACCGTGTTCCAGTAGCCGAGCGAGCGGCCGAAACGGTCCACCCGCTGCATCCCGGACGTCCAGGCCGTGGCGTTCGGTGCCACCCGCACGCCCCACAGCCCGGAGAAGTCCCACCAGTACGGGTATTCGACGTCCGGCGGCGGGGCACCGGGGGCGTCGTCGTCCGGCCAGGAGGTCCGCTGCGGGTCCCTGGGCAGCGCGTTGACCACCCGCAGCAGCGACGTCGCCGGGTCGTCGATCCGCCGCCCGTCCTTCAGGACCGCGCCGGGGCCCTCGGCCCCCGAGGGCGAGGCGATCGGCCCGGCGCCGTCCCCGGCCGGCGTGCTCACGTCGGCCGGAGGCCCGTTGGGGCCGTTCAGCGGCTCACCCCGGAGCACTTCGCTGAACAGGGAGATCAGCCATCCGAGGAGAGCCAGCGGCATGTTCAGCAGGAGCCCCATCACCAGCAGCTGCTCCGAGCCGGGGAAGTTGCCCTGCCCCGGATCCTCCGTGTCCAGGCGGGTGACGGCCGCCGCGCCCCCGCCGACCGGCGGCTGTCCGGTACCGGCCGGGTCGTCCGGCGCTGCGAAGAGCAGCCGGTGCTGCCCCCGCGACACGTACAGCCGCGGGCCGCTGCCATCGCGGACCACCTGGTCCCACGGCCTGCAGGAGTCCGGCGTGGTGGCCGAGGTGCGGTCGCGGGAGAGCGAGACCGCGAGCGGCGGCTCCACGACATCGAACTCGGAAGGGTCTCCGGAGGCGGCCGGCGTGCCCTCGAAGAACACCGTCGCGGCCACCCACTGCCCTTCCCGCAACCGGTCACCGGGGTTGCCCGTGCCGGGCCGGCCGGCCGCGCCCCGTGGATCGTCCTGCAGCGGGAAGAACAGGTGGTACGTGAGCGCCAGGACCCGGCTCAGGGAGTCCCGGTCCGGGCCCTGCGCGAAGTCCCGGAGCGCGGCGTCGGCCCGCTCCACCCGGTCGTCCGCCCGCCCGTAGTCCCCGCACCACGCGGCCTCGGCGTACACCGTCGGCGTGGTCGGCTGCTCCACCCACAGCACGGGGCGGTTGGGCAGGGACTCGAACTCCTCCCAGCGCTGACCCGGATCCATAGCGGCCGCCAGCTCCGAGAACGCCGCCACCAGGTACTCCGCGTCCCCCTCGGTACAGGCCGCATCCCGCCACCCGCCGAACGTGAGGAACAGATCCGGCGACGCCTTCGGGCCCCGGTACGCGGAGTTCCCGATCGAGTCCGCGTCGGCGCCGCGCCGTCCCAGCGGCGCCCCCGACGCGGAACGGCCCCCGCGCAGTACCCCCGGCGGCCGCCCGTCCATGATCGCGGTCCCGCGCCGGTGCGGCCCGCCCGGCACCTCCGGGACCACGCCCAGGTCCCGCACTGCGGTCTGCCCCGGCAGCGGCACCCACGGCGCCGCGGACACATGCGACAGATACGACTCGACCAGCGCGGGGAAGACCCGCTCCCCGCTGCTGAACAACAGGACCGGCTGGTACGTCCGGGCCAGCAGCCGTACGTGCTCATCGCTCGCCGCGGTCACGGCCGGCCGTCCGTCCGGCCGCCGGGCAGGTCGGGCACCCGCAGCTGCTCCGGGAGCCGCACCTCGTCCCAGGGGCCGCCCGGCAGCGCATCCGGGCGCGGATCGTCGTCCGGCGGCGGCCGGAGCCCGTCCAGACAGAGCGCCCGCAGTACCGCGTCGCGCTGCGCCGCCCCGAACCCCACGGATTGCGCGATCTCCTCCGACCGCTGTTCCCAGGCGTCCTGTGCACCGGGCGGGGAGTTTTCGGCGACGAACAACCGTAAACGATCCAGAGCGCCCGGCATTTTCCTGCGATCGCGACGCACGACAGCCTCCCACAATTCTCCGGCCAGCCGCTCCAATTCGCGCACGGTCTCCTCCCTGCCATTGCCCACCGCAAGGAAGAATTCCAGCGTCGCCGCCTGTGCGGCCCGCGCCGCCGTAATCACCGAATCGCCGATCTCATTCCTCTCCGCCAGAGTGGCGAGTACTTTTCCCAGCGGTGTCCGGTCCCGTCCGCAACAACGGTCGGTGATCTGCTGCACCGTGTGCACCGGGTCGTTCCGCCAGAGCTGCAGCTCCCCGATGTCGCCGCGGAAGATGTACTCGGGGGCGTCCGGCCACCGCCCGATCGCCACTCCGAACCCGCCGACGGGCCGTACGGGCCCCGGCACGTCGTGCCGCACCGCCACCACCCGGCCGTCGACGCTCAGCGCCAAGGTGCTCAGCCCGTTGTGCTCCAGTGCCGCCTCGTGCCACTGTCCTGCGGTGATCTGCCCGTCGACGTGGGCCCCGCTCCAGGTACCGGTCCTGTCGAGCACCGTCCCGGTGAGTCGCCCCTCGCCCTCCAGCATCAGCGCGAAACTGAGATGCCCCTCGACCAGGTTCCGGCGCGCTTTGTCCCACGGATCGGACCGGAACCGCACCCGCACCCGCACTGAGTCCAGCTGTCGCAGCGACGGGGACGACGGCACGGTGATGCCGCTGTCGCGCGCCGCGAACCGGTAACTCCCGGCCGTGTCCCCCGAACCGGCGGCCACCGCATGGGGAATTCCGTGATTTCCCTTTCCCGAGACATCGAAAGTGCTGCCGCCGATGTATGTGTGATGAAGTATGAGCTGCTGCATATGGGCCGCACTTTCGGACGTCCGCCGAAATGCCTCGAAGAACGTCAGTCGGAGCCGAAACACCCGAAGTGTCTGCGGAGATCCTCGTGAGCGCACTCCGGGTAAGTCAAGGAAGCACAGGGGAAACAGGTATTTTCTACGTCACTGCTACGCGCGAGCGCCCTGGACACCGTAGATTCCCTCGGCCGGGATGGGGCCATGACCTCCGACACCGCGACCAGCGCCACCGACCCCCGTCGACGTCGCCTATCGCATGCTCGGCCGCCGCGCCGAAGCCGAGGACGTTGTCCAGGAGGTGCGGATCCGCTGGTCCGCGACCGGCCGCGAGGACATCGCCGAACCCCGCGCCTACCCGTTCCGAGGCAGTCGGCCCCGGGGATGGAACCGATGGGGCGGCCGCTGCCGCGAAGATCGTGAAGCGAAAGAAGGCTGCGGTCAACGAGGTGTTCGGTGTGGCCGTTGAACGCGGATACTTCGCGCAGAACCCGCTGAGCGGTCTTCGCTGGACGGCGCCGGAAGTCCCCGACGAAGTCGCTCCCGACTGCGTGCCGAACCCGGCTCAGGTCGCCCGACTGCTTGCCGCAGTCAGAGCCCTACCCGGCCGTGGCCCTCATCTGTACGCCTTCTTCGGCTGCATGTACTACGCCGCCCCGCGCCCAGCCGAGGTCATCCATCTGCGGAAGTCCCAGTGCCGTCTGCCGGCGAGGGGCTGGGGTCTTCTGAACCTGAAGGGCGGCGTCGTGGCTGCCGGTAAGGAATGGATGGATGACGGCGCCGTCCACGAGATTCACTCCCTGAAACGGCGGGCAGCCAAGGCGACGCGCCCGGTGCCGATTCCTCCAGTGCTCGTCCGCAGGTTGCGCGGACACATACGAAACTTCGGCGTTGCCCCCGACGGACGCCTGTTCCGCAATGCGGCGGGGAACCACATCGATGCCTTGGCGTACGGCATCACCTGGGGACGAGCCCGTGAGGCTGTTCTTACGCTTGAAGAGCATGCCCTCGAGCTGGCGAAGCGTCCCTACGACCTGCGCCACGCCGGCATCTCGTTCTGGTTGGCCTCCGGCGTCGACCCCGCGGAGTGTGCGCGCCGGGCCGGGCAGAGCATCCAGGTCCTCTTCCGCTACTACGCCAAGTTCCTGGCTGAAGCGCGGAACCACGCCGACACCTTGATCGAAGACTCCATGCGGCGATGGGAGGAAGCGACGGACGATGGCGATGCGGAGGGCGCCTGACGGGCATCTGCCCAGGTCAGGCGCCCTTTCTCCTGTCTCTAGAAGAAGCCCAGCTTCTTCGGTGAATACGACACCAGCAGGTTCTTCGTCTGCTGATAGTGGTCGAGCATCATCTTGTGCGTCTCCCGGCCGATCCCGGACTGCTTGTACCCGCCGAACGCGGCGTGCGCGGGGTAGGCGTGGTAGCAGTTGGTCCAGACGCGGCCTGCCTGGATGGCCCGGCCCGCGCGGTAGGCCGTGTTGATGTCGCGGGTCCACACGCCCGCCCCGAGGCCGTACGACGTGTCGTTGGCGATCTTGATCGCATCGTCGAAGTCGTCGAACGAGGCCACCGACACGACGGGCCCGAAGATCTCCTCCTGGAAGACCCGCATACGGTTGTCGCCTTCGAAGATGGTCGGCTGCACGTAGTAGCCGCCCTTCAAGTCGCCGTCGTACTCCGCGCGTTCACCGCCCGTGAGCACCCTGGCGCCTTCCTGCCGGCCGATGTCGATGTAGGAGAGGATCTTCGCCAGCTGGTCACCGGACGCCTGGGCGCCGATCATCGTGTCGGTGTCGAGCGGGTGCCCGGGCTTGATCAGCTCTGTGCGGGCGACCGCCGCGGCCAGGAAGTCCGGGTAGTTGCCGCGCTGGATCAGGCCGCGGGACGGGCATGTGCACACCTCGCCCTGGTTCAGCGCGAACATCGTGAACCCTTCGAGGGCCTTGTCGCGCAACTCGTCGTCCTTCTCCCACACGTCGTCGAAGAAGATGTTCGGCGACTTGCCGCCCAGCTCCAGCGTGACCGGCTTCAGGTTCTCCGCCGCGTACTGCATGATCAGCCGTCCCGTGGACGTCTCGCCGGTGAAGGCGACCTTCGCCACCCGGGGACTGGACGCGAGCGGTTTTCCGGCCTCGGGGCCGAAGCCGTTGACGATGTTCAGCACGCCCGGTGGGAGGAGGTCGGCGACCAGGCTCAGCCAGTAGTGGATGGAGACCGGGGTCTGCTCGGCGGGCTTGAGGATGACCGCGTTGCCTGCGGCGAGGGCGGGCGCGAGCTTCCACGCCGCCATCAGAATGGGGAAGTTCCACGGGATGATCTGCGCGACCACGCCCAGCGGCTCGTGGAAGTGGTAGGCGACCGTGTCGTCGTCGACCTCGCTGAGCGAGCCCTCCTGAGCGCGCACGGCGCCGGCGAAGTAGCGGAAGTGGTCGATGGCCAGCGGGATGTCGGCCGCGAGGGTCTCCCGTACGGGCTTGCCGTTCTCCCAGCTCTCCGCGACTGCCAGCGGCTCCAGGTGGGCCTCCATGCGGTCGGCGATCTTCAGCAGGATGTCGGACCGCTCGGTCGCCGACAGCCGGCCCCAGCCGGGCGAGGCTGCATGCGCCGCGTCGAGCGCCGCCTCGACGTCCTCCGCGGTGCCGCGCGCCACCTCGGTGAACGGTTGCCCGTTCACCGGACTGGGGTTCTCGAAGTACTGACCCTTGACCGGGGGTACGTACTCTCCGCCGATGAAGTGGTCGTAGCGCGACTGGTAGGAGACGATCGCGCCCTCGCTTCCGGGCGCCGCGTAACGGGTCATGCTGGACTGGCCTCCTTCAGCAGCGCTGCCCGCCGTTGGGCAGCTCTGCGCCGGAGGCTAGGACGGCGGACGTTGCATCCACGTTGCGGTTGTGCTGCGTGGAGCGTTGCTCACGACCGGCACCGGGGGCGCAGATCCGCGAAGAGGAACCCCGAGGCTGTCTGCCGGTTTCTAGGATGGTTCCCAGTCGTTGGGCGCTGCCAGCTCCGATTCAAGTGCGGACACGCGGGCCCGGACCGCCGCAGTCGGGCGGGCCGTGGCCAGCGCCCGCCACACGTCGAGGTCGTCCTCGCCCCAGGGCGCGTGGGCCCAGTCGGCCAGCAGGTCGGGATCGCGGCGGGCGATCAGTGCCGCGCGCAGGCCGTCGGCGAGACGTCGCCTGTGCCGCACCACCGCCGGCGCCTGAGAGGCGGGGAGGAGCGGACCTGCATAGGCTGTCAGGGCGTGGGTGACTGCGCCGGCCGCCAGCCGACGTTCGACGACGGCGACGTCCGATTCGAGGGGTGTCGTGATCCGGTACGGGCGTGACGCCAGCAGTTCGGGGCCGAGCACCTGACGTAGCCGGGCGAGTTCGGCGCGCAGCGTCACCGGCGTCACGGACTCGTCCGCGTACAGGGCGCAGAGCAGCTCCTGGCCGGTCAGGCCTTCCGGGTGGCGGGAGAGCAGGACGAGGATCTCGCTGTGCCGACGGCTGAGCCGGATCCTCCGGCCGCCTGTCGTCAACAGCGCCTCGTCGCGGCCCAGTACGGCCAGTTCGGGCCCGCGGGCGCCGGGCCGTTCCGGGGCGAGCAGCGCCAGATGGGACTCCGCCGCTCGTGCCACGGCCTGGACGAAGCCCAGGCTGTGCGGGTGCGCGAGGCCGTCCCCGCCGGTGATGTCCACGGCGCCGAGCACTCGCCCCGTGCGCGGGTCGTGCACGGGGGCGGCCGCGCAGGTCCACGGCTGCACGCGCCGGATGAAGTGCTCGGCTGCGAACACCTGTACCGGACGGTTCATGGCGACCGCCGTGCCCGGCGCGTTCGTTCCGACGGCGCTCTCCGCCCATCGCGCACCCGGCACGAAGTTCATCTGCCCCGCCTGTCTCCGGGTCGATTCATGGCCCTCGACCCACAGCAGCCTGCCGTGTACGTCGCACACCGCGAGGAGATGCCGACCATCGGAGGCGAATGCTCCCATGAGCTCCCGGAACAGCGGCATCACGCGTGCCAGAGGATGCTCGGCCCGGTAGGCACCGAGGTCACTGTCCGTCAGCTCGATGCTCGCGGTGCCGTCCGGCCTGACGCCGGCCCGCACCGAGCGGCGCCATGAGTCGGCCACTACGCCACGCACCGGCCGCGGCACCGTACCAGCCTCGGTGAAAGTCTCGTGGGCCCGTTGCAGTATGCGGACGCGCTCGGCAGGGTCGGCCCCTGGTTCCAGGGCCACCCACGGATCGGTCAACGTGGCCTCCCACACAGGACGACGGGCTGGGGACATCGTCGCTCGGAGGGTGTGTGCCGACAACCGTTTCGACCGTGGTCTCCGAAGGGGCGTGTGGTCCGGCCCGGCCACGTCGGCGTGGTGAGTCTGCCGACGTCCCGGCTGAGGCCGTCTGGCGTACGAACCCGTGTCGCAGGTCGGGACTCTCCGTCACGTGGTGCGACAGTCTGCATATGATCTCATCGCGAAACGCTGAACTGATCAACGCTCGCAGCTGCCGCCGCCCCAGGGCGGGCACCGCACTCGTCGTTGTGACGGCCGCCGTTTTACTGGGCATCACCACCGGAGCGGAGGCCGTGCCGTCCATTCGGTC
Source organism: Streptomyces sp. NPDC059866 (assembly GCF_042731325.1). NCBI lineage: Bacteria > Bacillati > Actinomycetota > Actinomycetes > Kitasatosporales > Streptomycetaceae > Streptomyces > Streptomyces sp. NPDC059866. The sequence goes on along the minus strand of NZ_JBHWJT010000021.1, from coordinate 23,746 downwards.
CGGGGCCGACTGGGACGCCATCGCCGCGTGTGAGTCCGGGGGCAACTGGAAGGCTAACACCGGAAACGGCCATTACGGCGGCCTGCAGTTCAGGCAGTCCAGTTGGGTCGCGGCCGGCGGTCTGAAGTACGCCCCGCGTGCCGATCTGGCCACTCGCAAAGAGCAGATCATTGTGGCCAAACGCCTGGCGGCCCTGCAGGGAATGTCGGCGTGGACCTGCGCGTATGCCGGGTGACGACGCTGTCAGGCGGGACGAGCCGTGCCCCCCGCGGAGACCGCAGGCGGGCGTGTGTCCCGGTCGGCGGTCGCCTCCTTCGCCCATGTCTCCAGTCGGCCCGTGAACTCGGCTGCCCGCTCGGCCCAGTCGAGCTCGGCCAGCGCCGCTGCGCGGCCGCGTTCGGCGGTGCCCAGGCGCAGCTGCGTGTCCGCGCGCAGCCGCCGTACCGCGTCCGCGGTCGCCGCCGGGTTCTCGTACGGGACGAGGAGGCCGCAGCGGTGCCGCAGCACCAGGCCGGCCGCCAGGGGAATCGGTGTGGTCACGACGGGGACACCGTGGGCCATGTACTCGACGACCTTGGTGGGCCGTGAGTGACGGTAGTTGGGCTGGTCGTGCAGGAGGGACAGACCGGCCAGGGCGCCGGAGAGCAGGGCGAGGGCACGGTCGTTGGGCAGGTAGCCGTGCCAGCGCAGGACGCCGTCGCGGTCGGCCTCGGTGAGCGCGCCCCGCACGTCGTGGTCGGCCGCCCCCATCACCTCGACCCGTATGTCCGGACCGAGCAGCCTGGCCGTCTCGATGAGGTCGAGCGCGCCGCGCGCCCGGGACAGATGCCCCAGATAGACGACTCGGTCCGTGCCGGGCGGCTCCGGCGGCTCGGGCGGTACGGTCGCGAGGTTCGGCACCACGGGATGGGGCCGGCGGAAACGCGCCTGGTAGGCGTCCTCGGCGAGCAGCAGCCGCACGTGCCGTTCGGCCAGACGCTCCGCCGTCCGTACCGCCAGCTTCAGCGGCGGCCGCAGAGCCGTCGGCACCCAGCGCTTCATCGCCAGTGCCGCCGCAGTGTCCTCGTGCACGTCCCACACGGTCACCGGGGCCCGGCCGCCGCGCCGCCACCGGCGCAGTGTGCCGGGCAGGGCGAGCAGCAGCTCCGGGTCGTGCAACAGCACCACGTCCGCCTCCGGTCCGCGCTCGGCCAGCAGGGCACGCGCCGCGCGCAGCGCCGCCCGGCGGTCGCGTCCGGCGGCTCGGGGGAGGTCCACGCCCTCGACATCCGGGCGCGGTTCCACCCCGCGGGCGGTGAACGGCGCGGCGTACACGACCCGGTGGCCGCGCTCCGTCAGGGCGGCGATCTCCCGGTGCAGTATCCGCGCATCCTCGGGATGGTGGACGACGGTGACCACGAGTATCCGCATCAGAGCAGCACCTTTCGGCTCCGCGTTCGAACAGGGCCCGCTACAGCACCTCGACCCCGGGCCGGAATATCCGCCCCCGGGTGTCGAACAGCAGGCGGGCCGCGTCGGAGAGGGCGGGCAGGTCGTAGGAGGAGTGGTCCTGGAGGAGGATCGTCAGGTCGTGGTCGCGCAGGGCGGCCATCAGGTCGTCGACGCGGGGGACGGGCACGTCGTCGACGCACCACTCGCGGACATGGGGGTCGTGGAACGAGACCTCGGCCTCCCGCTGCCGCAACAGCCGGGCCACCGGCACGGCCGGGGTCTCCCGCTGGTCGGCGACGTCGGGCTTGTAGGTGACCCCGAGCAGCAGCACGCGGGAGCCGTGCAGGGGACGGCCGGCGGTGTTGAGGAGGTCCTGGGCGCGGCGTACGACGTATTCCGGCATCCGCCGGTTGATCTCCTGGGCCAGTTCGACGAACCGGAACTCGTAGCCGAGCGAGGAACGCACCTTGTACGACAGGTAGTTCGGGTCGATGGGAATGCAGTGCCCGCCGACTCCGGCGCCCGGCCGGAACGCCTGGAAGCCGAACGGCTTGGTGCTCGCGCAGCGGATCGCGTCCCACAGGTCGACGCCCAGCTCATGGCTGATGACGGCGAGTTCGTTGACCAGGGCGATGTTCACGTGCCGGTAGGTGTTCTCCAGCAGCTTGGCCATCTCGGCCTCGCGGGTGCCCTTCGCCTGGACGACCGTGTCGACGAGCTTGCCGTAGAAGGCGGCCGCGCGTGCCGCGCACGACGGGGTGCAGCCGCCGACCACCTTGGGTGTGTCGCGCAGCCCGTGCCCGGTGTTGCCGGGGTCGATGCGCTCCGGTGAGAAGGCGAGGGCGAAGTCCGCTCCGGCCCGCAGCCCGGACTCCTGCTCCAGCAGCGGTCGTACGACTTCTTCGGTGGTGCCCGGATAGGTGGTGGACTCCAGTACGACGAGCTGTCCGGGCCGCAGCCGGCCCGCCACCGCGTGGACGGCGGCCGTGACGGCGCTGAGATCGGGCCCGCCGTCCCCGTTGAGCGGGGTCGGCACGCAGATCACCACGGTCTGGGCGCGGGTGAGACAGCCGTCGTCGGTGGACGCGGTGAAGCCGGCCGCCAGCATCCGGCGGACGTCGTCGTCGGACACGTCGTCGATGTGGGAGCGTCCGGCGTTGAGCCCCGCCACCACGCCGGGGTCCCGGTCGAGCCCCACGACTCTCAGGCCGACCGTCGCCGCCTCCCGCGCGAGCGGCAGCCCGACGTAGCCGAGCCCGATCACCGCGAGTTCGACGGCGCCGGCCTGTGGAACTTCCCCGAGCTGTTCGCTCTCGTCCCCGAGCGGTTCGGTCTGGTCGACCTGCATAGGTGTTCTCCTCGCCCCGTGGCGGACACGGATCTGAGGTCGTGGTCGGGCCGGGCTCGCGCCTCAGAGGCAGCCGAGGGCGCGGTACGCCTCGCGGGTCGTCGAGGCGACCCGCGTCCAGGTGCGGTCGCGCGCGACGATCTCGCGTGCGGCCGTACCCCATTCGGGCCGTTTTTCACTGTAAAGGAGGAATTCGATTGCCTCTGCCCAGGCCTGAGGGGATCCGCCTGAGATGAGCTGTCCGGTTACTCCCGGCTTGACGAGCTCTCTGAGTGCCGGGAGATCGCTGGCAGCCACCGGCAGACCGCTCGCCATCGCCTCGACCGGCTTGAGCGGCGTCACCAGCCGGCAGACGCGCTCATCGGTGCGCGGCACCGCGAACACGTCCAACACCGCGTGGAAATCCCGTACTTGGGCATGCGGCACCCGACCGGTGAACAGGGCCGTCCCGTCGGCGAGACCGAGCCGGCCGGCCAGCCGCTGCAGCGCCGCGCGCTCCGGCCCGTCGCCCACGATCAGCAGCCGCAGCGGCACCCCGCGACGCCTCAGCTCGGCACCCGCATGGAGCAATGTGCCGATTCCCTCGTGTGGAGTAAGACTGCTGACCGTGCCGACGACGAGGTCGTCCGGCGCGATGCCGAGCCGGGCCCGCAGCGGCGCCCCGTCCGGCAGCGGGGCCAGGAACTCCTCGTCCACCGCGTTCGGCACGATCAGGACCCGCTCCTCGGGCACCCCGCGCGCCACGATCTCCGCCTTCATCGCCGCGCCCAGCGTCAGCACCACGTCCGCCTCGCGCATGCAGTGCGTCTCCAGGTCGCGCCTGGCCCGGTACGTCGGGTCGTCGCAGGTCCGCCCCGGCGCCTGCGTCAGCCAGGTGTCCTCCAGGAAGCCACGCACCTCGTAGACCACCGGCAGCCCGTAGGCCTCGCGCAGGGCGAGTGCCACCCGCCCGTTGCCGTGGTCGGTGGCCGGGTGCAGCACGGCGGGCCTCAGCCGCTCCACCAGCCGGCCCGCCAGCTCGGCGTTGCGGGCCAGCACCGCCGCCTGCCCGTACGGCAGCCAGGGCGGCAGCAGCCGGTGCTGCGGCACGCCGCCCACCGTCTGCAGCGGGCGGGCGTCCAGCACCCCCTGCGCCACCGGGAACCCGATCCGTGTCACCACGTGCGGATCGAGTCCGGCCGCCCGCTGCGCCTCGGCGATCTTCTGGGTGCGCACGGTGTAGCCGGCGTGCTTGAACGGCAACCCGTTGGTCACCAGATGAAGCACCCGACCCGGCACGGGCCGGACCGTGCGGGCGGTCGGGGCGGGCACCCGTCCCCCGGACGGAGCAGCGGTCGGCCCCGCCGTCCGGGCGCGGTCGGCGAGCCGCCGTTCGAGCGGCCGTACCCGGCGCCGCACGGGCGGCGGCAGCAGCCGTACCCCGAGCAGCGCCGCCCGGGCGGGGTCGTGGCGCAGTTCGCCCCAGGCCACGGATGCGGCCAGACTGAGCGCACGGGGGACATAGCAGGACATGCCGTCACGGTAGGCGGAAGAGCGGAGAACGTACGACATGAACGGCCGCGTACTCCACGTCGTCGGCACCCGGCCGAACTTCGTCAAGGCCGCACCGGTTGTCGCCGCGCTGCGCACGGCGGGCTGCGACCAGGTCCTCGTGCACACCGGTCAGCACTACGACGAACGGATGTCGGACATCTTCTTCCGGCAACTCGGCCTGCCCGAGCCGGACACCGACCTCGGCGTCGGCTCCGGCAGCCACGCCGGGCAGACGGCCGACCTGCTCATCGCCCTGGAGGGCGAGCTGTCCGCGCGGGATCCCGCCCTCGTGATCGTGTACGGAGACGTCAACTCGACGCTCGCCGCCGCCCTCGTCGCCGCCAAGCTGGGGATGCCCGTCGCCCATGTGGAGGCCGGCCTGCGCAGCTTCGACATGACCATGCCGGAGGAGATCAACCGGCGTCTGGTCGACCAGCTGGCCGAGCTGTTGTTCGCCACCAGTCCCGAGGCGGTCGGCCATCTCGCCCGGGAGGGCGTCGACCCCGGGCGCGTCCATCTCGTCGGCAACCCCATGATCGACACCCTGCTCACCCATCTGGACCGCTTCGACCCGGCCGCCGCCCGTGCCGCGTACCCGCTGCCCGAGACCTACGGCGTGGTCACGCTGCACCGTCCCGCCAACGTCGACGACCCCGAGGCGGCCAAGGCGGCCGCCCGCGCCCTGACCGAGGCGGCCCGGCTCGTCGACCTCGCCGTGCCGCTGCACCCGCGCGGCCGGGCGGCACTCGCCGCCGCGGGCCTCGACGGCGCACCCGGCGTCCACATCCTCGAACCGCTCGGCTACGTCGAGTTCATGAGTCTCGTACGAGGAGCCACCGCCGTGATCACCGACTCGGGCGGCGTACAGGAGGAAACCACCGTCCTGGGCGTGCCGTGCCTGACCCTGCGCACCACGACGGAGCGCCCGGTCACGGTGACCCACGGCACCAACCGGCTCGTCGGACACCGCGAGCTGGTGCCCGCCCTGCGCAAGGTGCTGGACGGCGGGCAGCCGGCACCCGAAGAGGGCCCCCCGCTCTGGGACGGACGGGCGGGCGCCAGGATCGCCGCCGTCGTCACCCGCTGGCTGGACCACCATGTCTGAACGCACGCACACCTACTGGGACACCCGCCACCGCGACCACGACGACCTCGCATCCGGCGGGCACATCGGCCTGGACCGGGCGGGCAACGAGATCTTCTACGCGCTGCGGCTCGGCACCCTGCTCCCCCTGATCGGCGACCTGGCCGACGAGTCGGCCCCACTGTTCGTGCTCGACGCGGGCTGCGGCAAGGGACACTTCGCCCGCGCCCTGGCCCGGTGCGGCCACCGCGTCGACGCCTTCGACGCCAGTGAGGAGGCCGTCGCACACGCCCGCGCCGAGGGCGGCGGTCCGCGCTACGCCGTCGCCACCCTGGACGAGTGGCGCAGCCCCTGGCCGTACGACGTCGTGCTCTGCATCGACGTCCTCTTCCACGTCCTCGACGACCAGGACTGGGCGGCCGGCCTGCGCAACCTCGCCTCCCTGGTCCGGATCACCGGACGGCTGATCCTCACCGACGAGGACATCCGGACACGCAGACCCCGCGGCGACTACATCCTGCACCGCCCGACCGCCGAATACGCCGACGAGCTCCAACGCCTCGGCCTGCGGCACACCCGGTTCACCCCGTACGGCTTCCGCGAGAACGAGGTCGGCTTCCACGTCTTCACAAGGACCCGCTGATGCGCCTGACCGATCTGCTCCACCCCCACCTCGACGGCGTCACCACCGTCGTGGACGCGACCGACGGCGGGCTCAACCTGGAGCCCTACCTCCACCTCCCCGACGGTGTCGCCCTGCACCACGGCGAACAGGCCGTGGGCGAAGGGGAGCTGGTCCTTCTGTCCTACGGCCCCGACCCCGCGCTGCACGGCACCGAGGCCGACTGTCTCGCCGTACTGCAACGCATGCGCCCCGGAGCCCGCGGCCTGATCGTCCTCGGCCACCGAGGGCCCGAACTGCCCTACCACCGGCTCCTCGACGCCCTGGTGACCCACCACTGCCAGGTACTGCGCGCCGCACCGCTGGACTACGTGCACCTGCACGCGGGCGCGGTGTTCGCCCGCACCGACGAACTCCTGCCACCCCACGACTGGTTCGGCCGTCCCGTCCCGTCGGAAGGCTTCGCCACCGCGCTGCGGATCGCCGACGAGTACATCCTCGCCGACCTGGTCTCACGGTCACTGCGGGCCCGGGTGCTGGACCTGGAACGCACCCTCGAGGAGGCGGAAGGCGCCCGGGGCCCCGCCCACCAGGACGGGCTCGCCGAGCGCCTCGCCGCCGCCGTACGGGAGAAGGAGCAGCTGGCGGCCACGCTGCGCGGCAGCCGGGAACGCATCGGCGTCCTCGAGGCGCGCGTGGCCATGCTCGAGGGCTCGACCTCGCTACGGGTGGGCAGGGCGCTGGTGTCCGCGGCGCGGTCGCCCCGACGCGGGGCGGCACGGCTGCCACGGGAGCTGTACGGGCTGTGGCGGGGGCGGGCCCGCACACGCCCCGCGCCCCCGCACACCGCACCGCAGGCGGCCGCGCGGGAGGCGGCACCGGACGGGAGGCTCCACCTCGCCCACCGCGCCTTCGCCTCCACACCCCGCGACCGGTTGGTGATCGCCGGAGTGCTCACCGACTCCACCGCCGCGGACTTCGCGGCGGACGCCGTGGTCAACCGGGCACTGCCGCACGACGGGCGGCTGATCGTGCAGCGCACCGACCCGGACGCCCTGGTCGTCCAGCTCAGCGCCTGCACGGGCGACGGGCCCTGGTCGCTCACGGGCACCGGACTCGCCCCCGACCTGGACCGGAAACTGGCCGGACTGCTCACCGAGGCAAGGGCGGCCGGCCGCTCCTGCGTACTGTGGCGGGACGGCCCGGCATCGGCGGCCCCCGGGCTCACGCGGCTCGCCTGGGACACCGTCCTCGACACCGACACCGGTGTGCGGCTCGCGAGCCTCGACCCGGTAGCGGACGGCAGACAGCGACTGCGCGAGGTGTTCCGGACGGACAGCACCCGAGTGCGCCTGTCGGAGCTGGCGCGACGGGTCGGCGCCCCCGCAGATCCGCTGGCCGAACGCCGCATCTGTGTGCTGGCCGCCCCACAGGACCGGGCCGACGTCGCCCGGCTCGCCGCCCAGGTGCTCGGCCAGGTGCACCGGCCGGCCGAGGTCGTCGTACCCGATCCCACCGGACTCGACGAACTCACCGCCGCCGGTGTGACCGTACGCACCGGCGAGCCCCTCGCGCCGTGGGTGGCCGACTGGACGGACCCGGCCGAGGACCGCCCCGACACCCTGCTGCTCGACCTGATGTGCGCCCAGGAGTACTCCGGCGCCGACGCCGTGGGCAGCACACTCGCCGCCGACGACTACACCTTCGTACCCGAACTGCGCCCGCTGCTGGTGCGCCGGTCGCTGCTGACGTCCGGTGTGCCGCCCGAGCTGTGGGCGCGTCAGGGGCACCCTCTGTTCGCCTGGTGCGGGAAGGAGCCGACATGAGCCGGACGCTGAACGCGATCGTCTACGGCGACGTCGACCTCAATCTCATCGACGGCTCCGCGGTCTGGGCCCAGTCGACGGTGCAGGCACTGTCGCGGGCGGGCTGCGAGACGAGGCTCGTCCTCAAGGCGCCCGTGCGCACCGAGCGGTTGATCGACCCGCTGGCCGGGCTGCCCGGGGTCACCGTGGTCCGCCCGTACGAGGAACGGCTGCTGCCCGGGCAGGCCGACCGGCCGCTGTCCCCCGTGCAGGCATCGCAGGTACTCGCCGGTCTCGACGAGAGCGAGCCCTGCGACCTGCTGGTGCTGCGCGGCCGCAGACTGGTCGCGCGCGTGGTCGCGGACGGCCGTTTCGAGGGACGGATCTGGGCCTACCTCACCGACATCCCGCAGTCGGCCGCCGAGATGACCGAGGAGACCCGCGCGGAGCTCGCCCGCATCGCCGACGCCTCCCAGCGACTGCTCTGCCAGACCGAGGAGTTGCGCTGCCTCCTGGAGACCTGGGTGCCCGAGGCCTGCGGCAAGTGCGTGCTCAGCTCGCCCGCCGTGCCCGAGCCCGGCTTCCCGGTGCCGGAGCACGAGCGCCCGCACGACCCCTTCCGGCTCGTCTACACCGGCAAGTTCGCACCCCTGTGGAACACCCTGCCCATGACACGTCTGCCGTCCCTGCTCGCCGAACGGGGCGTCCGGGCGGAGCTGCACACCGTCGGGGACAAGATCCACGACGACCGTGCCCACCCCGGCTTCCGGACCGCCATGACGCGGGCGCTGGACGGCACGCCGGGCGTCCAGCACCACGGAGGGCAGCCCCGCGAGGAGGCCATGCGTATCGCCGCCGACTGCGACCTCGGCCTCGGCTGGCGCGAGCCGGTCCTCGACGCGAGCCTCGAACTGTCCACCAAAGTCCTGGAGTTCGGCGCCCTCGGACTGCCCGTCGTCCTCAACCGCACGCCCGCCCACGAGGCGCTGCTCGGCGCCGACTACCCGCTCTACGTGCCCGGGCGCGCCGGACTCGACGACGCCGTCGAGGCGATCGCCCGTGCCGTGCGCGAGCCGGAGGTCAGGCGTCTTGCCGCCGAACGCTGCCGGGACGCGGCCGCGCGGTACACGCTCCAGGCCGCAGCCGACCGCTGGCGCACCCAGCTCGACCGGGCCTTCCCTGCGGCGCCGCCCGCGGTGGCCGCCCGGCCGCGGCCGCTGCGGCTCGGCGTCGCGGGCCACGACCTGAAGTTCCTCACCCGGCTCCTCGACCATTTCCGCGCGCTGCCCGGCCTCGACGTACGTATCGACGCCTGGCCGGCGCTGGCCCGTCACGATCCGGCCGCGAGCCGGGAACTCGCCGACTGGGCCGATGCGGTGGTCGTCGAGTGGTGCGGTCCGGCCGCCGTCTGGTACAGCCGCCACAAGCGGCAGGGCAGCCGGCTCATCGTCCGGCTGCACCGCTTCGAACTCGACGCCGCCTGGCCGCGGCAGGTCGACATCGACGCGGTCGACAAGGTGATCTGCGTCAGCTCGTACTACGCCCGCCGCACCCTGGAGCACACGGGCTGGCCGGAGTCGAAGGTCACGGTCGTCCCGAACTGGGTGGACACCGACCAGCTCGACCGCCCCAAGGCGCCCGGCGCCCGCTTCCGACTCGGCATGATCGGCATCGCGCCCCGCCGTAAACGCCTCGACCTCGGCCTCGACGTCCTCGAGGCGCTGCGCGCCCGGGACCGCCGCTGGCATCTCTCGGTCAAGTCCAAGCCGCCCTGGGAGTACTGGTGGATCTGGAACAAGCCCGAGGAACGCGCCCACTACGACGCCGTACTGCGCCGTATGCAGACCTCACCGCTGCTGGACGGGGCGGTGGTCTTCGACGAGTTCGGGGCGGATGTGGCGAGCTGGCTGAGACGCGTCGGAAATGTGCTGTCCACCAGCGACGACGAGAGCTTCCACCTCGCCCCGGCCGAGGGCATGGCCTCCGCCGCCGTCCCCGCCCTGCTGCCGTGGCCGGGTGCGGACGAGATCTACGACCGGCGGTGGATCCACCAGGACCCGGAGGCGATGGCGAACGCGCTCGCCGCGCTGGGGGAGGACGGCTGGCGGGACGCCGGGGAGCTGGCCCGTACACAGGTGCGGGAGGAGTTCTCACTGGAGCGGGTCGCCCTGGACTGGACGGAACTGCTGGTGTCCCACTGACGGCAGCCGCAGTTGCCGCGGCCCCGTACGCGACCGCGTGAGCCAGGCCGGCCTCACCGGGGTTTTGCGACCCGGAACGCGAACTGGCCGCAGAAAGTGAGCTTGCGCAGGTTCACCAGGGCCGTCCGCCGCCTGGTGTGCACCGCCCAACTGTCGATCTCGGCGTTGAGCGGGGACTCCTCGTTCCAGTACCGCCCGTACTCCGCCTTCCGCTCGCCGTGGTAGGTCCGCATGATCAGCGTCACCCCGTCCAGGGACGGCCGGATCTCCTCCAGGGCGAGCCCGGACTCCTCGAGCAGCACCCGGAATCCGTACGGCGTGTAGTTCCACAGGCTGAAGGAGTGGTACGGCTCGAACTGCGACGTGCTGCCGATGAACAGCCCGCCCGGCCGCAGCACCCGGCCGACCTCCGCCAGCAGGTCCCGCGGGTGCGAGACGTGCTCGAAGACCTGGTGCGAGTAGATCAGCGGCACGCTGTCCGAGGAGAACGGCAGATGGACGCCGTCGAAGTGGACCACGGGGCCGCCGCCGGGCCGACGCTGCGAGGCTTCCGGAGAGTCGCGGATGTCGACTCCCACCCACCGCACCTTCGGATCGTGTCTCCTGAACAGTGCGGCAGACGTGCCCCGCCCGCACCCCAGATCGACCACCTGGTCCGGCGCGCCCGGCGAGCTCATGACCTCGTCGAGGTAGTAGCGCGAAGTGACCTGGCGGGCGTGGTCGTCGGGGATGCAGTCGTGCATGAGGTCCCACAGGGTCGCCATGCCCAGAGGCTAGGGACGTGCCGCACCCGCGGACCAGGATCCGGCCGGTGGTTCGCGGCAACCGCCACCCATAAGGCGTGACGGCCATGCTGCCGCCGCCCGGCAAGCAGCTGGTCTGCGGCGGATCGCCCGGCGTCAGGCGGCGGCCGGGTCGTCGACCTCGGCGGGGATGCGCTGCCTTTCGTGGCGGAGGGCCGCACCCGTCGCGACGGCACCGAGACCCTCCCACAGGCCCACGCCCAGGAAGGCGGTCGGCGCTCGGTCGCTGATCACAGCGAGGGTGAAGACTGTGCAGGTGAGCAGGCGGAAGGGGACAGTCCAGCGGAAGAACGCCGTCCAGTCGGAGAGCGAGGCCAGCACGTAGTACACGCCCATGTTGAGCGCCGCCATGGAGGAGGCGGTGAGGAAGGCCGGCGTGTGGTCCGCCTCCGCGCGCGTACCCGCTACGGGTGTAAGGCCCATGAGGGTGAGCAGGGCGTCCGGGGCGATCAGCCCCACCGCGCCCATGGCGGCGGCGAGAACACCGAAGACGGCTATGGTCCAGCCGGGGAGGGAGCGGGGAAGAAGGTGCACGAAGTCCTCCGTGTGCCAAGGGAAGTTGACGCCTGAAGCACCCTTGCACACCCACGTCGTCCTTCGACCGTGGTCGGGTCGGTCAGGCCCTCGGCCACCGAACCACGGCACACTGAAGACATGAACGCAGACGACCGGAGCCTGCTGGCCCGGGCACGCGTGGCGACCAGACTTCCCGCCCAGAACCTGGACCGGGCTCGCCGGTTCTACGCCCAGCGGCTCGGCCTCGAGCCCGTCGACGAACGGCCCGGTGGACTGCTGTACCGGTGCGGCGGCGTGGACTTCGTGGTGTTCCAGTCGACGGGTGCCTCTCCCGGAACCTTCACCCAGATGGCATGGGAGGTCGACGACATCGACACCCTCGTGCCGGAGCTCGAACGGCGCGGCGTGGTGTTCGAAGAGGTCGACGTACCCGGGTTGCGCACGAGGGACGGGATCGCCGAGGTCGAAGGCAACTATCCGAGCAAGGGCGCACGTGGTGAACGGGCAGCCTGGTTCCGGGACAGCGAGGGGAACCTGCTGGGAATCGGTGAGCCGGTCGTCTGACAGGACCGCCGACCCGCCTCGCCGGCAGCATGCGGACCTGGCCCGGCTCTTCGCGTCGCTGGATCACCTCAGCGGGGGACGCGCCGGATGGAACATCGTCACCACCGGAGCGCCGCAGGCCACTGCGGCCGACCGCACCTCCACGGTCCTGACCTGGTACGACGCCACGGCCGAGACCATCGCGGTGGCCGGAGCACCAACCCAGGTCACCAACAGCCGCACCTGGGGCATCGCCTGGCTCACGGCGGGCTACCGGGGCGGCTGCCAGTCCGTCTCGGTGCCCCGCCGTTCGGCCGCGGTCATCAGCACCACCGACACGGCGTGCCTGCGGAATGGCCGGACATCGCTCTGGCCCCCCGATGCCTGGGTGCGTACGCTGCGAGCGCTCCCGGCATGCACAGGTTGTCCACAGTTTCTCCTTGGATGGAATTGACATGTGCATGCCTGCAAACTGCATGGTCGCCACCCCCCGCACGGAAGTACCAGAAGGGAGAACCATGGCTGCTGGGCTGCTCCTGAGCAGTGCGATCGCCGCTCTGTTCGCCACCGCGGTACCCGCACAGGACCCGTCGTCCGGGTTCGTCGACCCGCCCCCGGACCGGATCGTCATCAAGATCGCCACGGTGAACGGCTCCGGCTGCCCGCAGGGCACCGCCGCCGTCGCCGTCTCCGCGGACAACACGGCCTTCACGGTGACATACAGCGAATACCTCGCTCAGGTCGGCGGCAATGCCGACCCCACGGCGTTCCGCAAGAACTGCCAGCTCAACCTGGTCGTGCATGTGCCGCAGGGCTTCACGTACGCCATCGCCAGCGCTGATTACCGGGGCTTCGCCTCGCTCCAGCCCGGTGCCAGTGGCGTTCAGCGGGCCTCGTACTACTTCCAGGGCTCCTCGGACACGGTCTTCAAGAACCACCCCTTCAGTGGCCCCTACAGCGACAACTGGCAGGCCACCGACACCACCGACTGGGCCCAGCTGGTCTGGGCGCCGTGCGGTGTGCAGCGCAACTTCAACATCAACACCGAGCTGCGGGTCAGCGCCGGCACCTCCGACCCCGCCAGGAGCAGCTTCATGACGATGGACTCGACCGACGGGGACATCAGCACCGTGTATCACCTGGCGTGGAAGGAGTGCCCCAACTCCTGATGCCGCCTCCCCGGTGGGCGGCAAGCGCCGCCCACCGGGGCTCGATCCCAGGCCCCCGAGTGCCTGCCTCACCCGATCGGCGGCATCACCGCGCGCTGCGGGCACGCCCGCACTAGCGTGGATCCCGGACGCGCCGCAGAACTTCGAGCGGCGGGCCATGCGTTGGTGGTCCAAGGCAAGACGTCCCGCTCCCCGCGGGAAGATGCAGGTGCAAGGCCTGCCCAACGCTCGACTGACGACCCCGGCTCCTGCATCTGTGCAGGGGCCGGGGCTGTTTCGGTGGTCGGGGGAGGGGCCGCAGCCCTGATGTGCGCAGCGTGTGCCGGGGACCGGACGGATCAGGCCCGCCCATGCGCTTCCTGCGAGCGTCGTGACAGGGCGTCGAGGACGACCGCGGCGAAGAGCACCCCGCCCGTGATCATGAACTGGACGGCAGTGTGGATGTCCGTGATCGCCATGCCCGAGGCGATCGACTGGATGACCAGCATGCCGAGCACCGCGGACCAGGTCGTGCCGCGTCCTCCGAACAGGCTGGTGCCACCGATGACGGCGGCTGCGATGGCATTGAGCAGCAGGACACTCGAACCTGAGCTCTGGCTCACCGAGGTGATGCGGGAGGCCAGGAACAGGCCGCCGATCGCGGCCATGGTGCCTGAAACCGCGAGCACTGCCGTCTGCACCCGCGTCACCCTGAGGCTGGCGCGGCGGGCCGCCTCGACGCCGCCGCCGAGTGCGTAGACCTGCCGCCCGTAGTGCGTGTGGCGGAGAACGATGTCGAGGCCGGCCACCACCACGAGGAAGACCAGCAGGGCGAGCGGCAGACCCTGGAACTGGTTGAGCAGATACGCGGCGGCGAACGCGATCACGGCCACTGCTCCCGTGCGCACCGCGATTCCCCGCAGTGAACGGTGCGGCATGCCGACGGCCTTGCGGCGGCGCATGTCCTGGTAGGGCATGAGGAAGACGAGGCCCGCGCCGACCGCCGCCGCCGCGTAGGCGGCGGCGTCGTTGGTGAAGTAGTAGCTGGTCAGCTTGGCGACGAGCCCGTTCTCGTCGAGGTTGACGGTGCCGCTGGTCCCGAGGATGTAGAGCATGAGGCCGTTCCAGGTGAGCAGCCCCGCGAGTGTGACGACGAAGGCCGGCACCCGGGTCCTGGCGAAGGAGAAGCCCTGGACGGTGCCCGCCGCGGTACCTGCCAGCACCGCGAGGATGAGGGCGAGCCATTCGGGCACGCCGTTGTTCACGTTCAGAACGGCGAAGACAGCCGCCGCGAGGCCGCTGATCGAGCCGACCGACAGGTCGAGCTGACCGAGCAGCAGCACGAAGACGATGCCGACCGCGATCAGACCCGTACCCACGATGTCCACGCTGAGATTGGACAGGTTCCGGGGAGAGAGGAAGTTCTGGTTGAGGGACTGGAAGACGATCCAGACTGCGGCAAGGACCAGGACGACGGGGAGCGAGCCCAGTTCACCGGCGCTCAGTTTGCGCCGGAGGGCGGCCACCCAGCCCTGCACGGCACGGGCGACGGCCCGCCCGGCGTGCGGAGGCGGGGCCTCGGCGGTGGGTGCGGCGGGGGCGGCCCGCGTGTTGTCCGCCATGGTGCGCAGTCCTTTCACCACACCGCGTCCCGGGTGGCCGGCCGGCGGGGCACGTTCTCGGTGGCACCGGTGATGGAGGAGATGATCTGTTCCTGGGACGCGGTGTTCACGTCGAAGAAGCCGTTGTTGCGACCGAGCCGCAGTACGGCTGCTCGGTCCGCGAGGGCTTTGACATCGCCCAGGTTGTGGCTGATGAGCAGTACGCCCACGCCGCTGTCCCGCAGTTGGTCGACGAGGTCCAGCACCTCGGTGGTCTGCTCGAATCCCAGAGTTGCCGTGGGTTCGTCCAGGAGGAGGACGCGTGGGTCGCCGAGGAGTGAGCGAGCGATGGCGACCGTCTGGCGTTGGCCGCTGGACAGTGAGACGACGGGGGCGCGCAGATCGGGGACGTTCCTGGTCAGGCGTTCCAACAGACGCCTGGTGCGGCGCTCCATCTCCATCTCGTCGAGGAATCCGAACCTGCGGATCTCCCGTCCGAGGAACACATTGCCGACGACGTCGAGGTTCCCGCACAGCGCCAGGTCCTGGTAGACGGTGGCGATGCCGAGGTCCCGGGCGTCGTGGGGGCGCCTGATGTGGACCGTCCCGCCCTCCCACTTGATCACGCCCCGGTCCGCCGGGGCGACGCCGGAGATCACTTTGACCAGGGTGGACTTACCGGCCCCGTTGTCGCCGAGGAGAGCGACGACCTGGCCGGCGTGAATCTCCAGCTCGATGTCCGTGAGGACCTCGACGACACCGAAGCGCTTGCACACCCCATGCAGTGCCAGCAAGGGGGGAGCCGGCACGGAAACCATCTCCTTCCGGAGCCCGGACCAGGTCGGAACCGGCGCGTCAGGTCAGCCCTGCCTTGTTGCAGGCGGCCGTGAGTTGGGGGGTGCAGATCTGCTGGACGGTGTACACGCCGTCCTTCACCACGGTGTC
This sequence comes from Streptomyces sp. NPDC059866, assembly GCF_042731325.1. Lineage (NCBI taxonomy): Bacteria > Bacillati > Actinomycetota > Actinomycetes > Kitasatosporales > Streptomycetaceae > Streptomyces > Streptomyces sp. NPDC059866. Next base: position 8,166 of record NZ_JBHWJT010000021.1, on the reverse strand, counting down.
CTTGATGTTGCCGGCGGTCACGGACACCGGGGTGAGCATGACGGCCGGAACCGTCTTCCCACTGCTCGTCCTCACCGTGTCCTTGGCAACCCGGTCCAGGCTTTCACCGCGGGCCGCGGCCACGGCCATGGTGGCACCGGCGGAGGCCTCGGGGCCGAAGGGCTTGTAGACGGTCATGTACTGATCGCCGCTGACGATGCGCCGCAACGCTGCGAGTTCGGCGTCCTGCCCGGTGACGGGCGGCAGCGGGGTGACCTTGTTGCTTTTGAGGGCGGAGATGCTGCCGGCGGCGAGGCTGTCGTTGGCGGCATAGACCCCGTCGATGTTCTCGGCGCCGAGGGCGGAGATGGCGCCGGACATGTTCGTGTTCGCCGCCTCCGTCCTCCACTGGTGTGTGTCGTACGCCTTGCCGATCCTCACCCTTTTGTCGAGCACGGACAGTGCGCCCTGCTTGAACGAGATCGCGTTGGGGTCGCTGGAATCGCCGTTCATCATGACGATCTGGCCGCCGTCCGCCCTGTCGCCCATGGCTGTCAGCAGTGCCGTGCCCTGGAGCCTGCCGACCTCCTCACCGTCGAAGGTGACGTAACCCGAGATCGGGCCCTCCACAAGGCGGTCGTAGGCGATCACCGCGATGTCCGCGTCGTCGGCCTTCCTGACCGCCGAGCCCAGCGAGGTGGCATCGACAGCCACGAGCAACATCGCGTCCACGCCCTCGGTGATCATGGCGTCCACCTGTTGCTGCTGAGTGGCCACATCGTTCTTGGCGTTGGCGGACTCGACCGTGCAGTCGCCGCACAACTCCTTGATCTTCATCTCTATCAAGGGCCTGTCGTGCATCTCCCAGCGGGCCGTGGCGGCGTCCGGCAGCAGCACACCGATCGTCGGCGCGTTCGCGTCGCCGTCCCCGGCGCCCGGCCCGCATGCCGCAAGAGCAAGGGCCGCCGAGACGGCGGTCAGGGTGATGGCCGCGTCCCGTGTCCAGGCCTTCATGTGAGAGACCTCCAACGGGTTCCCGGTGCCGCGCCATGCCGTGCGCGTAGGGCATCGACGCATGTGCATCGCGGCGTCAAGGCTTCGTCCGCAACTCGGCCGGGCCGCACGGTGAAGGGCCCGACGGGACAGGCCTCGCCGGGTCGGAGCGCCACGTCGGCACGGAACGGCCCGGGCGGTCGCAAAGCGACGTCGGCCACCCCGGCGGGGTGGGGCCTCGGCCCGACCGGCCCGGCACCGGCGGCTACCTCTTCGAGCATGACGACATCGGCCTCCTCGTCATGCCACGTGTACGTGGGACGCACCACGTGGAAGTGGCGAGACGGCCACGTCGTCAGTGTGACACCGGCCGCGGTGATCTGCGAACGCAGGGAAACGGCCGTCGATACTCGGCGCAGGCCGCTTTGGACACCCGGCTGTACTGCCGGGCTGGGACCGGTGACCCGGGCGGCCAGGCCTGCGACGATGGCAGTCAAGACAATCTGTCCGGTTGGTCCGCATATGCGATTCTGGAACGTGACTGCCCCGAGCTTGTCGGCATCTGCGGCATGGACGGGAGGTAGGTGGCGGACATGCCTCATGACGGCTCTGCCCGGGTCGGCGCCACTGAGCTGCGGGCATCCGGGACCGGCGCCGCAGGCACAGGTTCTCCGCCGCCGGAGCCGGCGGCCGCCATGAGCGATCGGGCCCTGACGTTCGCCGCAGCGGGGCTGGCAGCGGTCTATGTGCCCGCTACCGGGAGCGAAGAGCTGCGGTTGGTGGAAACAGCCGGATGCGCCCCTTCCCGTTACCGGCTGCCGGAGTCTTTGCCCCTGTCCGGTGACTCACCTGCGGCGCACGCCTTCCGAACCGACCGGCCTGTGTGGCTGAACTCCGCCGAACTCGCCTCCTGCTCCGAAGGCGGGCCGACACCGCGGCCGTCGGAGGCGTCGCTCGGCGCGCTGCCGCTCCGGACGGGAAGCACGCGACTGGGCTGCCTCGTCGTCCTGGGGAGTTCCGCCGGCGGCTTCGATACCGAGCAACGGCGATTCCTGGAGCGCTACGCCGACGCCGTCGTCGGCGTGCTCCAGGCCGGGACCGACCGCGCCACGCCGTCGTCGCTGCTCAGTCCCGCCCTGCGGAGTCTGCGCGTCGGCTCCTTCGTCCTGGTGCCGGACACGGGCCTGATCGAGGCGGACGAGACCCTGCTGGAGCTGGTCGGCATCGCGCCGGACGACTTCGACGGCAAGGCGGAGACCCTGCTCGCGCATGCCCTCCCGGAGGACATGCACGCGCTGATGTCGGTCCTGGAGCCGTCCACCCAGCCGTCCGTTCGGCGGGAGCTGGAGTTCCGGGTCCGCTGCTCCACGGGTGAAATCCGCTGGCTGAGCCTGAGCAGCCGGATGGTGGCGGGCACGGACGACCGGCCGGAGCAGGTGCTGGGAGTGGTGACGGCGACCTCGGCCCAGCGGCGGGGCGACGACGACGTGTCCAGGATCCAGTGGCTGACTGCCGCACTCGACGATGCGGCAACGGTTCGTGACGTCAGCGGAGTGATGGTCACCGCGCTGCGCGAGCCGCTGGGCGCCGACCGGGTGGCGCTCGCCGACTTGCAGGACGACCGGCTCATGGTCACCGTGCTCGACCCGCCGCAGCCCGCCGCCTGGCCGGAGATATGGCGTCCCCAGTGGCGTTCGGAGTGGCCCGACGCACCGGTCAGCGCGCTGCCCACCCTTCAGCTGGCCCTGCGGGACGGACGCGTGGATCTGTGGCCCGCCGGGACAGCCTTCGAACCCGGACTCGCAGGGATCGGCACCGGAGGTCTGGCCGTCCTGCCGCTCCCGGCCAAGGGCCGGGTCGCAGGCGTGTGCCTGGTCGGCTGGGACCGGCCGCACGAGTTCGTCCCCGAGGAGCGGTCCCTGCTCACCGCCACCGCGGCGCTCGTCGGGCAGGCCCTCAAGCGTGCGCACGAGCACGACGCCGAGCAGGAACTCGCGACGATGCTGCAGCGCAGCCTGCTGCCCCGACGCCTCCCCCAGCTGCCCGGGGGGACGGCCGTGGCCCGCTATCTGCCCGCCAGGCGGGGGCTGCAGGTGGGCGGTGACTGGTACGACGTCATCGACCTCTCCGGGGAACGCGTGGCGCTGGTCATCGGCGACGTGCAAGGACACAGCGCCGGAGCCGCGACGATCATGGGCCAGATGCGTACCGCGGTCCGGGCCTACGCGGTGGAGGGCCACCCGCCCGACGTGGTCGTCTCCCACGCCAACCGCCTGCTCGTCGGCATGGAGACCGACCTGTTCGCCACCTGCTGCTATGCCGAACTGGACATGGAGGAAGGCAACGTCCTGTTCGTCCGGGCCGGGCACCTCCCACCGCTGATACGCCATCCCGACGGCCGTACAGAGGAGGTGCACGTCGAGGGCGGGCCCCCGCTGGGCATCATCGCGGAGGCGGAGTACCCCATGACCGCCTGCGCACTGGCCCCCGGCACGGTGCTCGCCCTGGTCACCGACGGCCTGGTCGAGGCCGCTGACCTGCCCCTGGACGAGGGTCTGGAGCGGACGCGCACCGCGCTCGGTGCGGCCGATCCTGCGGATCCGGGGAGGATGGCCGACGAACTGCTCGGCGACATCGGCCCTCGTGAGGACGACGTGGCGCTGTTGCTGCTGCGCTACGACGGCATGAAGACCCGGCCGATACGGGCCGGCTGGGCGGTGTGGCGGCTGCCCGACGCGGTGATGCACGCCCGCCGTTTCACCGCGCGCACACTGCGTCGGTGGAAGGTCGGCGAAGGAGCCGATGTGGTCCTGCTGGTCGTGTCCGAACTGGTCACCAACGCCCTGGTGCACACCGCCGGTCCGGTCCACCTCGACCTGATGCTCCGCGGGGACCGGGTGCGCGTCAGCGTGAGCGATGCCTCGCCCCGTGCACCCGCCAAGCCGGTGATCGTGGACTGGGAGTCGACCGGTGGCCGAGGCCTGCTTCTCGTCGAGGCGATGTCGGAGTCCTTCGGCTCGGTGCCGGTGGCCGGCGGCAAGCAGGTGCGGAGCGAGATCGTTGTGCCCCGGCCCGAGCCGGCTCCCTCGGACTCCGGCCTCCCGACGGAACGAGGAGGTCTGCCATGAGCACCCGTGCGGGGCGTGCCGTCGCGGCGCTCGTCGCGGGACTCATGACGATGTCCCTGGCCGCCTGCGGAGGACAGGGCGAGGCGGGCACGGACAGTTTCAGTGTCGGCCTGCTGCTCCCGAGCCGAGCGGTCCCCCGCTGGGAGCACGCCGACAAGCCGCTGATCGAGCAGCGACTGAAGCAGCTGTGTCCCCGCTGCACCATGGAGTACGCCAACGCCGAGAACGACGCGACACGGCAGCGGCAACAGATGATGTCCATGATCACCAAGGGGGTCAGGGTCATGATCCTCGATGCCGCCGACACCAGGGCGCTCCGCTCGTCGATCCAGGAGGCGCACGAGGCGGGCGTCCAGGTCATCGCCTATGACCGGCTCGCCGAGGGCCCGATCTCGGGCTATGTCAGCTTCGACGGCGGGCAGGTCGGCAGGCTCCAGGGCGAGGCGCTTCTGACGGCCATGGGCGGCAGGGCGGACGGCGGGAGCGTCGTCATGATGAACGGTGATCCGACCAGCCCCAATGCGGCGTGGTTCAGGCGGGGCGCGCTGTCCGTACTCAAGGACATGGTCAAGATCGGCAGGTCGTACGACACGGTGGACTGGAGCACGGACATCGCTCACGCCAACATGGCCGCAGCCATCGCAGCTCTGGGCCCGGACCGCATCGGCGGCGTCCTGGCGGCCAACGACACGATAGCCGCGGGCGTCATCTCCGCGCTCAAGAAGGCCGGTGTCAAGGACCTTCCGCCCGTCACCGGTCAGGACGCCGACCTCGCCGCCGTGCAACGCATCGTCAAGGGCGAGCAGTACATGACGGTGTACAAACCCTTCAGGGCGGAAGCCGCAGCCGCCGCCGCCATGGCCGTCGCCCTGGGGCGTGGCGAGGGACTCCACGAAGTCGCCACGACGACGACCGACAGCCCCACCATGAAGCACATCCCGTCCGTCCTGCTCTCTCCGCGCGCCGTGACGGTCGGCACCATCAAGCAGACACTCGTCAAGGACGGCGTGTACACCATCGACCAGATCTGCACCCGGGAGATCCGGCCCGCCTGTGAGCGGGCCGGGCTCGTCCCGTAGGAAGACCCACTGATCACGCCGGTCGTGGGGTCCGTCCGCCCTTCTTTTCCTTCTCGCCCTCGCCGTCGGGGAGCGTCGGGCGGCGGCGGCCGGCGGCGATCTCCGCCACCAGGTCGGCGAGCTGCGCACAGGCCCGCTCGATCTCCTTGTGGGCCTGGTTGCGCTCGCTGACCGCGGCCCCGAGCAGCAGCGCGGTCAGTGAGGCAGAACCGTTGAACGCCTGCAGGGTGATCATGTTGGTGAGCAGGTCGTGATCGGCGAACGGGCCCGATCCTCGGGCAGCGGCGATGATCGCAAAGGTCGACACGGCCAGTGCACACGGCGCGGCCCCGGCCAGCTGGAAGCGGAAGGCCGCCCAGATCAGCAACGGGAAGCCGAGGAAGAGCAGCGGCGTGCTGTTGATCTCCAGGAAGCCGACGCAGGCAGCGGCTGCCACAAGCAGCAGTCCCTCCGCCCAACGGGACGGCCGCACGTTCTTCGGCCAGTGTGCCGAGCGGAGAACAAGCAGGACCGGCGCGACCACCAGGACACCCATCGCGTCGCCGGTCCACCAGACCGACCATGTCGGCCAGAACTCGTCGGCGCTCAGCACACCGGTGAGGAACAGGGTCCCGCTGCCTGTCGTCGCGCTGATGAGCATCCCGGTGAACGCACCGAGAAAGATCAGTGCCAGCGCGTCCCGCAAACGGTCCATTTCGATCCGGAACCCCGTACGGCGGAGCAGCATGTACGAGCCGACGGGCGCGAGAGTATTGCCCGCCACGATCGCGAGCACGGCCGGGATCGACGGCCCGAGCGAGATGTTGACCAGGAATGCGCCGAGTGCGATGCCGGGCCAGATCCGCGGGCCGCGGAGGAGCAGGCCCGCCAGGGCGACGCCGGTCGGCGGCCACAGCGGGGTGACCTGGCCGCGCACCAGCTGCTGGAACAGTCCCAGTTCGGCCGAGCCGTAATACAGACCGGCAACGACGCAGATCTCCAGGGCAGTCACGCCACCGCGCCGGAGCCGTTCATGCCGCGCGACAGTCATGGGGCGACCTCCGCATCAGCACCCCCCGAAGTCCATCATCCGTCGGATCCCCCGGCTCCTCCACGGCACCGTTGAGCCATGGGGCCGGCAGACTCGGGCTCAGGCTTGCGGGGTGCGCAGGGCGAGCACGGCCATGTCGTCGTGACCGTCGCTGGGATGGTGGTCGGCCAGTGCTTGAACGAACTCCTCCAGGGGCAGGGCGGCATACCCGGTGGCTAGCCGGGCGAGCTCGTTCAGACTCTCGTCGATGGGGTGGTCAGGATGTTCGATCAGCCCGTCGGTGAAGAAGACCACGGTGGCGTCCTGAGGCAGGAAGTGCGCGTGGTCGGGGCGGGGCTGCTCGAGGTCGACCCCGAGCGGCAGCCCGGGCTCGGCAAAGAGATATTCCGCTCCGCGCTCAGGGGTGATCAGCAGCGGTGGGACGTGCCCCGCGGTGCTCCAGTGGAGTCGCCAACCCGGTGGCTCGGGTTCGATGCGCGCCAGGGTGGTGGTCGTGACGGGATTGTGTGTGATGGCCTGCAGAGTGCGGTCGAGCTGGGCAAGGACCGCGCCCGGCGGATTGCCCCGGTCGAACAGCAGAGCGCGCAGCATGTTGCGCGTGGAGGCCATGGCGGCCGCGGCGTGCAGATCGTGACCCACCACGTCACCGATGACGACGGCCACCACGTTCTCGGGCAGCGGGACGGCGTCGTACCAGTCCCCGCCGAGCCGACTGGGCTCGGCAGCGGGCCGGTAGACGGCAGCGGCGGTGAAAGGCCGCAGGTCGGGCAGCGTCGGCAGCAGAAGCCGCTGGAACTGCTCGGCTCCGTGCCGAACCCGTTCGAACAGGCGGACGTTCTCGATCGCGATGGCGGCGGCGCTGGCCAGGGCAACGACGACGTTCTCGTCGTGGACGTCGAAGGGCCGTCCGTCGAGCCGCTCGGAGAGGTAGAGGTCACCGTAGATCTCGCCGCGAACGCTGATGGCGACCCCGAGCAGGGTGCGCAGGTGCGGGTGGCCGGGCGGGAACCCGACGGAGGACGGATGAGCCGAGATGTTGTCGACCCGCAGGGGTTCGGGGTGGCGGATCAGATGCCCGAGAACACCCAGACCGCGAGGAAAGTCGGTCCCGGCCAGATCAGCGCGTTCCTGCTCGGACAGGCCGGCGGTGATGAACTGCTCCACGCGCTCTCCGGACTCGTCCAGTACGCCCAGTGCCCCGTAACGGGCGCCGACCAGGTCCATGGCGGTGGTCACGATGCGGTGCAGCACCGCAGGCAGTTCCACCTCCCGGCTGATGGCCACCACGGCATCCAGCAGGCCCTGCAGCCGGTCCATTGCGGCGAGCAGGGAGCGCAGTTCGTCGTCGATCCGTCCCAACTCCGAACGCAGACGCACATGCAGGTCGGGGACGTGCGGCGGCCTCGATTGTTTTCGTTCCTTCTCTCCGGCCATCATGAGCGCCTGGTGGCGTGATGTTCTGTCTCGGCCATCTCCGGCTCGTGGCAATCGGTGCCAGTCGCGGTGAGCGGGGCGTTGGCGGCCACTGCGGTGGCCGCCCTGCAGGAGGTGCCGGACTCGGGGGGTGCGCTCCGCTCCAAGAGCTCCTCACTCGAGCGGTACATTCCGTCCTCCCGACACATGATCCTGATCACTCGAGGCCACAGCGTGACACGACCGAACGGGCAAACTGCCATTGCTCAGCAGCGGCAGGATCCGGTCGGCGTCGACGTGGCCGAGCGAATGTGGACACGTATTCCATGGTGCACCGAAGGTCCTCGACCTGGGAGGACGAAACCCTCGCAGAGGCCCTCGCACGAAAGGCCTTCGAGGTCGGCGCCGTCGGTCGGCTGTACACGCCGCCGGGGAAGAGAGTCTAGGGTCAATGCCGTTGCATTACGGGCCTGTGGGTTGGGGTCTTGTGATGAGGATGGCTTGGGTGCCGGTGCGGGTGGGCTGGGGCCAGGCACGGTGTTCA